>NZ_JBIWGC010000004.1:130147-465369 GCF_044763335.1 Streptomyces sp. NPDC096105
CCCTCAACGAGCACTCGCTTCGCGAGCGCGCCTTGCGCCCTCCCGTCACCCGACCGCCACCCCTCAACGAGCACTCGCTTCGCGAGCGCGCCTTGCGCCCTCCCGTCACCCGACCGCCACCCCTCAACGAGCACTCGCTTCGCGAGCGCGCCTTGCACTCTCGGGGGTCGAGTGCTAATCATTGGCGTTAGCACTCTGAAGGTGAGAGTGACAACGAAGGACCGGGTCGGTGAGGCCCGCCAGGTCACGTGGGGCAAGGAACCACACGGCCGGCGAGCCGTCCGTCGCGGGCGCGGGCGCGGTCCGAAGGAATCACCCCCAGTCCTGGAGGGACCACTTCACATGGCCAAGATCATCGCGTTCGACGAGGAGGCGCGGCGCGGCCTCGAGCGCGGCATGAACCAGCTCGCGGACGCCGTGAAGGTGACGCTCGGCCCCAAGGGCCGCAACGTCGTCCTCGAGAAGAAGTGGGGCGCCCCCACGATCACCAACGATGGTGTCTCCATCGCCAAGGAGATCGAGCTCGAGGACCCGTACGAGAAGATCGGCGCCGAGCTGGTCAAGGAAGTCGCCAAGAAGACGGACGACGTCGCCGGTGACGGTACGACCACCGCGACCGTTCTCGCCCAGGCCCTGGTCAAGGAGGGCCTGCGCAACGTCGCCGCCGGCGCCAACCCGATGGCCCTGAAGCGCGGCATCGAGAAGGCCGTCGAGTCGGTCTCCGCCGCTCTGCTGGAGCAGGCGAAGGACGTCGAGACCAAGGAGCAGATCGCTTCCACGGCCTCCATCTCCGCCGCCGACACCCAGATCGGCGAGCTCATCGCCGAGGCCATGGACAAGGTCGGCAAGGAAGGCGTCATCACCGTCGAGGAGTCCCAGACCTTCGGTCTGGAGCTGGAGCTCACCGAGGGTATGCGCTTCGACAAGGGCTACATCTCGGCGTACTTCGCCACCGACATGGAGCGTATGGAGGCCGTCCTCGACGACCCGTACATCCTGATCGCGAACTCCAAGATCTCCAACGTCAAGGACCTGCTCCCGCTCCTGGAGAAGGTCATGCAGTCGGGCAAGCCGCTGCTGATCATCGCCGAGGACGTCGAGGGCGAGGCCCTGTCCACCCTGGTGGTCAACAAGATCCGCGGCACCTTCAAGTCCGTCGCCGTCAAGGCCCCGGGCTTCGGCGACCGCCGCAAGGCCATGCTCGGCGACATCGCCATCCTCACGGGCGGCGAGGTCATCTCCGAGGAGGTCGGCCTCAAGCTGGAGAACGCCACCCTCGACCTGCTGGGCAAGGCCCGCAAGGTGGTCATCACCAAGGACGAGACCACCATCGTCGACGGCGCCGGCTCCGCCGACCAGGTCCAGGGCCGCGTGAACCAGATCCGCGCCGAGATCGAGAACAGCGACTCGGACTACGACCGCGAGAAGCTGCAGGAGCGCCTGGCGAAGCTCGCCGGCGGTGTGGCCGTCATCAAGGCCGGCGCCGCCACCGAGGTGGAGCTCAAGGAGCGCAAGCACCGCATCGAGGACGCCGTGCGCAACGCCAAGGCGGCCGTCGAGGAGGGCATCGTCGCCGGTGGTGGCGTGGCCCTGCTGCAGGCCTCCCAGGTGTTCGAGAAGCTGGAGCTCGAGGGTGACGAGGCGACCGGCGCCAACGCCGTGCGCATCGCCCTGGAGGCCCCGCTGAAGCAGATCGCCGTCAACGCCGGCCTCGAGGGCGGCGTCGTGGTGGAGAAGGTGCGCAACCTGACCCCGGGCCACGGCCTGAACGCCGCGACCGGCGAGTACGTCGACCTGGTCAAGGAAGGCATCATCGACCCGGCCAAGGTGACGCGCTCCGCGCTGCAGAACGCCGCGTCGATCGCCGCGCTGTTCCTCACCACCGAGGCCGTCATCGCCGACAAGCCGGAGAAGGCCGCGGCCCCGGCCGGCGGCGGCATGCCGGGCGGTGACATGGACTTCTGAGCCTGATCCGTCAGGTTCGGACCCGTCCGACGGTCCGGAGGGCGGCACCCCCCGTGCGGGGGGTGCCGCCCTCCGGCGTGTCCGGGTCCCGCAGAGGGCCTCACGGGTGACGGGCGTCACAGGGGCGGGCGGGGGAGGGGCGGGAATGCCCGCCGCCTCGCGCCGGTTCGACGAGATGAGCGTTGCATGCACGTACACATACCGTTCAGTATGCTCGAGGAGTCTCTCTGATGACCGTCACCGCCTCCGAGGCCACCGGACGTGCCGCCGAGGTCCTGGCCCGGCCGGTCGCCCTCAACGGGCTGACCGTGCCCAACCGCATCGTCATGGCGCCCATGACCCGTCAGTTCTCGCCGGGCGGGGTGCCGGGGGAGGACGTCGCGTCGTACTACGCCCGGCGGGCCGCCGCCGGGGTCGGGCTGATCGTCACCGAGGGCACGTACGTCGACCACCCGTCCGCCGGTGTCAGCGACCGCATCCCCCGGTTCCACGGGGAGGAGCAGCTCGCCGGCTGGGCGAAGGTCGCGGAGGCCGTGCACGCCGCGGGGGGCCGCATCATGCCTCAGCTGTGGCACGTCGGCATGGTCCGCGAGGAGGGACAGCCGCCCTTCCCGCAGGCGCCGGCGGTCGGTCCGTCGGGACTGCGCCTGGACGGCTCCGAGGGCGGCCGGGCCATGACCCGGGCCGACATCGACGCCGTCGTGGCCGCGTTCGCCGAGGCGGCGGCCGCGGCGGAGCGCATCGGCTTCGACGGCGTGGAGCTGCACGGCGCCCACGGCTACCTCATCGACCAGTTCCTGTGGGCGGGCACCAACCGCCGCACCGACGCCTACGGCGGCGACCCGGTGGCCCGCACCCGGTTCGCCGTGGAGATCGTGCAGGCCGTGCGCGCGGCCGTGTCGCCCGGCTTCCCGGTCGTCCTCCGCTTCTCGCAGTGGAAGGCCGACCACTACGGCGCCCGGCTCGCCGAGACCCCGCAGGAGCTGGAGGCGATCCTCACCCCGCTCGCCACGGCCGGCGTCGACGCCTTCCACGCGTCCACGCGCCGCTACTGGCTCCCCGAGTTCGACGGCTCCGACCTCAACCTGGCCGGCTGGGCCCGCAAGCTGACCGGCAGGCCGGCCATCACGGTCGGCTCGGTCGGCCTGGACGGCGAGTTCGGCCGCGCCTTCCTGGGTGAGGGCGCCGCGACGCGCGGCATCGACGACCTCCTCGACCGCTTCGAGCGCGACGAGTTCGACCTGGTCGCGGTGGGACGCGCGGTCCTCCAGGACCCGGAGTGGGCGGCCAAGGTCCTGGCCGGCCGCTTCGACGAGCTGACGTCGTACGACGCGTCCTCGCTGACGTCGCTGAGCTGAGTCCGGGCCCGGTCCGGGCAGCCGAGGCGCGGCACCCCTCTCACCAGGGGCGCCGCGCCTTTTCGTGCGTGGCCCTGGCGGCCGTGCCGGCCGTGGGTGTGCCGGGACGGCCCGGCCCCGCTCCGGATCGGGGAGCCGTGAGGCCCGCGCGCCTCAGACATTGCCCATCGGCTCGATGTCCATTCGCACCGGGGTGCCCCATATCCGCAGGACCTCGTAGTCGGTGAACTCGTGGACGACGCGGTAGGCCACCGCCGGGCGGGGGCCGCGGAGCTGGGCCTTGACGAAGAGTTCCGCCTCGCGGCGGTCGCGGCGCGGGGTGCCGCACAGCTGCCAGGCCTGGCCGTTCCACATCTCCGGCAGCCAGCGCTGCTGCGGCTGCGGGCGGTCGCCGCGCACCCCGTACCGGGAGGGCGCGGGATCGGCGGGGCGGGCCTGCGGGGCCGGGCCGTTGAACTCGGCGCGGCGGGCGGCGCGGCGCCGGGTCTCGCAGAGCAGGCACAGGTCCGGGGCGCTCTCGTCGACCGGTCCCGTGGGGTGCTCGGCGCAGCGGGTGCTGGGCGGGGCGGTGGTGACGCTGTCCTCCAGCAGGTCCAGCGCCCGCCGCAGGTCGGCCCGCACCTCGTGCAGCCGGGCGTCCGGGGTGTCGGCGGAGAGCGCCTCGCCGTGCTCACCGAGCACACGCAGGGCCCGGCCGAGGGCGGTGAGCTGTGCGTGGTTCATGGTGGATTCTCCGGGTGGGGGACCGCTCCAGTATCCCAGCGCCGGACGGTCAGCTCCCCGCGGCCGCCAGCGCCGCCCGCAGATGTCCGTCGGCCTCGTCCAGCAGCCGGGCGGCCGTCGGCCCGTCCACCCCGGCCAGCAGCACCAGGATGGCGTTCTTGACCTCGCCGTCCGTGGTGGCGAGGGCACGCTCCACGGCTTCGTCGCCGGCGCCCGTCACCTGGGCGACGATCCGCCGGGAGCGGGCGCGCAGCTTCTCGTTGGAGGCGCGCACGTCGACCATCAGGTTCCCGTACGTCTTGCCCAGCCGGATCATCGTGATCGTCGACAGCATGTTCAGCACGAGCTTCTGCGCCGTGCCGGCCTTGAGGCGGGTGGAGCCGGTGAGGAACTCCGGGCCCACGACCACCTCGATGCCGTGCTCGGCCGCCGCCGCGAGCGCGCTGCCCCGGTTGCACGACAGCCCCACCGTGAGCGCCCCGCGCTCGCGGGCGTACGCGACCGCGCCGACCGCGTACGGGGTGCGGCCGGAGGCGGAGACGCCGACCACCGTGTCGTCGGGGGTGACGCCGAGCGCGGCGAGGTCGGACTCGGCCAGCTCGGGGGAGTCCTCGGCGCCCTCGGCCGGGTTGACCATGGCGTCCGGGCCGCCCGCGATCAGGCCGACGACCCGCGCCGGGTCGGTGTTGAAGGTGGGCGGGCACTCGGAGGCATCCAGCACGCCCAGCCGTCCCGCCGTGCCCGCGCCCGCGTAGACCAGCCGCCCGCCGCGCGCCATCCGCTCCGCCACGGCGTCGATCGCGGCGGCGATGGCGGGCACCTGCTCGGCCACGGCGCCCGCGACCGAGGCGTCCTCGGCGTTCATCAGCCGTGCGATCTCGAGCGTGGGCAGCCGGTCGACCTCCGCCAGCTCGGGCCGGAACGCCTCGGTGGTCAGGGTCTCGAGCTGGGAGCGCAGATCACGGTCGCGGGAGGTGGAGGTCATGGGCGGTGTTCTTTCGGTCGGGCCGGACGGCACGGACGGGGTACGACGGGGGTGCGCGGGGCGCGCGGCCGGGAGGGCGTGCTTCCCTCACGGGCCCTTGCGGGTCGCCCGGTGCCGGTGCGCCAGCGCCTCGTACGACGCCGACAGGGCGGGCGCGGCCGCCTCGTAGGTGCGCTGGGCGACGCCCACGAACAGGCAGTCCACGACCAGCAGTTGACCCGTACGGGAGGACATCGCGGCCGGGCGCAGCTCGCTCTCGCGGGCCGTGGACGTGGTCAGGACGTGGTCGGCGTACTGCGTGACGGGGCTGTCGGGGCGGCCGGTGACGGCGACCGTGGTGGCCCCGTGCTCGAAGGCCACCCGGAGCGGCTCGATGACGTCGCCGGTGGTGCCGGAGTGGGTGACGGCGATCGCCACGTCCCCGGCGCGCAGCTGCACCGCGTTGGTGACGGCGAGGTGCGGATCGCTGTGGGCGTGCGCCAGCAGGCCTATGCGCAGCAGCTTCTGGGTGAGATCCTGGGCGACCAGCCCGGACGCGCCGACGCCGTACACATCGGTGCGGCGGGCGCCCGCGAGGGCGGTCACGGCGGCGGCGAGCTGGACGGTGTCCAGTCCGGCGGCGGTGTCGGCGAGGGTCTGCTGCTCGTCGTAGGCGAGCTTGGCGACGACGTCGGCGATGGGGTCGTCCACCGCGATGTCCGTGGTGATGGCGGGGGCGCGTCCCGACTGCTGCTGGGCGGCGAGGCCGGCCAGGGCGAGCCGCAGGTCCCGGTAGCCCGGGTAGCCGAGCAGGCGGGCCGTGCGGACGACGGTGGCCTCGCTGGTGCCGGTCAGCTCGGCGAGGCCGGTGACCGTGAGCGCCGCGCAGCCGGCCGGGTCGTCGGCGACGGCCTCGGCGACGCGCTGCATGGAGCGGGTCATCGACGGGGCCAGCGTGCGCACCTTGGCCGCGAGGGCGGCGGGTGCGGGGGGAGTGGGTGAGGCGCCGGCGCTCCCGAAAATTTCCTTCACTTCATGGGTCACGGTATGAAAGATATTTTCGGCACGGGCTTCCGGTCAAGAGTGCGCACAATGGGGGACATGCACCCCGAGCGTGAACCCGGCACCCCCCCGGTCGGCCCCCTGGAACAAGCGTTGCACGCGGCGCGGGCCCTCGTGCTGGCCGATCTCGTGGCGCGCGGGGTCGCCGAGGCGGACGTGGTGTCCCTGGTCGAGGACTCCGTCGCGCACCGCCGCTGGTGGGTCGAGCAGTGGCCGGAGGGCGCGAGCTTCCTGGCCGGGCTGGTCGCGCAGGACGTGCAGGACGCCCTGCTGGAGCGGTACGGACGCTGGCCGCTGTGCCCGGTGTGCGGCAGCGGCGGCCCGCACGCGCTGGAGGTCGAGCCGGAGCTGGGCCCCGACCCGCACTGGGTGTGCCACAAGGCGGGCGTGAAGGTCGCGGCGGTGGGCGGACTGGGCGAGGCGGGCCCCTCGTCGTGACCGTGTACATCGACCCGCCCGCCTGGCCGGGGCACGGCCGCCTGTGGTCCCACCTGGTGAGTGACGTCTCCTACACCGAGCTGCACCTCTTCGCCGCCGGTCTGGGCGTGCCCCGCCGTGCCTTCGAACGCGACCACTACGACATCCCGGCGCACCGGTACGCGGACGCGGTGCGCGCGGGCGCGGTCGAGGTCAGCAGCCGCGAGGTGGTGCGGCTGCTGCACGGGGCGGGCCTGCGGCGGCGCAAGCGGGCGGACCGGACGGGCGGTTCGGGGTAGGTCAGGGGCGCGGTCCGTGGGGCGGGGGCGGGGCCGTGGGCCGGGGGCGCGGTCCGTTGCTCAGACGCGCGGTCCGTGGGCCGGGGGCGCGGTCCGTGGGCCAAGGGCGCAATGCGTGGCTCAGGCGCGCAGTTCGTAGGTGATGCGTCCCTCCTGCCGGGACACCTCGGTGAACCCGGCGCGGGTGACGACCTTCCGCGACGGCACGTTGTCCTCCTCGACGACGGCCGTCACGGCGTGCACGGAGTCCTGGCCGAGCGCCCACGCCGACAGGGTGCGCAGCGCCTCGGTCGCGTACCCGTTCCCGCGCGCCTCCGCGACGAGGTCGTAGCCGATCTCCACCCGGCCGTCGCCGTCGGGCGCGCCGTGGAAGCCCATCGCGCCCACCGCGAGGTCGTCCTCCCGGCGGACCAGCACGTACATGCCCCACTCCGGGCGGTACGCGCCCTCCTCGTACTGGGTGACGCCGAACCCGGCGCCCACCCGGGTGCCGTCGGCGGGCGCGCCGCCCGCCCAGGTGAAACCGCCGTCGCCCGCGAGGGACAGGCTCGCGGCGACCGCCGGGGTGACGCCCTCCAGGTCGAGCCGCTCCGACCGCAGCACCGGGTTGTTGTACCAGCGCCAGGTGGTGACCGGCTCCCGCCCGGGCAGCTCGCCGCGGCCCGTCGCCCACAGCAGCGTCGGCCAGGGCGACGGCCCCGGCCGGACGTGCGGGAAGATCCGCGTCAGCACGAACTCGCAGAGCCCGTCGGGCGGTTCGTACGCGATGCCCAGCCCCTCGGCCATGTCGTGCGTGTGCAGCAGCACCTCGGCGACGCCCATCGCGGCGAAACCCTCACGGTTCGCGTGCCGGAACGGGTACGGGTGGAAGGCGCGCACGGAGCGGGGGGTGGTGCGGACGGCGGCGGCGAGAAGGGCGCCCATGGCGGAGATCACGTGGAGGGCGCCGTCGTTGCCGGCGTCGGCCCGCAGCGAGAAGTCGAACGACGCGTACACGTGCCGGCCCCGGCCCGTGAGCTGGGTCGCGTACCCGATGAGGTCGCCCGCGACGTGCTCCGCCGTCTCCCGGCAGTCCCACTCCAGCCGGCCCGCCCGCACCTTCGTCCAGTCCCGGCCGGTGACCGCCCCCAGGACCGCCACGCTGTGCGCGACGGCCGCCTCCACCTGGTCCGCTCCCGAGGCATGCATGGGGAGAGGTTAGGCGGAGGGCGGCAGCGGGGTCGACAGCATGTCCAGCTCGCCGCGCAGGTTGTAACGGGCGGTGGCCTCCCAGTGCTCCTGGCCGTACGGGGTGCGGAACACGCTGCGCAGGCCGAGGAGCCGACGCAGGATGTCGGCGCGGCCCTCGCGGAAGGCGTCGTTCGGCACGAACTGGTACTCCTCCCGGATCGCGGCGGTGTAGGCGGCGTACGCCGACGGCGCGGACGCGAGCACCGCGAGGTCGGCGTCGCACAGCACCTGGCCGTCGCGGTCGTCGTCGGCGGGGTCGTGCGTCACGGTGAGCCGCACCAGCCGGGCCACCTCCTCGGTCTTCGCCGCCGACACCCCGGCCTCGGGCAGCGCGCGCTCGGCGAGACGGGCGGACCGCTCCTCGTTCTCGGACCGGTCCGGCAGGTAGACGGCGTCGTGGAACCACGCGGCGAGCCGTACGACGTCGGGGTCGTCGGCGTGGTCCGCCAGCTCGTCGACGCGGTCGAGGACCGCGGTGAGGTGATCGAGCGTGTGGTACCGCCGCTGCGGCTCCTGCCAGCGCGCGATCAGACGGTCCGCGTACGGCAACGGGTCCGGACCCTCCGCGGATCCCCGGACCCCTTCCAGCGCACGGACGAAACGGGCACGGAGATCCTCGGTGTCGGCCATGAGCCCATTGTTCCCGGTCCGCGCCCCGGGCGTCACGGCAGCGGCTCCGCCCGCACGGTCTTCCCGGGCCCGCCGTCCGTGCGCGGCACGACGCGGACCCGGCTCACGGGCCGCGACACCAGCCGCAGCCCCCGCCGGTCCCCGCCTCCGGACCGGCGGGCGGGCGGGGCGCGTCCGCGGGCGGCCGGCGGTCCCGGGCGCCGGTCACCTCGACGCGGACGAGGCCGCGGCCGGCGCTCGGCGCCAGGGTCGGACGGACGTCGCGGCCCGGCTCCTTCCCCGGGCTCCCCGGAAGCGCCTCAGAAGACGGGTCCCCCCTCGGCCCCGGCCGGGCGCCTGTTCACCGGAGCCGTCAGCATCCCGGTGAGGGCGTCCGACAGGAAGTCGCCGGCGGCGTGCCAGTGCGGTGTCCGGCCGTCCCGTTCGGCGCGCTCCTCCATGTCGGCGCAGCACGTCATGACGACGCGGGTCATCAGCAGCGCCCGGCCGCGGACGATCTCCCGGGGCAGGTGGTCCAGGCGGGAGATCACCGACCGGACGATCAGCGTGGCGGTCGGCGCGTCCTCGGCCATGCCGTGGAGCAGGTGCGTGGCGGTGGGATCGTGCATCGCCTGGCTGACGAACCGCGCCCGCCAGGTCGGCTGCGGCAGCTCGGCGAGGGCGTCGGTCACCGGCACCACGAGGGCGCGTACGTCGTCCAGGAGTGAGTCGGAGCGCTCGAACATCGCCCGGCGGGGCTCCTCGAGGTCCCTCAGATGACGGGTGAGCAGGGCACGCAGCAGACCCTCGCGGCCGCCGAAGTAGTAGCCCACGGCCGAGTGGTTGGTGTTCCCCGCGATCTCGGCGATCTTGCGGTCCGAGACGTGGGACATGCCCACCTGCACGAACAGGCGTTCGGCGGCGTCGAGCAGCGCGGTGCGCGCCGCCTCTGATCTGGCCATCGGTAGTCGTCATCTCCTGCTGACCGCGCCCTGCGGAATCGCCAACGTAACCCACGTCCGCGAACGTAAGGCACATGACTTACATTAGAACCCTGTTCGTAAGTCGTGTGACTTAGCTTTGGGGTCCGGTCCGCTGCCGGGCCCGGGGCCCGCGATCACCGCACCTCTCCGCGGCCGAGCCGGCCGACCGGCCTTCCCCCGGCCCCGCCCGCCTACGACGAGTCCGACAAGGAGCCAGACTTCGTGGAACCCTCCGCCCCCGCCCCGCCCGCCGGCGGCCCCTCACCCGGCCGGTCCGCCGCCGCCCCGACCAGCGGCCCGGGCCTGCCCGGCGCGCCCCGGGTGGAAGACCGCAAGACCCGGATCGGCCGCTACGTCGCCCTCTTCGCCATGCCCTTCCTGATGGTGACGATGATGTACGCGACCTACGTCGGGACCATGCACGCGCCCGCCCCGAAGGACGTCCCGGTGGCCGTCGTGGGCTCGGGGCAGGTGGCGGAGAAGACCGTCGCCGCCCTGGACTCCCTGCCGGGCGACCCCCTCGAACCGCGGCTGGTCGCCACCGCCGGCGAGGCGCTCGACCTGATCGAGGACCGTGAGGTCTCCGGTGCCCTGGAGATACCCGCGGGGGGCCGGGGCGAGGCCGTGATCCACACGGCCTCGGCCGGGGGCGCCTCCGCGGCGAGCACGGTCCAGCACCTGCTGACTCCGGTGGCCGCCGAGAACCAGTGGCAGATCACCACCAAGGACGCGGCCCCGCTCCCCGACGGCGACCTGTCGGGCGTCGCGGTCCTCTTCGCGGGCATGGGCATGATGCTGGCCGGCTACGTGCCGCTGAGCGTGCTGACGATGTCCCTGCCGTTCCTGCTGACCCTGCGGCGGTTCGTCCCGCTCCTCATCGGCTGGGCGGCGGTGACCAGCACCGTCATCTGGATCATCCTCGGTCCGGTCGTGGGAGCGGTGGACGGCCACTACCTGCAGTTCCTCGGCGTCGGCATGCTGGCCGTCGGCGCGGTCGGCATGACGCAGCTCCTCTTCACCAAGCTCGTCGGGCCGCTGGCCGTCCTGTTCGGGATGCTGCTGTGGGTCGTCTTCGGCATGCCCGCGTCCAACCTGGCGCTCCCGGTCCACAGCATGCCGGGCTTCTTCCAGTGGCTGCACGGGGTGCTGCCCCTGCCCGCCGCGGGTGAGGCCCTGCGCTCCCTGCTGTACTTCGACGACCGAGGCGTCGTCGGCTACCTGACGCCGCTGGCCGTGTGGATCGTGGTCGCCTTCCTGCTCGCGCTGCTGAAGGAGCGCCGCTCCGGGACCGTGATCCCGGCCGCGCCTCCGGTCGACGACGTGAGCACCCCGCTGCCCGCGCTGGCCGGCGGACCCGTGCGGTCGCCGAAGGTCCGCTACTTCGCCGCGATCGCCTTCCCGCTGGCCATTCTGGTGGGCGTGGTCGGCAGCATGAGCGCCGCGATGCACCGCCCGGAGCTCCATGACATGCCCGTGGTGGTGGTCGCCGCCGACGCCGCACAGGCGGAGCGGACGGCGGAAGGGCTGAAGCCGCAGCTCGGCGCCATGCTCGACATCCGGACCGGCACCTCCGCCGAAGCGGCGAGGGACCAGATCCTCGAGCAGGAGATCGTCGGCGCCTACGTCCTGCCGGCCACGGCGGACGACCCGGCCGTTCTCTACAGCTCCTCGGCGGCCGGATCCAGCCAGCAGACGGCGCTGCGGGCGGTGTTCCAGCAGGTGGCCGCCGGCCAGAAGGTCCCCCTGGAACTGACCGACGTCAAGCCGCTGACCGAGAACGACACCATGGGCAGCAACAGCATGTACGTCGGCATGTCGTGGATCATGGCGGGCTTCCTGATCATGGCGGTGCTGCGCGGCGGGGCGCCGGAGCTGACGCGGCTGCGTCACTTCGTGGTGAAGCTCGCCGGCTGGGCGGCCGGCATGGCGCTGTGGCTGTGGTTCCTCTTCGACGTCCTGATCGGAGCCGTCAACGGCCACGCCCCGGAGATGATCGGCTTCGGCGCGGCCACCATCTTCTGCGTCTCCCTGGTGACCGGCGTCTTCACCCGGACGTTCGGCCTCGCCGCCATCGTCCCCGTGATGCTGGTCCTGATGCTCGCCGGCGTTCCCGCCTCGGGCGGCGGCATGTCCGTCTACATGGTGCCGGACGTGTTCCGCCCCCTCCAGGACGTCCTGCCGCTGCCGGCCGCCGTGGACACCGTCCGCTCGCTGGTCTACTTCGACGGTCACGGCATCGGCGGCAACCTCCTGACCGTCGCCGTCTGGGGCGGGGCCGGACTGGTCCTGCAGTTCCTGGTGGACCTGTGGCTGGCCCGCCGGGAGAAGAAGGCGCCGCACCCGCCGGCCGCCTCCGGCGACGCCGGCTCCGGCACGCCCGATGACGGCGCCACCGCCGGCGCCCCGAAGAAGGACGACGCCGACGACGTGGACGGCGCGGAGCCCGCGCTGGCGCACTGACCCGGCGGTCCGGGTCTCCCGACGCGCCGGGAGACCCGGACGGCCCGGCGCCGCAGCCCTCGCACGGGGGCTGCGGCGCCGTGCGTCCGGCCTCCCGCCCGGCGGCTCCCCGGGGGGCGCCGCCGGGCGGGAACGCCCGCCTCCGGCCCCGTCGTGGTCCCCCTGGGTGAGCCGGAACGCATGTGCGGACCGGGGAAGCACGTCACGGCCGGGGTGGTCGTCCTTCCCGCGCGACAGGCGGACGCCGGCGGCGTGCCGAGCACGTTGCAGTGCGCCGGCCGACGTGCGTTCCCGCTCGGCGGGGCGTCCCCGCCCGCACGTCAGGGCGGCGTACACAAGCGGAAGGGCTGATAACTGCTGGTGCGGACGATCTTCCACTGAGTAGTGTGACCCGCCGGAGCGCGGATCGCCGCCCGCACACCACCCCGGCGGCTCCTCGCCGGGGCACGCCGCGCGGGCCCCGACCTGAAGGAGACCGCAAGAAGTGAGCAGCCAGGTGCAACCGACGTTCGTGCTGGTCCACGGGGCCTTCGCCAACTCCTTCTCCTTCGCGCCGCTCCAGGCCGAACTCGGCCTCCTCGGGCACCGTTCGGTCGCCGTCGACCTGCCCGGCCACGGCTTCGGAGCCACCTACACCCGCGCCTACCAGGCGCCGCAGGACCCCGAAGGGCTCGCCACCGCGCCCGGCGTGATCAAGGGCGTCACGCTGGCCGACAACGCCGCGCACCTGATCGGGATCCTGGAGCGGGCGAAGCGGAACGGCCCGGTGGTCCTCGTCGCCCACAGCCGCGGCGGCGTCACGGCCACCGCGGCGGCCAACGCGCGGCCCGACCTGATCGACCGCATCGTCTACGTCGCGGCCTGGTGCCCGGTCGCGCTCGACGCGGGCGACTACTACGCCGAGCCGGAGATGGCCGAGGTGGACGCGGCCTCCCTGGCCCTGGCGGCAGCCGGGAACCCCGCCGAACTCGGCCTGCTCCGGGTCAACTTCCGCACCGCGGACCCGGCCGCCCTCGCGGCGTTCAAGGCGGCCTTCCTCGCCGACGGCACCGACGAGGAGCTCCTGGCCTTCCTCAGCACCTTCCAGCCCGACGAGAACCTGGACGTCGGCACCTCCGCCGACCGGGCGCAGGCCGCGACCTGGGGCAGGATCCCGAAGACCTTCGTCCGGCTGGCCGACGACGCGAGCATGCCGCTCGCTCTGCAGGACCGGCTGATCCGCGAGGGCGACGAGCTGACGCCGGACAACCCGTACGACGTCCGCACCCTCCCGAGCAGCCACCTGAAGTGGCTGGTGGACCCGGCGCCGGCGGCCCGGCTCCTCGGTGAACTCGCGGCTCTCACGGTCCCGTCCGCCCGCTCGTGACCGGTGCGGGCCGGGGTGACTCCCGCGGCCGTTCCCGGGCGATTCCCGTCTCGGCGGTGGCGCAGGGCCTAGCGTGGACGGCATGACGACTCCTGCGGATGTGCACGAGGTACGGGACCCCGAACTGCCGGGACGGCTGCTGAG
Source organism: Streptomyces sp. NPDC096105 (assembly GCF_044763335.1). Lineage (NCBI taxonomy): Bacteria > Bacillati > Actinomycetota > Actinomycetes > Kitasatosporales > Streptomycetaceae > Streptomyces > Streptomyces sp. NPDC096105. The sequence continues at coordinate 143,728 of NZ_JBIWGC010000004.1, forward strand.
CGTCGAGCGGGACGTGCTGCTCCCGCTGTTGCGGGGGAGGGACGAGGGCGACTTCGTGCTGCCGGTGACGGCGTGTCCGGGCTGGACGGTGCGGGACGTGCTGGCGCACTGCGCGGCGGCGCTGTCCCGGGTGGTGGAGAGCCGGTACGACAAGGACGTGTTCTCGCCCGCGAGCAACCAGCGGGACATCGACGAGCGGGCCGGCTGGAGCAACGCCCGGATCCTCGACGAACTGGAACGCGGCATGACCGAGGCCGGGCCGGTCATCGCGAAGGCGGACGGACCGCTGGACGCGGTGGCGCTCGGCGAGTGGGTGCACGCCGGGGACGTGCGCGTCGCACTCGGGGAGCCGGGGGCGTACGCGGGCGCGGGGCTGCCGTCCGCGCTCGCCCTGCTGGCGCAGGTCACCCGTGCGCGGGGGCACCTGCCGCTGCACGCCGACCTGGACGACGTGGACGAGCCGGTGCGGCTGGGCGACGTCTCCGGGGAGCGGCCCCCGGCGCGCTTCATCGGGGACGGGCCGACGCTGATGCGGCTGTACGCGGGACGCCCGGCGGACGGGGTGCCGTACGAGCTGGCGGGGGTGGAGGCGGCGGAGCTGAACATCTTCGGCTGAGCGGACCGGACGGCTGAGTGACCGGGCGCGGTCGGCGGGTGGGTGAACCGCAGGTCGGGGGCCGAGCGTAGGCTTAGATTGGACTAGACCTGTAGGAGTCGTTCCGAACCGACGAATGGGGCCCCATGAGCAAGCGTGCAGTGCTGGAGGTGATCGCCCTCGACGTCGAGGACGCCGTCGCCGCCCAGGCGGGAGGGGCGGACCGTCTCGAGCTGGTCACCGACATGGCGGCGGACGGCCTGACACCGGCCGCGGCGACGGTGACGGCGATCCGCGCCGCCGTGGACATCCCGGTCCGGGTCATGCTGCGGCTGGCGGACGGCTTCGCGGCGGGCGCGGTGGACCGGCTGGCCGCGGCGGCGTGCGAGATGCGGGAGGCGGGGGCGGAGGAGTTCGTCCTCGGCTTCCTCGACGCGGACGGCCAGGTGGACCTGGCGGCGGTGGAGCGGGTCGCGGGCGAGCTGGAGGGGTGCCGGTGGACGTTCCACCGTGCCATCGACCACGCGGCGGACCGCGACGCGGTGCGCAAGCAGCTCGCGGACTTCCCCGGCCTGGACACCTACCTGACCGCCGGCTCGGCGGAGGGCGTGGACACGGGCCTGCCCGTCCTGTGCGCGGAGGCGGGCCGGCGCGGCGAGCCCGGGTACGGCCAGCAACTGCTGGTCGGCGGCGGCCTGCGGCTGGAACACGTACCGGGGCTGCTGGACGCGGGGGTGGACGCCTTCCACATCGGCGGGGCCGCCCGGCCGGAGGGCTGGAGCGGGCCGGTGTCGGCGGAGACCGTGGCGCGGTGGCGGGGGGCGCTGGGGAGCTGAGGCCCTTCTGGCGCCGGGCCGGGCGGCGTTCGCGAGTGCCGTCCGCGCCCACCCGTACCGCCTGGCTGCGCCTCCCGGAGCCCGGAGCACCGGGGGGAGGCACGACTGCCCGCTGAGGGCGGGCTGCTCACGTCAACTGCGCCGGCAGCGGTGCCGAGTGGGTGATGACCAAGCCCGACACCGCTCGGGTCAGGGTGACGTAGAGGCGGCGGAGGCCCGTGCGTTCGTCGGGTTCCGCGTCGACCACCGCCTGGGGTTCGTCCAGGAGGACGTAGTCGTACTCCAGACCCTTCGCCAGGGAAGCCGGGACCAGGGTGAGGCGGGTGGTGGCCGTCGTTTCCTCGCCGGGGGCGACGTGGGGCAGGCCCGCCGACCTGAGTGCCTCGGTCAGGTCCGGGATGCGCGGGTCCGCCGCGATCAGGCCCACCGAGCCTTCGCGGGACAGCAGTTCGCGGCACGCGGCCACCACGTCGTCCGGGCCGCCCTCGCAGCGGCGTACCTCGAAGAAGCCCGGGTTCTCCCGGATCGACGCGACCGGGGTGAGGCCCGGGGCGATGTGCGGGAGCAGGCGGGAGGCGTACGTGATGACGTCCGTGGGGACACGGAAGCCCGCCGTCAGCTCCTCGACCACCGCGTCCGGCTTGCCCAGGTGGGTCAGTGCCTCCTCCCAACTGCGCGTCGCCCACGGGGTGGTGCCCTGCGCCAGGTCGCCCAGCACGGTCGCCGAGCCGGTCGTGCAGCGCCGCCCCACCGCCCGGTACTGCATGGGGGAGAGGTCCTGCGCCTCGTCCAGCACCACGTGCCCCAGCGAGGGCGTGCGCTGGATCAGGTCCGCCGCCTCGTCGATCAGCACCGCGTCCGCGGCCGACCATTTCGCCGACTTCACCGAACGCGCCGGCTTCGCCCGGAGGATCGCTTTCTGCTCCTGCTCGTCGAGCAGCCCCTCCGCGTGCTCCGCCAGGAACTCCGCGTCCCCCAGCAGCCGCAGCACCAGCTTCGCCGGGTCCACGGCCGGCCACACCGCCTTCACCGCGGCCCTCACCGCCGCGTTGCGCGCCACCGCGTCCTGCACCCGGTCGTCCGGCGCCTCGCCCGACCGCTCCATCCGCACCAGCACCGCGTGCGCGATCCGCTGCGGCAGCGCCTCACGGGCGGCGCCGTAGCGGATGTCCCGGTCGAGCAACTGCCGCACGATCTCCTCGACTTCGTACGCCGGAACGCGCCAGCGGCGGGAGCCGCGCACGACCACGACCGGTTCCGCCGGCATCGTGACGTGGGAGTAGAGGGCTCTGCGCAGGACCTCCGCCATGCGCGCGTCGCCCTTGACGGTCGCCGCCGTCGCGTCGTCCGTCCCGCGTACTTCCACGTGCGCCACCAGGTCGTCCACCGTGGCCTGGGCGACGGTGAGTTCGCCCAGCGCGGGCAGCACCTGCTCGATGTAGTGCAGGAAGGAGCGGTTCGGTCCGACGACCAGGGTGCCCGTACGGGCCAGGCGCTCGCGGTGGGCGTAGAGGAGGTACGCGACCCGGTGCAGGCCGACGGCCGTCTTGCCCGTGCCGGGACCGCCCTGCACGCACACGCTGCCCGACAGCCCGGACCGTACGATCTCGTCCTGCTCCGGCTGGATGGTGGCGACGATGTCGCGCATCGGGCCGACGCGCGGGCGCTCGATCTCCTGCTGGAGCAGCTTGCTGGTGGTCGCCGCCTCGGCCGGGTCGGAGAGGTGCTCGTCCTCGTACGCGGTGAGGTCGCCGCCGGTGTAGCCGAAGCGGCGGCGCAGCCCGATGTCCATCGGGTCCTTCTTGGACGCCCGGTAGAACGGCTGCGACACCGGCGCACGCCAGTCGATCACCATCGGATCGCCGTCCGCGTCGTGCACATGCCGGCGCCCGATGTAGAAGCGTTCCCGCTCCGCGCCCCCGGCCCGCTCCGCGCCCCCGGCCCGCTCCGCGCCCGGCGCGTGCAGGTAGTCGAGGCGGCCGAAGAACAGCGGGGTGTCGCTGAGGTCGGCCAGCGCCTTGATCCGCTCCTCGATCTGGTGCTGCAGCACCTCCGCGTTCACCCAGTTGGCCGTGACGTCGCGGATGTCGAGCGCCTCCACGTCCTCCCGCATGGCGCGCAGGGCGGAGCGGGACGCGGTGAGGTGGGCGCGTTCGCGGGCGAGGGGGCCGTCGGCCGGGGCGGTGGGACCGGCCACGGGGTCGTTCACGGGCTCGTCTACGGGCGTGGACGCGGACAAGGGGGTGCCTCCGAAAGACCTGCTGCGGGTGTGCGGCGAGGAAGGAATGCCGGCCGGTTTCCGTCCGGACGGCGGCGCTCCGTGAGGGAGGCGGGAAGAGAGCGGAGATTCTAGGTCGTGGGGCGGGGGCGGTCCAAACCGTTTTCGGCGCGACCCGGACGGCGGTCCGCGCCGGACGCCCCGCGCCGGGCCGGTCCCGTCGTGCGCGCCGGCCCCGTCGTCAGGGACGCCAGCAGCGCCAGCCGTTCCGCGTCCTCGCTGCCCGGCGCCGCGTGGTACGCCGCGAGCATCAGCCCGTCCGGGCCGTCGACGTCCAGTTTGGACAGGGTGAGGCTCAGCTCGCCGACCTGCGGATGGTTCATCCGGATCGGCTTGTCCACGACCGGCCGCACGTCGTGCCGGGCCCACACCTTCCGGAACTCCGCGCTCGCCAGCGAGAGTTCGCCGACGAGCCGCACCACCCGCGGATCGTCCGCGTCCGGCCCCAGCCGCTTCCGGAACACGGCGACGCACTGCGCGGCCGTGGCCGGCCAGTCCGCGTGCAGATCCCGCTCGGCCGGGTCGAGGAAGAACGACCGCAGCCGGTTCTCCCCCACCCGCACGGTCGGCACCAGCGCGGCGGCCAGCGGGTTCACCGCGATCACGTCGAGGGTCCGGTCCGTCACGAACGCCGGCAGGCCGATCGACTCCAGCAGGTGCGCCGTGGCCGGCGGGACGGTGGGCCGCCGGGACGGCCGGCGCCGGGCACGCGGCCGGGGCGCGGCGAGCTGGTGGAGGTACGCCGTGGCGGTGTCGTCGAGCAGCAGCACCCGGGCGAGCGCGTCGAGGACCTGCGGGGACGGATTGCGGTCGCGGCCCTGCTCGAGCCGCAGGTAGTAGTCGGAGCTGATGCCCGCGAGCAGGGCGACCTCCTCGCGGCGCAGTCCGGGCACCCTGCGTACGCCGTGGGACGGCAGTCCCAGGTCGGCCGGGGTCACCTGCTCGCGGCGCGCCCGGAGATAGTCGCCGAGCCGGTTCTCCTCAGACATGCGTTCCAGCGTAAGGGGGCGGAGCGTTCCGATCCTGGTCCCGTCACTCCCAGGATCGGCGGGGAACTGGGCGGACCGCCGCCCGCGGCGGACCGTGGGGACATGACCACATCGCGCACCACAACCACGGACCCGACCACCCTCCCCGGCGGCACCTGGACGATGGGAGACCTGACCGTCACCCGCTTCGGGTACGGCGCCATGCAGCTCGCGGGGCCCGGCGTGATGGGCCCGCCGGCCGACCACGAGGGCGCCCTCGCCGTGCTGCGCGAGGCCGTGCGCCTCGGCATCACCCACATCGACACCGCCGACGCCTACGGCCCGCACGTCACCAACCGGCTGATCCACGAGGCCCTGCACCCGTACCCGCAGACGCTGCACGTCGTCACCAAGGTGGGCGCGCGCCGGGACGCCGACGGCGGCTGGCCCCCGGCCCGCGAGCCCGACGACCTGCGCCGCGCCGTCCACGAGAACCTGGAGACCCTCGGCGTCGACACCCTGGACCTGGTCAACCTGCGGCTCGGCGACGCCACGGGACCGCGGCCGGGTTCGCCGGCGAAGGCGTACGAGACCCTCGTCGAACTGCAGCAGGAGGGCCTGATCCGGCACCTCGGCCTGAGCAACGCGACCGCCGCCCAGGTCGCCGAGGCGGAGACCATCGCGCCGTTCGTCTGCGTGCAGAACCTCTACAACCTCGCCCACCGGCGGGACGACGACCTGATCGACCGGCTCGCGGAGCAGGGCGTCGCGTACGTGCCGTACTTCCCGCTCGGCGGGTTCACGCCCCTTCAGTCGGCCACGCTGTCGGCGGTGGCCGACCGGCACGGCGTGCGGCCGATGGCGGTCGCCCTCGCCTGGCTGCTGCACCGCTCGCCGAACATCCTGCTGATTCCGGGCACGTCGTCGGTGGCGCACCTGCGGGAGAACGTCGCCGGCGCGGGCCTCACCCTGACCGAGGAGGACCTGGCCGCCCTCGACACGATCGGGGGCGCCCCGGGGGCCACCCCTTAGGGGTGACCCCGTCCTGCCTGAGAGGGACGGCTCGTTCCGCGGGTGTACGCGGTCCCGCCCGCCCGTGCGGCCTCTCCCTCGGGATCGGACACAACGGGTGGCTGGCCGTGGCCTGGTGCGCGGTGCTGGTGGTGCTCGGCCACGTCTGGTCGACGTCCTCGTTCGCCCGCGACCCGAAGTGAGCCGCCCGCGACCCGAGGTGAGCCATCCGCGATCCCGAGTGGGGCATCCGCGACCCGGAACGAGGACGACCCCGCGGGCGGACCGTCTGAGTACGCGTACGCCCGCCGGAATGAGTAGCGGCCCCGGTGCGCCTGTCGCCCCGGGGCCGCTTCACTGGCCGTATGAACCGGAACAGCGCCGCACCCGCCGTCCCGCCGGACCGGCGGTACCGGGCCGAGCGGGACCCCCGCGCGTGGGTGGCGCCCGCCGTGGCCACCGTGCTCGGGGCGGTGCTGGCGCCGCTCGCGCTGCTGTTCGGGGCGCTCTCCGTCATGGCGACGGACAGCTGCGGCCCCGACGACTGCTCGCCGGCCCTGACGACCGCCCTCGACGTCGTGCACGGCACCCTGCTCTTCGGCGGTCTCCTCGGCGTGGCCGCCTGCGCCGCCGCGTGGCTGCTGCCCCGGACCCGCCGCTGGACGGTGCCGCGCCTCTGGCTGGCCGGACTGTCGCTGCTGCCCTGGCTGGCCGTCCTCGCGCTGGTGTTCCACCTGCCCGAGGGGTGACGTGCGACGACGGACCGGTCAGCTCTCGGCGAGGAGTTCCTCCGCGTCCACGATCCGGTAGGCGTACCCCTGCTCGGCCAGGAACCGCTGGCGGTGCGCCGCGAAGTCCTGGTCGACGGTGTCGCGGGCGACCACGGAGTAGAAGTGCGCCTGGTGGCCGTCCGCCTTCGGCCGCAGCACGCGGCCCAGCCGCTGCGCCTCCTCCTGCCGTGACCCGAAGGTGCCGGACACCTGGACGGCGACCGTCGCCTCCGGCAGGTCGATCGAGAAGTTCGCGACCTTCGAGACCACCAGCACGCTCAGCTCGCCCTGCCGGAACGCCTCGAACAGCTTCTCCCGCTGGGCGTTGGACGTCTCGCCCTTGATGACGGGCGCGTCCAGGTGCTCGCCCAGCTCGTCGAGCTGGTCGATGTACTGGCCGATGACCAGGATCTGCTGCCCCGCGAACCGGCGGACGATCGCCTCCGTCACCCGTCGCTTGGTGGCGGTCGTCGAGCAGAAGCGGTACTTCTCCTCCTGCTCGGCCGTCGCGTACGCCAGCCGCTCGGAGTCGGTGAGGTTGACGCGGACCTCCACGCAGTCGGCGGGCGCGATGTAGCCCTGCGCCTCGATCTCCTTCCACGGGGCGTCGAACCGCTTCGGGCCGATCAGCGAGAACACGTCCGACTCGCGGCCGTCCTCGCGCACCAGGGTGGCCGTCAGACCGAGCCGGCGGCGGGCCTGGAGGTCGGCGGTGAACTTGAAGACGGGCGCGGGCAGCAGGTGCACCTCGTCGTAGACGATCAGGCCCCAGTCGCGGGAGTCGAACAGCTCCAGGTGGGGGTAGACGCCCTTCCGCCTCGTCGTCAGCACCTGGTAGGTGGCGATGGTGACGGGGCGGATCTCCTTCTTCGTGCCGCTGTACTCGCCGATCTCGTCCTCGGTGAGCGACGTCCGCCTCACCAGCTCGTGCTTCCACTGGCGGGCCGAGACGGTGTTGGTGACGAGGATCAGCGTGGTCGACTTCGCCTGCGCCATCGCGCCCGCGCCGACCAGCGTCTTGCCGGCGCCGCAGGGGAGGACGACGACGCCGGAGCCGCCGTGCCAGAAGTTCTCCACGGCCTGCTTCTGGTACGGGCGCAGCGCCCAGCCGTCCTCGGCCAGCTCGATCGGGTGCGCCTCGCCGTCCACGTACCCGGCGAGGTCCTCGGCGGGCCAGCCCAGCTTCAGCAGGGTCTGCTTGATCTGACCGCGCTCGGAGGGATGCACGGCGACCGTGTCCGGGTCGAGGCGGGCGCCGACGAGCGGGGCGACGCGCTTGGAACGCAGCACCTCCTCCAGCACCGGGCGGTCGGTGGTGGTGAGGACCAGGCCGTGCGCGGGGTGCTTGACCAGGCTGAGCCGGCCGTAGCGGTCCATCGTCTCGGCGATGTCGACGAGCAGCGCGTGCGGCACGGGGTAGCGGCTGTACTGCACCAGCGCGTCGACGACCTGCTCGGCGTCGTGTCCGGCGGCCCGTGCGTTCCACAGACCGAGCGGGGTCACCCGGTAGGTGTGGATGTGCTCGGGGGCCCGCTCCAGTTCGGCGAACGGCGCGATGGCGCGACGGCAGTCGTCGGCCTGCTCGTGGTCGACCTCCAGGAGCAGGGTCTTGTCGGACTGGACGATGAGCGGACCATTCACGCGCGGCTGCCTTTCTGCGACGGGCTCGGCACGGGCACTGCACGGCCAAACGTCCAGTTTGCCTGACGGCATTCCACCCGGACCGCCCGTCGCGCGACCCCGCGCCCCGGAGCGCACGTGACCTTCACCACCGGGCGCCCCGGCCGGTCGTCAGCCGGCGTCGTCCGTCAGCTCCGCCACCCCCGTGATCCGGTGCAGCGGGTACGTCCGGACCTCGTCGGCCGTGTGGTCGTAGGCCGTGACGAAGCCGCCCTCGACGCGGACGGGCGCGATGACGCGCTGACTGGCGGCGCCCTCGGCGTTGACGTAGCCGATCCACAGGGTGTCGTTGGTGAGGACGGCGGCCTGGAGGGTGGCCAGGGTCTCGGCGACGGTCGTGCGGGGCGGCTCGCCGCGCTCCGCGCCCGCCGGGCCGCCGCCGGCCGGCTTGCGGGGCGCGGTGGAGGCGAGGTCGCCCGCGCGGACGGCGCGGATCGCCGCCGAGAGCAGCGTGTCGTCCGGGACGGGCGGCCCGTCCGGCACCGGCTCGGGGGGTGTGCGCGGGGGCGTGCGGTAGGCGTCCGCGCGGGTGATCAGCACGTCGCCCTCCGCCGACTCGGCGGCCGGCGCGAACCCCATCGCGCGCAGCCCCTCCAGCAGCCCCACCGGGTCGGTCCGCGCGGCCAGCACCGTCGGGGCGAGCCGCCGCAGACCCAGCCCGGCGGCGCGCTTGTCGGCGAGGATCTCGTCCAGCACCGCGTCGTCGTCGCAGCGCACGTACGAGGAGGCGGCGCCCACCCGCAGGTGCCCGTGCCGGCGGGCCACGTCGTCGATGAGGTACGCCAGCGGCTGCGGCACCGGCGTGCGGGAGTGCGCGGCGAGGAAGGCGTGCAGGTCGGCGGCCGACCGCCCGGCGTCCAGGGCGCGCCGTACCGAGCCGGGCGTGAACCGGTAGACGGTCGCGCCCCCCTTCGACTCCACGTCCGCCAGCACGCCCAGCATGTCGGCGAGCGGCCGCTCCAGCGGGCCCGGCGCGACCGCCGTCAGGTCGGCCTGGAGCAGCACGTGGTCCAGCGGCTCGGGCAGCAGCGGTTCGAGCAGCCGGGCGGCGGCCGCGGCGGCGGTCGCCCGCTCGGCGGGGGAGAGGGCGGGCGGCGGCGGGACCCGCCGGTGGTGCACGGGCAGCTTGTCGCCCGGCCCCGTCGGCTCGGGTTCCGCCTCCGGGTGCCGGAGCGCGGGCGCGCCGATCAGCGCCCGCCCGTGCGAGGAGAGCGCGCCGCGCCCGGTGACGCCGAGCATCTCCGCCTCGGCCAGCGTCCAGCGGGCGAGCCGCGACCGCAGGTCGTCGTCGTCCCCGCCGCCCCCGTACCCCTGCTCGTCCGGGTGCTCCCGCGCCCCCTCGGCGGGCTGCCCCGGCGTCCGGCGGGCGTACGGAGCGGGCGCGCCGCCTCCGGTGCGGGCCACGCGTGGCGGCCGCTCCCAGCGCAGGCGCGCCAGCACCGACCCGGTGTGCGGCGCGGCGCCCTCGGGGAGCCCCGCCAGCAGGGCCAGCACCCGGTGCCGCACCTCCGGAGCGGCCGAACGGTCCAGACCCGGGCCCAGCGCGGACAGCGTGCGGTCCTTCGCGTCCCGCTCCCCGACCAGCCCCGGCGTCCGGGTCGCCGCGAGCCACGCCGTCGCCAGCCCCGCCCACCGCTCACCGGCCGGCCGCTCCAGCCACTCGTCGTACGCCGGGGTCGCCGCGTACCGCTCGTCCTCCCCCGCTCCCTTGGAGGAGCGGGAGGCGCCCGCACCCCCGTCGGACGCCAGCAGCCCCGCCGCGTAGGCCAGTTCGACCCAGAACGCGGCCACCGGCTCGGACACGTCCAGCGCCCCGGCGGTCCGCTTCAGGTCCCGCACGCTCAGCCCGCCGGCCCGCAGCACCGCGGGGCCGCCCTCGTGCCAGTCCTTCAGCAGCTCCTCGACCGTCGCCAGCGCCGTGTACGCCTGACCCGCCGCCGTCGCGTCCACGATCTGGGGACGGTACGCGGCGGCCGCCTCCACGGGCGGCGGCACCGGCTCCGTCGTCCGGTGCGCCCGGCCGGCGCGCAGCCGCAGCGCCACCTCGCGGGGCAGGACCACCGTGCCGGGCGCCGTCGGCAGCAGCAGACCCCGGTCCAGCAGCCACCGCAGCCGGGGCGCCGGATCGGCGGTCACCTGCCCGTACGGCGGGCCCCACACCAGCCGCTCCAGCACCTCCAGCGACTCGCTCGGCGCCTGGTCGAGCAGCGCGGACATCCGCGCCGGATCGCTGAAGAGGTCCGTCAGCGCGGCGACGGCGGAGACGGAGTCGTGCGTCGACGGCAGCCCGGCCGCCGCCACGATCTCCTGGATGCGGCCCGGCGAGATCCCCGCGGCCGCCTCCCGCACGGTGGGGCCCAGACCGGTCGGCGACGGGTGCTGCGGTGACGGCGCGAGCAGCTCACGGGCGGTGCGCACCAGCCGCAGCCGGTCGTCACCGCCCCACACCAGGGCCTGTTCACGGAGCGTGCCGAGAGCGTGCGGCAGCGCCGCGGACACCGCCGGGTCACCGTCGTCACCCGCCATCAGCCCCAGCAGCTCCCCGTACGTCGCCGGCTCCGGCGCCACCGCCAGCGCCTGCGCGGTCTGCAGCACGAACCGGTCGAGCCGCTCCAGCGCACGGACCACCGAGGCACGCGTGCCCGCACGGGTGGCGAGCTGGGTGAGGTCGGCGGGCACGGGCGTGATGAGATCCGGCCGGCTGCGCAGGAGCGCGGCCAGCGAGGCGTCGTCCCGCCCCCGGAGCGCCTCGGCGAGGGATCGGGGGGTCGCCGCGGGGTTCTCCTCGGTGCTCATCCGCCTCACGTTAGCGGGTGGGCACGTCCGTGGCGTGCCGGGAGTTGGGCCGGCCCGCCGCCGTCGCGGTACCGTCGGGCGACGGTGTCCCGACGCATCCGTCCCGGAGGGGACTTCGTGGGTATCGAGAGTGACCAGGTCGTCTACGAGTATCTGAGCCGCGTCGGCGACGTGGCGCAGCAACGGCAACTGCCGTCGGCGGCACGGATGCGGCTGGTCGCGGAGCTGCGCGACGAGATCGACCGGCGCCGCGCCAGGGCCGTGGTCGACTCGCCCGCGGCCGTCCGCCGCATCATCGCCCGCATCGGCACACCGACCGAGGTGGTCGCCGCGGCGGAGGACCCGACGTCCGGCTCCGCGCCGGGCGCGTCGCAGCAGCCGACGGCCGTGCCGGTGCAGCGCGAACCGGAGCGGAGCGCCGAACCGGCCGCGCCCCGGCCCGCCGCGTCCAAGCCCGCCGCGTCCAGGCCCGGCGGCTCCATGGGCGGCATGCTGCGCAAGGTCGTCCCCCGCCCCCGCCCGTCCACCCCCGCGCCCCCGCCCGCCGCCCCGGCCGACGCGCCGTCCCCGCCGCACCGCGCCGGCACCGACGAACTCGGCGACAGCGCGGCCCAGCCCGACTGGTGGCGGGTGGACGACAGCCCGTTCGGCGTGGGCGACGAGGTGCCCGGCTTCATCGGCGGCGTGGAGATCCCCGAACTCCTCAAGCAGCCCCCGACGACGCGGGAGAAGCCCGCCCCCGAGGAACCGGCCGTCACCGACGCGCCCGAGACGGCCCCCGCCCTCGCACGCCGCCGCCTGCCGCGCCTGCCGTCCCGCCGCTGGAGCAACCCCCTGCTGCTGGTCGCCGCGGCCCTGCTGGTCGTGGGCGCGGTGCTGGGCAACTGGTTCGCCCTGATCCTCGGCTGGCTCATCGCCTACGCCTCCCGCCGCCTCACCCCGGCAGAGGTCAAGGCGGCGGTGGTCGTCCTCCCGGGCCTCTCCCTCATCGGCGGCGTCGTCTGGCTCTGGGGCCGCACCGCAGGCCGCTGGGGCGCCCCCGTCCCCGAGGGCCAGATGAACACCGCCCTCACCGAGACCTGGCCCTGGATCATCCGCACGGCGGCGATCACCTCGGCCCTGTTCCTGGTCTGGCGCTCCCAACGCGAACGCTGACCGCGACCCACGGTGTCGCACAATGGCGCATATGGCTTCCACGATCCCGCCCGCTCCGTCCGCCCCGCCCACCGTCGGGTTCGACCTCGACATGACGCTCATCGACTCGCGGCCCGGGATCCGGGCCTGCTACCGGGCGCTGGCCGAGCGGACCGGGACGTACGTCGACGCCGATCTCGCGGTCAGCCGGCTCGGGCCGCCGCTGGCGGACGAACTGGCGAACTGGTTCCCGGCCGAGCGGATCGCGGAGACGGCGGAGCTGTACCGGGCGATGTACCCGGAGTACGCGATCACGCCGACGCCCGCGCTGCCCGGCGCGCGGGAGGCGATGGCCGCCGTGCGGGCACGGGGCGGACGGGCGATCGTGGTGACCGCGAAGTACGAGCCCAACGCCAAACTGCACCTGGCGCACCTCGGCATCGAGCCGGACGCCGTGATCGGCGACCTGTGGGCCGAGCAGAAGGCGCTGGCGCTGCGCGAGCACGGCGCGTCCGTGTACGTCGGCGACCACACCGGCGACGTGCGCGGGGCGCGCACCGCCGGCGCGGTGTCGGTCGCGGTCGCCACCGGCCCGTGCGACGCCACGGAGCTCCGGGAGGCCGGCGCGGACGCCGTCCTCACCGATCTGACGGAATTCCCCCGCTGGTTCTCGGACTACTGCTCGGACAGCTGACCGGAAACCGCACCCGCGCGCGCCCGCCGCCGTCCCGCGGCGGCGGAACGCAGCACTCCGGCACCGGCGACGGCGAATCCGACCCCCATGAGCATGCTCAGCCCGAACATGTACGTCGGAAAGGGTGTCGTTCCGAGGAACAGCGGGGCGACCGTGACCAGAGTGGCCACGGCGCCGATGAAGAAGACGATGGCGCCGGCACGGACCAGACCGTCACCGGGCGCGGCGGAATTCGCTTGGGTTTTGTCACGCACCGGACCAGGGTAGTTCCCTGCGCGAGGGAACGACGCGGTGACGTCTTGTCACCGGCTCGAAGACCATTAGCCTTGGTACCGGCGGGTGATCGGGCCCGCCCGAGTGCTATCGAGAGCCGTTTTCCGATGCAGTTTCCCGACGAGTACGAGGACGAGGACAGACGTGCCCACCGGCAAAGTCAAGTGGTTCAATATCGAGAAGGGCTTCGGCTTTCTCTCCCGTGACGACGGCGGCGACGTCTTCGTGCATTCCTCGGTCCTCCCCGCCGGAGTCGAGGCCCTGAAGCCGGGCCAGCGCGTGGAGTTCGGCGTGGTCGCCGGGCAGCGCGGCGACCAGGCCCTCTCCCTGACCCTTCTGGACCCGACCCCCTCGGTCGCGGCCGCCCAGCGCAAGAAGCCCGACGAACTGGCCTCGATCGTGCAGGACCTCACGACGCTGCTGGAGAACATCACGCCGTCGCTGGAGCGGGGCCGCTACCCCGACCGCGCGGCCGGCAAGAAGATCGCCGGACTGCTCCGCGCGGTCGCCGACCAGCTCGACGTCTGAGGCGCCGGGCCGCCCGTCCTACGGGAACCGCAGCGCGTCCGGGCCGAGGGGCGGCACCAGCCCCTCGGCCGCCGCGCGGGTGAGCAGCCCGCGCACGGCCGCGTAGCCGTCCTCGCCGAGGTCGGCGGTGAACTCGTTGACGTACAGCCCGATGTGCTGGTCGGCGACGGCCGGGTCCATCTCCTGGGCGTGTTCCATCACGTACGGGCGGGAGGCCTCCGGGTCGTCCCAGGCCGCCCGCACGGACGCGCGGATCGCGTCCGCGAGCCGGGTCAGCGTCTCCTCGCCGAGCGAGCGCCGGGCGAGGATCGCGCCCAGCGGGATCGGCAGCCCGGTGGTGTCCTCCCAGTGCTCGCCCATGTCCGCGAGCTTGTGCAGCCCGTAGTCCTGATACGTGAAGCGCGCCTCGTGGATGACGAGACCGGCGTCGACCTTCCCGTCCCGCACGGCGGGCATGATCTCGTGGAACGGCATCACCACGGTCTTCCCGACCTTCCCGGGCACCACGTCCGCCGCCCACAGCCGGAACAGCAGGTACGCCGTCGACTTCTCGCTCGGCACCGCGACCGTGCGCCCGGTGAGGTCCGTTCCGGCCTCACGGGTCAGCACCAGCGGCCCGCAGCCCCGCCCCAGCGCGCCCCCGCAGGGCAGCAGCGCGTACGCGTCGAGCACGTACGGCAGCACCGCGTACGACACCTTCAGCACGTCCAGTTCGCCGCGCTCGGCCATGCCGTTGGTGAGGTCGATGTCGGCGAAGGTGACGTCGAGGGCGGGCGCGCCGGGGACGCGGCCGTGGGCGAGGGCGTCGAAGACGAAGGTGTCGTTCGGGCAGGGCGAGTAGGCGATGCGCAGCCGCTGCTGCTCAACGGTGGTCATGCCGGTTCCAACTCTCCAATACGGGTGCGAGCTTCCCGAAGCCCGCGGTGAGGGCGGCGAGGGCGTCGCCGATGCGCCAGGCGGCACGGTCGCGGGGGCCGACGGGGTTCGACACCGCCCGCACCTCGAGCACGGGCACCCCCTGGGCGGCGGCGGCCTCGGCGACGCCGAAGCCCTCCATGCCCTCGGCGAGGGCGTCCGGGTGCCGGGCGCGCAGCGCGGCGGCGCGGGCGGCGGTGCCGGTCACCGTGGACACGGTGAGGACGGTGCCGGTGCGCGCCCCGGACGCGGCGGCGGCCGCCTCCACCAGGGGCGCGGGCGGACGGTGGGTGACGGTGCCGAAGCCGAGCTCGGTGACCGGCAGGAATCCGTCGGCCGTCTCGGCACCGAGATCGGCCGCGGTGATCGCGTCGGCGACGACGAGGGACCCGAGGGGCGCGTGCGGCGCGAAGCCGCCGCCGATCCCGGCGCAGACGACGAGGGCGTAGGGGCGGCCGTCCAGGGCGGCGGCGGTCAGCGCGACGGCCGTGGACGCGGCGGCGAGCGCCGGGCCGACCCCGGCGGCGAGCAGGCCGGGCCCGCCGGCGACCGCGTGCACGACCGCGCCGGGCAGCTTCCGCTCCCGCACCGGGCCCGGGAACGCCTGGGCCACCGCGTCCCGCTCGGCGGGGACCGCGGTGGCCACGAGGACGCGTGCGAGGGACGTGATCAGTCCTCGTCCTTCTTCAGGCGGAAGGACCACAGACCCGTGGCCTCGTCCTCGCCCTCCTTGATCGACACCAGGGTCGAGTCGCCCTGGGCGCCGTACTGGGCGTTGAAGAACACGCTGGCCGGAATGGTCTGGTAGGTCTTCTTCTTCATGGGCTCGACGAGCGGCTGACCGTTCAGCAGGATCGTCCAGCTGTTGTCGGCGATCTCCGGGTCGACACCGAAGCGCACGGTCTTGGTGGGGTCGACCTTGATCTCGTCGATGCCCTTGTCCTGGAGGCACTTGTTGAGGGACTCGGTGGTCAGGGCCTTGCCCTCGCCACCGCAGGTCGCCTCGGAGCTCACCGAGTCGCTGCCCACCGTGATGGTGGAGATCGCCGTCGGCTTGTCGCAGGCGGTCAGGACGAGCAGTCCTGCGGATACGGCGCCGGCGGCGGCGACGGCACGGCGGCGTCGCACAGCGCGGTGTGTCTTAGCGGCTGCGCCGCGGGGCAACGTGGTCATGGCGGAAGGCTATCGGGCAGGTGTGCCCCGCTCCCCACGTGGGGTGCGGCGTGGCCCCGCCTTACGCCACTCGCGGGGGTGCGGTGCGGTCCCGTGCCCTGTCGCTCACGGGTGTCCGGTGCGGTCCCGCCTCACACCACCCGCGGGCTTCCCGCGCGCCCCTGGCGGGCCGAACGGAGCAGCCCGCGGACGGTCGTCAGCCAGCCCGTGCCGACGATCGCCGCGCCCACCGCGAGCCCCAGCGTGCCGATCAGCGGCATCGCGATGCCGATCGCGCCGCCCAGCACCCACGCCATCTGGAGCAGCGTCTCCGACCGGGCGAACGCGGACGTCCGCACCTGTTCGGGCACGTCCCGCTGGATCAGCGCGTCCAGCGACAGCTTGGCGAGTGCCTGGGCGAACCCGGCGACCGCCGCGAGGCACGCCACCAGCACCGCGCCGAAGAACACCGCCGCCGTGACCGCGGCCCCCAGCACCACCGCCACCACCGTCACGATGATGATCTCCGGCGCGCGGGACCGCAGGCCCGCGCCGACGGCCGTGCCGAGCGCGTTGCCCGCGCCGGCCGCCACACCGACGATGCCCAGCGACACCGCCGCGCTCTGCCCGGTCATCGGATGCTCGCGCAGCAGGAACGCCAGGAAGAAGATGAGGAAGCCGGTGAGGCAGCGGATGGAGGCGTTGGCGGCCAGCGCGTGGGTGACCGCCGGGCCGACCGTGCGCAGCCCGGGCTTCTCCGTCCTGCGGTGCGGGCCGTGCAGATGCTGCTCGTCGGCGGCGAGCAGCGCGGTGTCCTCGCCCTTGGCGGAGTCCACCTTCGGCGGCAGCCGGAACGACAGGAGCATGCCCGTCACGAAGAGCACGAACGCCCCGTACAGCGGCCAGCGCGGCCCGATCTGCTGGAGGCCCGCGCCGATCGGCGCCGCGATGCCGGTGGCGAGCAGCCCGCCGAGGGTCACCCGTGAGTTCGCCTTCACCAGGGAGAAGGCGGGCGGCAGCAGCCGTGGCACGACCGCGCTTCTGACCACCCCGTACGCCTTGGACGCCACCAGCACGCCCAGCGCGGCCGGGTACAGCTCCAGGCCGCCGCTGACCACCGCGCCGGACAGCACCAGCGCGAGCAGCGCACGGGCGAGCATCGCGCCCGCCATCGCGGCCCGGCGGCCGTGCGGGAGCTTGTCGAGCAGCGGGCCGACGACCGGGGCGAGCAGCGTGAACGGCGCCATCGTGATGGCCAGGTACAGGGCGACCCGCCCGCGCGCCTCGTCGGTGGGGACGGAGAAGAACACGGTGGACGCCAGGGCCACCGTGATCATCACGTCGCCGGCGCCGTTCACCCCGTGCAGTTCGATCAGCTTGCCCAGGCCGGACTCGCCGGCGCCGTGCGCGTGGGTCACCTTGCGGATGCCGCGGGCGGTTCTGGTCACCGGGAAGTGCAGGGCCCGGCCGAACGTGCGAAGGCGGCCGCCCGCCCGGACCGTGCCGAGGCGCCGGCCGCGTTCCTTGTTCCCCGCGGGCCCACCGGTTCCGGTGGCGCCCTGGGGGGTGCGCGCGGTAGCCACGACGTCATAGTGCCCCGAGATGGCGGAAGGTAGTGCCGTAACACCGGGGACGTGCCCCACCGGGTTCCGCGGTACGGCCGAACGCGCCGGGGCGTCGCGGGAGGCCGCCGCCCGCCCGGGAAACCGGCGCGCGCCGTTCCGTAACAACCGTCGGTGTAGGCCCAGCGCACGCGAGCAGGTAGCGTGCGTATCTCAGCCATCCCGCAGAATGGATGGTGGCGCGCCCGAGCACGATGCGGCGCGGACGTCGACGCGGTCCCCCGGTCCGCTCCGTCCGCCCCCCGCGCTGGGAGTGGCGCACTCGTGAGACGGCGTAGGAGAGAAGCGATACCTGTGAGCGCAGCGACAACGCGAAGCCGCACCCCCGACCGTCTGTGCGCCGAGGCCGTCGACCTCGCCCGCGCCGCAGCCGAGGAGGCCGCCGCGCCCGGGGTCGTCGGCGAGCACGAGGGAATGGTCTCCGAGGGCGACCGCGTCGTCACGCACTTCTTCGGGTGCCGCGAGCTCGGCTACCGCGGCTGGCGGTGGGCCGTCACCGTGGCCCGCGCCTCCCGCGCCAAGATCGTCACGGTGGACGAGGCCGTCCTGCTGCCCGGCCCCGACGCCGTCCTCGCGCCCGAGTGGGTGCCGTGGAGCGAGCGGCTGCGCCCCGGCGACCTGGGCCCCGGCGACCTGCTGCCCACCGAGGCCGACGACCTGCGCCTGGAGCCCGGCTACACCGGCGAGGACGAGCCGCCGCCGAACTCCGCGCTGACCGAGGACCTGGCCGGCATCGCGGAGGCCGAGGACGCCGAGGTCACCGGCGGCGCCCCGGCCGAGCAGACCGTCGCCCCGTCCCGCGGCTCGATCGCCGCGGTCGCCGAGGAGCTGGGCATGCGCCGCGCCCGCGTCCTCTCCCGCTACGGGCTGCACGCCGCCGCCGACCGCTGGGAGGAGGCGTTCGGCGCGAAGACCCCGATGGCGCAGGCGGCCCCCGCCTCCTGCGTGTCCTGCGGTTTCCTCGCCCCGATCGGCGGCTCGCTGGGCCAGGCGTTCGGCGTGTGCGCCAACGAGTTCTCCCCGGCCGACGGCCGGGTCGTCTCCCTCGCCTACGGCTGCGGCGGCCACTCGGAGGCGGCGGTCATGCCGAAGCCCCCGCAGCCGGCCCCGCCGGTCATCGACGAGACCCGCGTCGACCCCTTCCCCCTCCGCCCGTCCCCGGACTCCGGTTCGGTCCCGGCCACGGAGGACGCGTCGTCGGCGGAGCTGGGGCACTCGTAGTTGTCACCCGAGGGCGGCACGCTTCGGAGGCGTGCCGCCCCTCACCGCGCTCGTGCGGTCACGCGCCGCCGAAGATGTCCTCGGATCCGGAGACGGTGACGGCACGGGTGAGCCAGTGGCGCAGCACGTCGGGATCGCTCGGCCTCGGCGAGGAAGGCGGGTGGGGCGGCGCGGGCAGCCTCCTCCGCGCCGAAGGCGTACTCCCAGGTCCAGCTCGAGCGCGTATTGCCTTCATCGCCTCGTCCAGGACGGCGCTCAGCTCTCGCGGCGCCTCCCGGGCGGTCGCGGCGTCCTCGTGTTCCAGGTCGCTCCGGGCGCGGGCGTGACGGGTGGAGAGGTCGGAGCGGCGGGCGATCTCGATGTCCCGCGCCCAGGCCAGGACCCAGCTCCGCACCGGGCTGAGGGAGTGCCGCTCCACGGCCCTGGCGAAGGCCTGGTCCTTCGTCCGCTGCATCTCGGGCAGGCGTTCCGGGGCGACGACGGCGAGCGCGGCCCGGAGGGCGTCGGGGGTGTGTTCGGGGCGTCCAGGGTGGCCGGGGTGCTCGTGCACGAACATCGCGGCGTCTTTCTCTTGCTCGTCGGGTGAGTGGTCCGGTCGTTCGGCAGTCGCGGCAGTGGGGGTCCGTCACCGGGGAGCCGAAGGCGCGGTGACGGCCGTCGCGGGTGCGGAGGGCGGGGCGCATGTGCTTCCGGTGGATGGCGCCGCCCGTGGTCAGGCCCTCGCACGGGGATCGCCGTTCCGGCGGGTGCCGGGGTCTTTTCGGCCGTGTGCGCTGAGCGCAGAGGTGTCCGGGGTTCGAAAATCCAACTGGTCCGGTGATGTTCATCCGCCCGAGTGATCGCGTGCCTCGGGCCGGAGAGGTGGGGCTTGGTGGTGCTCCTTCTCCCCGGATTCCGGCGGTGTGAGCCGCAGTTCGGCCCAGACGGTCTTGCGCGGAAAACGGTCCTCGGACACGCCCCAGCGGTCCGCGAGTGCGTCGACGAGGAGCAGGCCGCGGCCCGACTCGGCGTCGGGGGAGGCCGGTCGGCGCCGGGGCACGTGGTCGCCCCGGGCGTCGGTGACCTCGATACGGAGCGTGTGGTCCACCACGTGGAACCGAAGACGGAAGTCCCGGCCCGGCACGCGGCCGTGGGTGACGGCGTTGGCGGCCAGTTCGGCCACGACGTGGCGTGCGGCCTCCGATTCGTATCCCCAGTCGCGGAGGTGGGCGTCCGTGAGGAGACGGGCGAGGCGGGCACTGCGCGGGGTGGCGGACAGCAGCACGCTGAAGTTCCTGATGGAGGCGGCGGGTTCGGCAGTTCGCTGATTCACATCACTCAGCGTCGCCGGATCCGCCTACCGTGGAGTGTGACCCAGCGCATGCGTACGGTCACTGTCCGGTGGTTGTCCGGTGCTGTCGTGGCTGTGCCGACGGTTGGTACGGGTGAGGCGCCGGGTGCGTCACGGACGGTTCCGAGGGAGAGGTGCGGCATGACGGCGGTCGAGGCGGGGGCGGGTCGGCTCAAGGAAGAGGCGGACGAGCCCGGTTGGGAGGTGGACCCGGACGACGAGTGGGGCGTCGCGGTCATCACGACGGTCGGACGGCAACTGAAGCTGCGGCGCGAGGCGGCGGGGATGCGGGCCGCCGAGTTCGGCCGGGTCGTCGGGTACGGCGAGGACATGGTCTACAAGATCGAGGGCGGCAAGCGGATCCCCCGCCAGGAGTTCCTGGACAAGGCGGACGAGGTCCTGAACGCGGGCGGCCTCATCGCGGCGGCCTGGGAGGACGTGAAGAAGGTCCGGTACCCGAAGAGGGTGCGGGAGCTGGGGAAGATGGAGGCGAAGGCGGTCGAGATCGGGCTGTACGAGTGCAACATCATCCCGGGGTTGTTGCAGACGCCGGAACACGCAAGGGCCCTGATCAGGGCAGCACAGCCCCCGTACACGCCCGATGACGTGGAGCGCATGGTCGCCGCTCGGTTGGCCCGGCGATCGGTTTTCGAACGAGACCCTGCTCCCTCCATCCACTTCGTGGTGGAGGAGGCACCGCTGCGTCGACAGATTGCGGGCACAGTGATGTGGCGACAACAGCTCGAACACCTGCTGGAGATGGGGCGACTGAACAACGTCACACTTCAGGTCATGCCGACGAACACCGAGGCTCACCCGGGGTTGGACGGCAGGATCGAGCTGCTGAAGTTCCCGGACGGTACGGCGGTAGGGCGTGCCGATGGCTTGTTCAATGGCCGGCCAGTCTCTGACCTCAAGCAGCTCCGCATCTTGGAGCTGCAATATGGCACCATCCGAGCGCAGGCCCTCCCGCCGCGGGAGTCGTCCGCCTTCATCGAGAGACTGCTGGGAGAGACATGATGCGCAAGGCATCCGCCGGGGACACCTCCGAACTGGCGTGGTTCAAGAGCAGCTACAGCGGTGGTACCAATGGCGAGTCCTGTGTCGAGATTGCCGCAGCCCCCGGCACCGTCCACGTCCGCGACTCGAAGAACGCCACGGGACCTCGCCTCTCCTTCGCCTCGGACGCGTGGACGCAGTTCGTCCCGTACGTATCCGAGGCCTGACCCGGCATCGCGTCGGCAGGGCATCCCCTCCGCTGAACGCACGACGACCCCCGAGGCGGCCTGGGGCCGGTCTCGGGGGTCGTGAGCGGGAGGCTGCGGGCCTGCGTCAGAGGGTGACGCCGTGGGCGCGCAGGAAGGTCGCCGGGTTGACGGCGGAGCCGTAGTTCGGGGTGGTGCGGATCTCGAAGTGCAGGTGGGGACCGCTGGAGTTGCCGGTGTTGCCGGACAGGGCGATCTTCTGGCCGGTCTTGACGACCTGGCCGACCTTCACGTTCACCGAGGACAGGTGGGCGTACTGGGAGTACGTCTGGCTGCCGTGCTTGATCACGACGGCGTTGCCGTACGCGGGGCCGTCGCCGGCGCCGTTGCCGCCGGCCTTCACGACCGTGCCGCCGTGGGCGGCGACGACCGGGGTGCCGGTCGGGACGGCGTAGTCCTGGCCGGAGTGCTTGGAGGCCCACATGCCGCCGTTCTGCGCGAAGCTCGCGGACAGCTTGTAGTTCTTGACCGGGGAGACCCAGGACGCGGTGGACTTCTTGGCGGCCTCGGTCGCCTTCTTCACCGTGGAGGCCTTCACGGCCTGCGTCTTCGCGGCCTCGGCCGGTGCGGCGGCCTGCGCCTGGACCGTCGTGGCGGTGCCGGACGCGGCGGAGGTGCCGGAGGCGGCGACCGCGACCCCGGCTCCCAGGACGGCCGTGGAGCCCAGACCGGCGGCCAGGACGGCGGCGCGGGTGCGGGTGGCGGTCGTACGGGGGAAACGGGAGATGACGCGCTCGAACATCGAAACCTCATGGGGGAGGGGGCGGGGGATGCCATCGGCGGAACGGATCCGTGCCGCGCTGGCTGTTCCTTGGTAACCGCCACCGCTCAAAAGCCGCAAAGGTGTGACCTACGATGAAAAGCCGTAGATAACGGGTGAGATGTACGTCTCTTGACGGGTCGCCCTGTACGCGGCGAAACCCCCCATTTCAAGCTGATCGATCAGCCGTGTGCGGCAAATGTCCGATTTCAAATCGGGCATTTCTTCACTATTCCGCGTAGTACACCCAGCGGGCCCTGTGGAGCATGTCACCGGGCACCCCCCATGAATGTGGCGTGGGTCTCCGGCGATTCCCCCGGCCTCAGGTGCCGAGCAGCTCCAGCGACAGCCACAGGGCCGCCGTCGACGCCACGAGCGCCGCCGGGACCGTGGCCAGCCCGAGGAGGGTGAAGCGCACCAGGCGCACCTCGTGGTCGTGGTGGTGGGCGATGCGGCGCCACAGCAGGGTGGCCAGGGAGCCCGCGTAGGTGAGGTTGGGGCCGATGTTCACGCCGAGCAGGACCGCGAGGACCGCGCCGGGGCCGGACGGCGCGGCCAGCGGGACCAGGGCGAGCACGGCGGGCAGGTTGTTGATCAGGTTGGCCAGCAGGGCCGCGAGACCGGCGACGGCCAGCAGGGAGAGCAGGCCCGTGCCGTCGGGCAGGAGCGCGTCGAGTGCGTCGCCGAGGCCGTGGTCCAGGACCGCCCGGACGACCACGCCCAGGGCCGGCACGAACGCCAGGAACGGCAGGTCGACGGCGCGCAGCAGCCGTACGACGCTGGTGCGGCGGCGGGTCAGGGCCCGTACCGCCATCACGGCCGCCCCGGCCGCCGCCGCCCACGCCGGGTCGACGCCCACCGCGGACGCCACGGCGAACCCGGCGAGCGTGGCCGCCACCGTGACCAGCGCGAAGAGCGGCACCTCCACCGGCTCGTCCGCCGTGCCCGGCGCGGCCGGCTCCGCCGCGAGGTCGGCGGCGAAGAAGCGGCGGAAGACCACGTACTCCACGGCGATCGCCGCCAGCCACGGCAGCAGCATCAGCAGCGCGAAGCGGGTGAAGGTCAGGCCGGTGGCGGTGACGGCGAGCAGGTTCGTCAGGTTCGACACCGGCAGCAGCAGGGACGCCGTGTTCGACAGGTGGGCGGTCGCGTACACGTGCGGGGCGGGGCGCGCGCCCATGCGGGTCGCGGTCGCGAACACCACCGGCGTCAGCAGCACCACCGTCGCGTCCAGGCTGAGCACCGCCGTGATCAGCGAGGCGAGCGCGAAGACCGCGCCGAGGAGTCGGCGCGGCCGGTGCCGCGACCAGCGGGCCATCCAGCTCCCGCAGGCGTGGAAGAGGCCCTCCTCGTCGCACAGCTTGGCGAGCACCAGGACGGCGGCGAGGAAACCGATCACCGGGCCGAGCCGCTCGGCCTCCTCCCGCACCGCGTCCGTGGTGATCGCGCCCGTCACGGCCACGACCCCGGCGGCGGGCACCGCGAACACCGCCTCCGGCCAGCGGAAGGGACGGACGACGGCACACACCAGCACCACGGCCAGCGCGGCGACGGACAGCGTTTCGAGCAGCACAGTGCTGATCATCCACAGGGCGCGGTGCGCCCCGGACACCGCGTCCCCGTGGTGTCGCGGAGCGGTACCTTCGACCTCACGCAGATCAGGGCCCGATGAGGAGAGTCAACGTGAGCAAGTTCGTGCGGCCCGCCACCGAAGGTGCCGACCCGTTCGGCACGGCGCGTCTGCGGCGCGGGGTCCTGGATGCCTGGGCCACCAGTCCCGCCCGTTTCCGCGAGGACGCCAACGCCGAGGAGGACCTCGTCCTCGGCGGTTACCGGGACCGGCTCGTCGTCGAGCTCGCGCAGAACGCCGCCGACGCCGCCGCCCGCGCCGGCGTGCCGGGGCGCCTGCGGCTCACCCTCCGGGACGGGGTGCTGGTCGCCGCGAACACCGGGGCCCCGCTGGACGCGGCCGGCGTCGAGTCGCTGTCCACGCTGCGGGCCTCCGCCAAGCGGGACGCGCCCGACCGGGCCGTCGGACGGTTCGGCGTCGGCTTCGCGGCCGTGCTCGCCGTCACCGACGAGCCCGCCGTGGTCGGCCGGCACGGCGGGGTGCGCTGGTCGCTGGCCGAGGCGCGGGACCTCGCGCGGGACACCGCCCGGCACAGCCCCGGCCTCGGCGACGAGATCCGCCGCCGCGACGGTCACGTACCGCTGCTGCGGCTGCCGTTCGCCGCCGAGGGCACCGCCCCCGACCCGTACGACACGGCCGTCATCCTGCCGCTGCGCGACACCGCCGCCGCCGACCTCGCGGAGCGGCTGCTGCACGCCGTCGACGACGCCCTGCTGCTCGCCCTGCCCGGCCTGGAGGAGGTCGTCGTCGACACCGGCGGCGACGCGCCCCGCACGGTGAGCCGCCGCACCGACGGCGACCTGACCGTGGTCACCGACTCCCGTGACGGCGTCACCCGCTGGCGCACCGCCGCCGCGCACGGCGTGCTCACCCCCGACCTGCTCGCCGGCCGGCCCGTCGAGGAGCGGCTGCGGCCCCACTGGTCGGTCACCTGGGCCGTCCCCGTCGGCGCCGACGGCGGACCCGCCCGGCCCCGCACCGCCGCCGTCGTGCACGCGCCCACCCCCAGCGACGAGCCGCTCGGCGTGCCCGCCCTGCTCATCGCCTCCCTGCCGCTGGACTCCACCCGCCGGCACGCGGCCCCCGGGCCGCTCACCGACTTCCTCGTGCAGCGCGCCGCCGACGCCTACGCCGGACTCCTCGCCGACTGGCGTCCGGTGGCCACCGGCGCCCTCGACCTGGTGCCCGGCCCGCTCGGCAAGGGCGAACTGGACGGCGCCCTGCGCGCGGCCGTCCTCGAGCGGCTGCCGCGCACCGCCTTCCTGCCGCCCGCCGCCACGCCCGTCGCCGACGACGACTCCGGGCTGCCCGAGGCGCTGCGCCCGCGCGACGCCGAGATCGTCGAGGGCGCGGGCGCCGACACCGTGCGGGTGCTGGCCGAGGTGCTGCCCACGCTGCTGCCCGCCGGTCTCGAGCGGCGCGCCGAGCTGCGCACCCTCGGGGTCGCGCGGGTGCCGCTGACCGACGCGATCGACCGGCTGGCCGGCCTGGAGAAGTCCCCCGACTGGTGGTGGCGGCTCTACGACAGCCTCGCCGGGGTCGATCCCGACCGGCTCACCGGACTGCCCGTGCCGCTGGCCGGGGACGCCTCCCGGGCCTCCGGCCCCGGGGGAGGACGCACCACCATCGGCCCCCGGCAGGTGCTGCTGCCCACGCCGGACGCGGGCCTGGACGCCGGGCCGCTGGCCCGCCTCGGCCTGAAGATCGCCCACCCGGACGCCGCGCACCCGCTGCTGGAGAAGCTGGGCGCGCTGCCCGCGACCCCGCGCGCCGTGCTCACCACCCCGCAGGTGCGGGCCGCCGTCGCCGCGTCCCTCGACGACGAGGGCGGGGTGAACTGGGAGGAGGACGCCCCGGACGCGGAGGAACTCGCCGACACCGTGCTCGGCCTGGTCCGCGACGCCGGACTGGAGCCGGGCGACGAGCCCTGGCTGGGCGCGCTCGCCCTGCCCGACGAGGACGGCGAACTCTCCCCGGCCTGCGAACTCGTCTTCCCCGGCGGGCCGTTCGCGCAGGTCATGCGGGAGGGCGAGCTGGCCGCCGTGGACGCGGAACTGGCCGGGAGGTGGGGCGAGCAGCCGCTGGCCGCGTGCGGCGTGCTGGTGGACTTCGCGCTGGTGCGGGCCACCGACGTCGTCCTCGACCCGGACGAGCTGGAGCCGCGCGAGAGCGACTACGCCGAGCCGGACGACCCCGGGCTGCTGGACGCCGTCGACGTGTGGGCCGAGGACATCCTCGACCGCTTCCCCGACGCGCCCGTCCCGCCCGTCGCCACGGAGGTCGTCGCCGTGCGGGACCTGGACCTGGTGGACGACGACCGCTGGCCGCAGGCGCTCGCCCTGCTGTCCCGGCCGCCGCTGCGGGACGCGCTGGTCCAGCCGGTGCGGATCCTGCTGCACGACGGCACCCACGAGCTCGTACGGCCGTACACCGCGTGGTGGCTGCGCGGGCACCCCGTGCTCGGCGGTCGCCGCCCGGCCGGACTGCGCGCGGCGGGCGGCGACCCGCTGCTGCGCGGCCTGTACGACGAGGCCGACGCGACCGGCTTCGACGACGAGCAGGTGCTGCGCGCGTTGGGTGTGCGCACGTCGGTCGCCGCGCTGCTGGACGAGCCGGGCGGTGCGGCGGAGCTGCTGGAACGCCTCGCCGACCCCGGCCGGCCGGTCACGGCGGCCCAGCTGCACGGCCTGTACGGGGCGCTGGCGGAGCTGGACCCCGAGCAGGTGACCCTGCCGGACGACCTGCGCGCGGTGGTCGACGGGCGGGTGGAGGTGGTGGACGCCTCCGAGGCGGTGGTCGTCGACTCGCCCGACCTGCTGCCGTTCACCTCCGGCGTGCCGCTGCTGCCGGTGCGGCCGGCGCGGGCCGCCGAGCTGGCGGAGCTGTTCCAGGTGCGGCGGCTGAGCGAGTCCGTCACCGGGCGGGTGGACTCCGAGGGGACGGAGCACGAGGTGCCGGAGGCGGTGCGGGTGCTGCTGGGGCCGCGCACGCCGGCCGCCTACGTGGAGCACGAGGAACTCGTCGTGGACGGCGTGGAGATCGACTGGCGGCTCACCGACGACGGGGTGCCGCACGCGGCGACCCTGGAGGGCGTCGCCGCGGGCCTCGCCTGGGCGGCGGGCCAGTGGCCGCGCCGCTTCGAGGTGGCGGCGCTGCTGGAGGACCCGTCCCGCACGGAGGAACTGGCCCGGGACCGCTGGTTCGACTGAGGGGTTCCGCCCCGCCGCCCGGATGCCCCTGCCGGCCCCGGCGGGCCTCCTCCTCGCACGCCGGAGGGACTGAGGTCAGCCCCTCCGGCGTGCGGGGAGCGGGGTCCGGGGCGGAGCCCGGGGGCGGTCACGACTCCGCGGGCGTCGCGCCCGAGCCCTCGTGCCGGAGCTGTTCCAGTTCGCGCGCCAGGGTCTCCGCGTCGTACGGGCCCGTGTGGCGGCGGTTGCCGATGAAGAACGTCGGGGCGCCCTGGACGCCGCTGGCCTCGGCGCTGGCGGCGTCCCGGCGGACCCGCTCGGCCGCCCAGTCGGAGTCGAGGTCCTCCAGGAACCTCTCCATGTCGAGGCCGAGCTCGATGGCGTAGACGACGGTGTCCTCGTACTCCATCTCGTCCTGGTGCTGGTAGAGCAGGTCGTGCATCTCCCAGAAGCGGCCCTGGGCGTCGGCGGCCACGGCCGCCCGCGCGGCCAGTTCGGCGTGCGGGTGCACGTCGGGCAGCGGCAGGTGCCGGAACACGTAGCGGAACCGGTCGCCGAAGCGGTTCCGCAGCTCCTTGGTGACGCCCGTGGCGCGGGCGCAGAAGGGACACTCGAAGTCGCCGTACTCCACCAGGGTCAGGGGCGCGTCGACGGGACCGAGGATGTGATCGGTCTCCGGGTCGACCAGGCGGTCCAGGTAGCGGGGCAGGTCCGCGTCCGCCTGCCCGCCGAGGACGGTGGAGAGCCGGAACGCCAGCCAGCCGACCAGGCCGGCGACCAGCGCCGCGAGCAGCACGCCGACGGTGGCCCGGGCGAGGAGTTCCGGCTCGTCCTCGAAGGCGAGGCCGGCGATCAGCAGGGACACGGTGAACCCGATGCCGGACAGGGCGGCCCCGCCCAGCACATGGCCGTGCCCCACTCCGGTGGGCAGCCGGCCGAGCCCGAACCGGGCGCCGAGCGTGGCCCCGCCCCAGATGCCGATGAGCTTGCCGCCGACGAGCCCGGCCACCACGGCCCAGGTGAGGGCCGAGCCCAGCGCGTCGGTGAGGACCCCGTCCCGCAGGTCGACGCCCGCGTTGGCCAGCGCGAAGACCGGGACGATGAGGTAGCTCGACCAGGGGTGCAGGAACATCTGGAGCCGCTCGTTGACCGAGACGGCCTTCTGCAGCCCCCGGCGGGCCGTCCTGCCCACGTCCGCGCGGGGCGACTGGCGGAAGGCGCGGAAGAGCCGCGCGGCCTGCTCGACCCCCTCGCGGGACGGGTCCCGGGCGGGGATGAGGAGGCCGCCGAGCATGCCGGCGATGGAGGCGTGCAGCCCGGCGTTCAGGGTGGCCAGCCACATGACGAGGACGACCAGGACGTACGGGGAGGCCCGCCACACGTCGAAGCGGGACAGCGACGACAGGATCACGCCGAGCACGAAGGCGGCGATCAGCTCCGGCACCTGGATGGACCCGGAGTACACCACCCCGATCACGGTGACCGCGACGATGTCGTCGATGACCACGATGGCCAGCAGGAAGATCCGCAGGCTGGTGGCGAACCGGGGGCCCACCACGGCCAGCGCCCCCAGCATGAAGGCCGTGTCGGTGCCGATGACGATGCCCCAGCCGCCGGCCGCCTCGCCCCCCTGCGTGATCGCCAGGTAGAACAGAACGGGCACGACCATGCCGCCGAGGCCGGCGAGGCCCGGGATCATGATCCGCTCGCGGCTGTTCAGCGCGCCGACGGAGAGCTCGTAGCGGACCTCCAGGCCGATGACGAAGAAGAACAGGGCCATCAGACCGTCGTTGACCCAGTGCGCCAGGTCCATCGACAGCCGCGCGTCGCCCACCGCGACGGACGCCTCGGTGTGCCAGAGCGAGAAGTAGGACTCCGACCAGGGGGAGTTCGCCCAGAGGAGGGCCACCGCGACCGCGATCAGCAGCAGGCCGGAGCTGCCCGCCTCGGTCGCCAGGAAGGAGCGCACCGGAGCGGCCAGCTGGGCCGCCAGTTCGCCCCTGCGCGACCGGGACTGCGCTTCCGCGGACTTCTTCCCGGGCAGTTTCATGAGGTCTTCCGTCTCCGATCACCTGCGGCGGCAGACTCCATGGTCACCCACATCCCGGACATACCGCCCGGTCACCCGAGCCGCATTTCCTTCCTTTCCCCGCGTTCCCCCTCACTGTTCACACAAGTGGCGTATCTCGTCCCCCCGGCTGTCTCCCTCGGTCGCCCCCGGACCGCCCGGTCCGGTTCAGACGGGGAACCGGCGGTCCACCCACCGCCACAGGACCTCCAGGACCGCCGCCGTGACCGCCGCGACGGCGACCGCGGTCCACGGCATCGTCATGCCGACCAGGCGCAGGGCGAAGAACTCCTGCAGCCAGGGGACCACGAGGACCAGGAGGAAGCCGCCGGCCATCGTGGCGACCAGGGCGATCCGCCACCAGGTGTAGGGGCGGGCGATGATCGCCA
Organism: Streptomyces sp. NPDC096105; assembly: GCF_044763335.1. NCBI lineage: Bacteria > Bacillati > Actinomycetota > Actinomycetes > Kitasatosporales > Streptomycetaceae > Streptomyces > Streptomyces sp. NPDC096105. The sequence goes on from NZ_JBIWGC010000004.1 coordinate 172,831, forward strand.
GCACCCACAGGGAGATCAGGAACAGCGTCAGCGTCGCCGCGCTGGTCTCCGCGCCCAGCGCGCCCGGGCCGCTGTAGTGGCTGCGGGCCAGCAGGTACGTGGCGAAGGTGGCCAGCGCGGCCAGCACCCCGCCCGGGACCGCGTACCGCATGACCCGCCGGACGAAGTGCGGTCGCGCCCGCTCCTTGTTGGGGGCGAGGGCGAGGAAGAAGGCGGGGACGCCGATGGTCAGCGTGGACAGCAGGGTCAGGTGGCGCGGCAGGAACGGGTACTCCACCTGCGACAGCACCACCAGCACCGCCAGCAGCACCGAGTACACCGTCTTCACCAGGAACAGCGTGGCGACCCGCGTGATGTTGCCGATCACCCGGCGGCCCTCGGCCACCACCGACGGCAGCGTGGCGAAGCTGTTGTTCAGCAGCACGATCTGCGCCACCGCCCGGGTGGCCTCCGAGCCGGAGCCCATCGCCACGCCGATGTCCGCGTCCTTCAGCGCCAGCACGTCGTTCACGCCGTCGCCGGTCATCGCGACGGTGTGGCCCTTCGACTGGAGCGCGCCCACCATGGTCCGCTTCTGCTGGGGGGTGACCCGCCCGAAGACCGTGCCCGCCTCCAGCTCGCCGGCCATGGCCTCCGGCTCGGCGGGCAGCCGGCGCGCGTCCACCGCCGTGCCGGACAGGCCCAGCTTGGCGGCGACCGCCCCGACCGACACCGCGTTGTCGCCGGAGATCACCTTGGCCCGGACGTCCTGCTCCGCGAAGTAGCGCAGGGTGTCGGCGGCGTCGGGCCGCAGCCGCTGCTCCAGCACCACCAGCGCCACCGCCCGTACGCCGTCCACGGCGGCCGGGTCGTCGACGTCCACGCCCTCCCGGGCGCGGGCCAGCAGCAGCACCCGCAGGCCCTCGCGGTTCATCCGCTCGGTCTCGGCCAGCGCCGGGTCGTCGTGGCCGAGCAGCACGTCCGGCGCCCCGAGCAGCCAGGTGACGGGCCGGCCGTCGCCCTCGTCGAGGGTCGCGCCGCTGTACTTGCGGACCGAGGAGAAGGGCAGCGTGTCGGTGAGCCGCCAGTCGGTGGCGTCCGGGTACGCCTCGATGATCGCCTGCAGGGAGGCGTTCGGACGGGGGTCCGCCGAGCCCAGCTCGCCGAGCACCTTCCGTACGTACCTCTCGTCGGCGTCGCCCAGCACCCGCAGCTCGGTGACGTCCATGCCGCCCTCGGTGAGCGTGCCGGTCTTGTCCAGGCACACCGTGTCGACGCGGGCCAGGCCCTCGATCGCGGGCAGCTCCTGCACCAGGCACTGCTTGCGGCCCAGCCGGATCACCCCGATCGCGAAGGCGACGGAGGTGAGCAGCACCAGCCCCTCGGGCACCATCGGCACGATCCCGCCGACCGTCCGGGCGATGGAGTTCTTCAGCTCGTTGTCCTTGACCACGAGCTGGCTGATGACCAGGCCGATCGCGGTCGGCACCATCATCCACGTGACGTACTTGAGGATGGTGGAGATGCCGCTGCGCAGTTCGGAGTGGACCAGGGTGAAGCGGGACGCCTCCTCGGCGAGCTGCGCCGCGTAGGCCTCGCGGCCCACCCGGGTCGCCTGGAAGGAGCCGCCGCCCGCGACGACGAAGCTGCCGGACATCACCCGGTCCCCGGGCCGCTTCACCACCGGGTCGGCCTCACCGGTGAGCAGCGACTCGTCGATCTCCAGGCCGTCCGCCTCGACGACCACTCCGTCGACGACGACCTTGTCCCCCGGGCCGGTCTCGATGAGGTCGTCCAGCACGATCTCGGAGGTGCTGATCTCGGCGGCCGCCCCGTCCCGGCGCACGGTCGGCCGCACCTCGCCGATCAGCGCGAGCGAGTCCAGCGTCTTCTTCGCCCGCCACTCCTGGACGATCCCGATGCCGGTGTTGGCGAGGATCACATAGCCGAACAGGCTGTCCTGGAACGGCGCGACGATCAGCATGATCACCCAGAGCACGCCGATGATCGCGTTGAACCGGGTGAAGACGTTCGCGCGGACGATCTCCGTGATCGACCGGCTGCTGCGCACGGGTACGTCGTTGACCTGTCCGCGCGCCACCCGCTCGGCCACTTCCGCAGAGGTCAGTCCGGTCACCGGCGACGTGGCCGTGGCGGGCCGGACGGCATCGGTCCGGTCGCCCGCGTCGAGATGCGTCATGGAATCGACAGTACGTGCGGATCATGTGCCGTACCCACCGGGGTGGGGAAGATCCGACCAGGGGAGGACGGCCGTCGTACCGGGGTCCCACTGCCGGGGTGGTCGCGTCAGCTCCGTGCCGGAGGGGCCGGTCGGCCGGAATCAGTCGGTGCGCGCGGCCGGGCCGCGGCCGGGCTCGGCGCCGGACTTCTCGGCCCGCGCCCGCTTGATCGCGGCGTCGCGCCTGCGGACGTACCAGATGCCGATGAGGCCGAGGCCGCCGCCGGCCAGGCAGGTCCACACCCACCAGGTGTGTCCGTGCTCGTCGAACCAGCCGTAGAACGGGAGCTGCGCCAGGAAGAGGACGAACCAGAGGACGGTGCCGCCGGTGATGGTGGCGACCACGGGGCCCTCCAGGGGCTCCGGCGCCTCGTGCTTGGGGGTCCACTTCGCCATGCGGACAGCTTACGAGGAGCGCCGGCGGGGCGACGCCCCGCACCGGACGGCCCGGAGATGGAGCGGGAATCACACCGGCCGTCAGGGGTCTACGCGCGGAGATGGAGTCCGCGACGTTATATGTTCATACTGAATCCGTTTGCTTCTGACCACTTTCCTTCGTAGAAAACACCAAAGGCCCGGCTCCGGGGGGAGCCCGCCGGTGATGAGGTCCCTGCCCATGTCCACGTCGGCCCCCGCCAAGGCGCCCGTCCCCGAGCAGCCGGGGTCCGGTGGCGCGTCCGGCGCCCTCGACCGCTACTTCCGGATCTCCGAGCGCGGCAGCACGCTGCCGCGCGAGATCCGCGGCGGTTTCGCCACCTTCTTCGCGATGGCCTACATCATCGTGCTGAACCCGATCATCCTGGGCAGCGCGAAAGACATGTACGGCAACCAGCTGGACAACGGCCAGCTGGTCACCGCGACCGCCCTGACCGCGGCGTTCACCACGCTGCTCATGGGCGTCATCGGCAACGTCCCGATCGCCCTGGCCGCCGGCCTCGGCGTGAACTCGGTGGTCGCGCTCCAGCTCGCGCCCCGCATGTCCTGGCCCGACGCCATGGGCATGGTGGTGCTGGCCGGTTTCGTGGTGATGCTCCTGGTCGCCACCGGCCTGCGCGAGCGCGTGATGAACGCCGTGCCCTACGGCCTGCGCAAGGCCATCGCCATCGGCATCGGCCTGTTCATCATGCTGATCGGGCTGGTCGACTCCGGCTTCGTCTCCCGCATGCCGGACGCCGCCCAGACCACCGTTCCGCTCCAGCTCGGCGCCGACGGCCACCTCAACGGCTGGCCGGTCCTGGTGTTCGTGCTCGGCGCGCTGCTCACGCTGGCGCTGATCGTGCGCAAGGTGCCCGGCGCGATCCTCATCTCGATCGTCGTGATGACCGTCGTCGCGGTCGTCATCCACGCCGTCGCCGACGTGCCGTCCTGGGGCCTCACCTCGCCCGAGTGGCCCGGCAACCCGGTCGCCACCCCCGACTTCGGCCTGATCGGCCAGGTCAGCCTGTTCGGCGGATTCTCCGAGGTCGGCGTGCTGACCGGCGTCCTGTTCGTCTTCACCGTGCTGCTGTCGTGCTTCTTCGACGCGATGGGCACGATCATGGGCGTCTCGGACGAGGCCAAGCTCACCGACGGCGAGGGCCAGATGCCCGGCATCAACAAGGTGCTGTTCATCGACGGCGTCGCGGTCGCCGCGGGCGGGGCCAGCTCCGCCTCCGCCACCACCGCGTTCGTGGAGTCCACCGCCGGCGTCGGCGAGGGCGCGCGGACCGGCTTCGCCAACGTCGTCACCGGCGGTCTGTTCGCCGTGGCGCTCTTCCTGACGCCGGTCGCCACCATGGTCCCGTCCCAGGCGGCCACCCCGGCGCTGCTCGCGGTCGGCTTCCTGATCCTGGCCAACGGGATCAAGGAGATCGACTGGGCCGACCACACCATCGCCATCCCCGCCTTCGTGACGATGGTGATGATGCCGTTCACCTACTCGATCACCAACGGCATCGGGATGGGCTTCCTGACCTTCGTCGCGCTGCGCCTCGCGGCCGGCCGCGGCCGGGAGGTCCCGCCGGCGATGTACGTGGTGGCGGCGGTCTTCGCCTTCTACTACCTGATGCCGGCGCTGGGCCTGACCTGATCCACGCCGGGGGAGCGCGGGGTCAGGTGACCCCGTAGAACTTCTCCGTCTCCTCGACGGCGGTGCGGAACCGCTGGTCGAAGTCATCGCGCATGAGCGTCCGGACGACGTAGTCCTGGACGCTCATGCCGCGTTTGGCGGCATGGCCGCGGAGCCGTTCGAGCAGTTCGTGGTCCATCCGCAGGCTGAGCACGTCGGTCCCCATGCGGACGAGCGTCGCCGCACCTCCGGGTGCGGCGCGTGGCGTTTCACGCCTCGATCACTCGTATGGGTGATCTCAGGCCCAGGCTGTCCCGATTCCGGGCACCCGTCGGGGACGGACCGGCGGGTCCGGACCGACGGGGCGGAAGAAGCGGGACGGGAGCGGCGGGGCGGGACGGGAACGGCGGGACGAGGGTGGCGGGACTCACGCCGGGATCCCGCACCTCCAGTGTTCCTTAGTAAAGGTAATGAGTTACGCTAAAAACATGCCGGACCTCAGCCATGGCGACGACGCAGCCGCCGTGAACGCCCTCCGCTCCGCCGTGATGCGGCTGTCCCGTCGGCTCAAGCACCAGCGGGTCGACGAGTCGCTCAGCCCCACCGAGATGTCGGTGCTCGGCACCCTGGCCCGCTGCGGCAGCGCCACCCCGGGCGAGCTCGCCCGCAAGGAACACGTCCAGCCGCCGTCGATGACCCGCATCGTGGCGCTGCTGGAGACCAAAGGACTGGTCAGGCTCGAGCCGCACCCCGACGACCGGCGTCAGAAGGTCGTCACGCGGACCGAGCGGGCCGAGGCGATGCTCGAGGAGAGCCGGCGCAAGCGGAACGCGTTCCTCGCCACGCTGGTCGAGGAACTCGACGAGGACGAGTGGGCGACCCTGCGCGCCGCCGCCCCCGTGCTGGAGAAACTGGCGCACCTCTGAACGACCCCCGGCAGCCACAGGAGGCGAACCCTTTGAGTACGGGACCCGGAGCAGCTTCCGCCCCCGCACCTGACCCCCACGACACCAAGACCGCCCTCGACGCCCCCGCCCGCAGGAACTCCATGTTCTCCTCGCTGAGGATCAGGAACTACCGCCTGTTCTTCCTCGGTCAGGTCGTCTCCAACATCGGCACCTGGATGCAGCGCATCGCCCAGGACTGGCTGGTGCTCAGCCTCACCGGCTCCTCGGCCGCCGTCGGCATCACCACGGCCCTGCAGTTCCTGCCGATGCTGTTGTTCGGCCTGTACGGAGGAGTCCTCGTCGACCGGCTGCGCAAGCGGCCCACCCTGCTGGTCACCCAGTCCGCGATGGCCCTCACGGCGCTCGCGCTCGCCGCCCTCACCCTGACCGGCGCCGTCGAGGTGTGGCACATCTACGTCGCCGCCTTCGCCCTCGGCCTCGCGACCGTCGTCGACAACCCGGCCCGCCAGTCCTTCGTCTCCGAGCTGGTCGGCCCCGGACAGCTGCAGAACGCGGTCAGCCTGAACTCCGCGAACTTCCAGTCCGCCCGGCTGGTCGGCCCCGCGGTCGCGGGCCTGCTGATCACCGGTGTCGGCACCGGATGGGCGTTCCTGCTGAACGGCCTGTCCTTCGTCGCGCCGCTGACCGGCCTGATGCTGATGCGCACCCGCGAGCTGCACCCCGTCGAGCGCGCCCCGCGCGGCAAGGGACAGCTCCGCGAGGGCCTGCGCTACGTGGCCGGACGGCCCGACCTGCTCTGGCCGATCGTGCTGGTCGGCTTCATGGGCACGTTCGCCTTCAACTTCCCGGTCTACCTGTCGGCCTTCGCCGACGACGTGTTCCAGGGGGACGCGGGCGTCTACAGCATGTTCAACACGCTGATGGCGATCGGCTCCGTCTCCGGCGCCCTGCTCGCCGCCCGGCGCGGCACGGCCCGGCTGCGGCTGCTGATCACGGCCGCGCTGGCCTTCGGCGCACTGGAGATCCTCGCCGCCGCGTCGCCCGAGCTGTGGATGTTCGCGCTGATCATGGTCCCGCTGGGGCTGGTCTCCATGACGGTCAACGTCACCACCAACACCAGCCTGCAGATGTCCACCGACCCGTCGGTGCGGGGCCGGGTCATGGCCCTCTACATGATGGTCTTCCTCGGCGGCGCCCCCGTCGGCGCGCCGATCGTCGGCTGGATCACCGACACCTACGGCGCCCGCGTCGGCTTCGCGGCCGGCGGCGCCGTCGCGATGGCCGCGGCGGCCGTCATCGGCCTGATCCTGGCCCGCGTCGGAGGCCTGCGCCTCGCGGTCGGCTGGAACCACGGCCACCCCAGCGTCCGCGTGGTCCCCCGCGAACACCGGAGGACCCTGGCCCCGGCGGCGTGACCGCCGCCGGGCCCCGGGCCGCGGTCAGCCGCGGGGGAACTCGCCGGTCCCGAGCACGAGACCGACGACCGTCCCGGTCAGGTCGATCTCGGTGCCGAAGCCCGAAGCACACACTGCCGTGGTACTTCCCGTCCTTCGGCAGCGTGTGCAGGTGCCACTCGCCGGTGTACGGATCGACGATCAGGTACACGGGCACACCGGCGGCGGCGTATGCGTCCTTCTTCGGCCCGTAGTCGTTGTCCGCGGTCCTCTGCGAGATCACTTCGGCGATGAAGACGACATCCTCGCAACGCCACCGTCCCTTGCTGTTCCGGGTGGCGCCCTCGGCCAGCAGGGTCACGTCGGAGGCGAAACCGTTGAGGTGTCCCGGGTGATCGATGCGGACGCCGGACTTCAGGCGCTTGCGCGGGTACTTCGCGCGCAGTTGATCGTAGAGGTCCGCGATGATGTCCCAGTGGGTGTCCCGCTGCGGCGTCATGAAGATGTGCCCCCCGACGATCTCGGCCTTGTAACCCTCGGGGACGGGCGTCTTCTCCAGCCACTCGAACATCATGTCGAGCGTGAGTTCGTCGCCGCTCTCGGCCATCCCCATCCTGTCTTCGAGGACGGTCCTCGTGGCGCTCCTCCCCGGCCGACGCTCGATGCGTACAGCCGCGCGGTACAACGATACGCACGGTGACCAGGACGCGCGGGACACTGGAGGCATGAGACTCTTCGCCGCCGTGCTGCCGCCCGAGGACGTGATCGGAACGCTGGCCGCCGAGGTGGGCGGGCTGCGGGAGCTGCCCGGGGCCGGCGGGCTGCGGTGGACCGAGCGGGCCGGGTGGCACTTCACGCTCGCGTTCTACGGCGAGGTGGACGAGGAGACCGTGCCCGGGCTGACCGCGCGGCTGGAACGGGCCGCGGCGCGGACCGAGCCGTTCCGGCTGGCGCTCTCCGGCGGCGGCCAGTTCGGCCGGGGACGCGCCCTGTGGGCCGGGGCCGCGGGCGACCTGCGGACGATGCGACTGCTGGCCGAACGGTCCGAGGCGGCCGGACGCAAGGCGGGCGTGGACATGGACACGCACCGGCGTTACCAGGCCCACCTGACCGTGGCCCGCAGCCGGGACGCCGTCGACGTACGGCCGTACCTCGCGGCGCTGGAGGACTTCCGCAGCCGCACCTGGACCGTGCAGGAGCTGGTGCTGGTGCGCAGCCATCTGCCCCGGTCGGGCGTTCCCGGTGAGCAGCCCCGTTACGAGGCGGTCGCCCGCCGGGCACTCGGCGCGGCCCGTTAGGCTCGACGCGTGGACCCGAAGACCCGGAACCGGATCATGGCCGGTGCGCTCGTGCTGATGTTCGTCGTGGTGGCCCTGGCGGCGGCGCTCGGGAGGTAGCGCCGCCGCCGGTCCGTCAGGGCTCGCCCGCCGTCACCAGGCGAACGCCTCCGGCGACGGCCCCGGACCCGGGAAGATCTCGTCGAGCGAGGCCAGCAGCTCCTCGCTCAGCTCCAGCTCCACCGCCCGCAGCGCCGAGTCGAGCTGCTCGCGCGTACGGGGGCCGACGATCGGGCCGGTCACGCCGGGACGGGTGAGCAGCCAGGCCAGCGCCGTCTCGCCCGGCTCCGACCCGTGCTTCTCCAGCAGGTCCTCGTACGCCTGGATCCGCTTGCGGGCCGCCGGGTCGGCCAGGGTCTCCGCGGCCCGCCCGGAGGCGCGGCGGCCGCCCTCGGCCTCCTTCTTGATGACCCCGCCCAGCAGCCCGCCGTGCAGCGGCGACCAGGGGATGACCCCGAGCCCGTAGTCCCGCGCGGCCGGGACGACCTCCATCTCGGCGCGCCGCTCGGCGAGGTTGTACAGGCACTGCTCGCTGACCAGGCCGATGGTGCCGCCGCGCCGGGCGGCGATCTCGTTGGCCTGGGCGATCTTGTAGCCGGGGAAGTTGGAGGAACCGACGTAGAGGATCTTGCCCTGCTGGATCAGGACGTCGACCGCCTGCCAGATCTCCTCGAACGGGGTGGCCCGGTCGACGTGGTGGAACTGGTAGAGATCGATGTGGTCGGTCCCCAGCCGCTTCAGCGAGGCGTCCACCGCGCGCCGGATGTTCACCGCGGACAGCTTGTCGTGGTTGGGCCACGCCTCCCCGTCCGGGCCCATGTTGCCGTACACCTTGGTCGCGAGGACGACCTTGTCCCGGCGGCCGCCGCCCTGGGCGAACCAGCTGCCGATGATCTCCTCGGTGCGGCCCTTGTTCTCGCCCCAGCCATAGACGTTGGCCGTGTCGAAGAAGTTGATGCCGGCGTCCAGCGCCGCGTCCATGATGGCGTGACTGTCGGCCTCGTCGGTCTGCGGACCGAAGTTCATCGTCCCGAGGACGAGCCGGCTGACCTTGAGTCCTGTGCGTCCGAGCTGCGTGTACCTCATGGACGTCAAGCCAACGTCTTGGAGTGCGCTCGACGCAAGTGCTGCACGCGCGTCGCGTCAGGACGGCTTGTACGGGCCGCCCAGGGACCACTCGTGCCACATCGCCTCGGCGAACGCGCCCGCGATCTTGTGCTCGCCGCTCTCGTTGGGGTGCGTGCCGTCGTAGGTGTCCACGTGGAAGTCGTACGTCGCCGGGGGCGGGACGAGCAGCATCGGGGAGCGCGGTGTGTCCAGGTCGGCGACCGTCCCGGCCAGCAGGGCGTTGAACCGGCCGACCTGCCCCGCGAAGGTCTCGTCCGCCTCCACCCGGATGTTGCGGATCACCGGCATCACCGCCATCCGCACCTTCGGGCGGGCCGCGCGCGCCGCGGCGACGAAGGCGCGCACGTTGTCCGCGGTCTGCTCGGCGTTGGTGTAGAAGCCCAGGTCGATCAGGCCGAGCGACACCAGCAGCACGTCCGCGCGGCAGGAGCGCACCGCGTCGCCGACCAGCGGGGCCATGTGGCACCAGCCCTCGCCCCAGCCCGCCAGGTGGGCCCGGGGGAACTCCGGGTCGGCGTAGGCGTACGAGGTGGGGGCGTCCGTCGACGGGTCGTGCAGCGTCTCGCGCGGGCCGACCAGGGTGAAGGGGCCGCCGTACGCGGTGCACAGGTGCTGCCACAGCCGGTAGCGCCAGGTGTGTTCACCCGCGCTCCCGATCGTCATCGAGTCACCTACGGGCATGAACCTGAGCACCCGATCATCATGGTGGATCGGTGCGTTCACCGCGATGTGAGCCCCGACACCCGCACTCGGGGGCTCCGGCTGATGGCAGTCTTGGGTCATGCGCCGACCCTTCGCCCTGCTCGCCGCGGCCCTGCTGACGGCCGCGCTCGCCGTGCCCGCCTCCGCCGCCGACACCGACGACGAGGGGTTCACCGTCAACGACCCGCGCATCACCGAGTCCAGCGGGCTCGCCGCCTCCCGTCTCCACCCCGGCGTGTACTGGACCCACAACGACAGCGACGACGGCCCCTACCTCTACGCCGTCGACGGCGGCTCCGGCGACACGGTCGCCCGCCTCACCCTCACCGGCATCGGCAGCCCCCGGGACGTGGAGGCGATCGCGGTGGGCCCCGGCGACCGCCTCTTCGTCGCCGACATCGGCGACAACCTCGGCGGCACCTGGCCGTACGTGTGGATCTACGAACTCCCCGAGCCCGAGCGGCTGGAGGACGCCACCGTGCGGGCCACCCAGTACGTCGTGAAGTACGCCGACGGTCCGCGCGACGCCGAGGCGATGGTCGTGCACCCGAGGACCGGGCGGGTCTACATCATCGACAAGCACGAGGACGGCGGGCACCTCTACGAGGGGCCGGAGAAGCTCTCGCCGTCCGGTGACAACGTGTTCGAGCCGATCGCCCCGGTCGAGCTGTGGACCACCGACGCGGCGCTCTCCCCCGACGGGCGGCACCTCGCCGTGCGCGGCTACTTCGGGGGCATCCACTACGCCTGGAACGGCGGGAGGATCGAGCGCAAGGGGCGGCTGAGCGTGCCGCTCCAGGTCCAGGGCGAGTCGGTGACCTTCTCCGCCGACGGTTCCCGGCTGCTGTTCGGCAGCGAGGGGGAGCGGAGCGGGGTGGTGAGCCGTCCCGCGCCCGGCGCGGACGGGGACGGGGCGAGCGGCGGCCCCGGCTCCCGTGCGGACGGCGGCGGCGCCGCCGGCGACGGGACCGGCGACTCGGTGAAGGTCGGGGGCGCCGTGGTGGCCGCCCTCGTCGTGGCGGCCTTCTTCGGGCTGAGCAGGCGCCGGCGGAAGGGCTGAACCCGGGGCCTCAGCGCCCCTGTCCGGCCGCGCGCCGGGCGACGAACTCCTCCAGGCCGTCCAGGATGCGCTGGAGGCCGAACTCGAAGTGGTCGAAGTCGGTGCCGAAGGTGTCCTCGGAGAGCCCGGCCAGAACGGGATAGCGCCCGCTGTTCATGGCCCGCTCCAGGTAGGGGTGCTGGGCGTCCCAGAACTGCGCGTCCGTGAGCCCCGAGCTGCGCTCGGCCTCCTCCTGGTAGCGCTGGGTGCGGGCGGCCCCGGCCACGTATCCGTCGATCATCATGATCGCCGACATCAGTTCGGGGTCGGACAGGCCCATCGGCTTGATCCGGGAGAGCACCGTCTCCAGGCCGTCCAGGGCGTTCGGGCCGAGAACCGGGCGGGACTGGTTGACCTCCAGGAGCCAGGGGTGCCGCCGGTAGAGGGCGAGGGTGGCCCGGCCCAGCGCCTCCAGGGCCGACCGCCAGTCGCCGTCGCCCAGGTCCCCGGGGTCGTGCGGGTGCTGCACCCGCTCCAGCATCAGGTCGAGCAGTTCGGCCTTGCCGGGGACGTAGCGGTAGAGGGACATCGTGCCGGTGCCCAGTTCCGAGGCGATCCGGCGCATCGACAGCGCGCCGATGCCGTCCCGGTCGGCGACCTCGATCGCCGCCTCCACGATCCGCTCCAGGGTCAGCCCCGGCTTCGGGCCCCGGCTGGGCCGCTGTCCGGTGCCCCACAGCAGGTCGAGGGTGCGCGCGAGGTCGCCGCTGCCGCTGGTCTCCGTACCGCTTCCGCCGCTGCTCATGCAGGCAGTCTAGGTCCGCGCGAAAAAACTGAGTACGTCGTACGCGTCATCGGGTACGGTGTACCCGGTTTCTGGAAGGGGGACCCATGAAGGACGACGGGTACGCGGTCCTGGCCGAAGGGCTGAAGAAGCGGTACGGCGAGAAGCGCGCCCTGGACGGCTTCGACCTCGCCGTGCGGCCGGGCACGGTGCACGGACTGCTGGGACCGAACGGCGCGGGCAAGACCACCGCCGTACGGATCCTGTCGACGCTGATCCGGCTCGACGGGGGGCGGGCGAGGGTGGCCGGGCTCGACGTGGCGCACCGGGCGCGCGAGGTGCGGGCGCGGATCGGCCTCACCGGGCAGTACGCGGCGGTGGACGAGGTGCTCACCGGGCGGCAGAACCTGGAGATGTTCGGCAGGCTGTTCCACCTCGGCGGCCGGCGCGCCAAGGCGCGGGCGGCGGAGCTGCTGGAGCAGTTCGACCTGACCGACGCCGCCGACAAGGGCGTCGGCGACTACAGCGGCGGCATGCGGCGCCGGCTGGACCTGGCGGCGTCGATGATCCTCACGCCGGCCGTGCTGTTCCTGGACGAGCCGACGACGGGGCTCGATCCCCGCAGCCGGGGCGAAGTCTGGGACTCGGTACGGGCGTTGGTGGCCGGCGGCACGACCGTGCTGCTGACCACGCAGTACCTGGAGGAGGCCGACCGGCTGGCCTCCCGGATCACCGTCATCGACCGGGGCCGGGCCATCGCCGACGACACCCCGGACGGGCTGAAGAACCGCGTCGGCGGCGACCGCGTCGAGGTCGTGGTGGCCGAACGCTCGGACATCCCGCGCGTGGTGAAGGTGGTCGCCCGGGTCGCCGACGGCGAACCCGAGGCGGACGAGACCGAGTTGCGGGTGCACGCGCCCGTGACCGACCGGGTGGCCGCGCTCACGGACGTGGCACGCACCCTCCAGGACGAGGGCGTGCGGGTCGAGGACATCGGGCTGCGCAGGCCCAGCCTCGACGACGTGTTCCTGCGCCTGACCGGACACCGCACGGAGAAGGAGGCGGCGGCATGAGCGCGCTCGACCTGACCGGACCGGACGGCCGCGGCCGGGTGTACTGGGCGCTCGCGGACTGCTGGAACGTCGTCCGCCGGGGTCTGACCCACTACCAGCGCCAGCCCGTCAACATCGCCTGGCAGCTCGGCTTCCCCATCCTGTCGGTGCTGCTGTACGGCTATGTCTTCGGCAGCGCGATGCGGGTGCCGGGCGGCGGGGACTACAAGGACTTCCTGATGCCGGGCATGTTCGTGATGACCATGGCCTTCGGCTTCATCAACACCGCGACCGTCGTGGTCTACGACTCCACCAAGGGCGTCATCGACCGCTTCCGCTCGATGCCGATGGCGTCGTCGGCGGTGGTGGCCGGACGCGGGGTGACCGATCTGATCGTCGCCTGCGCCGAGTTGGCCATTCTGATGCTGACCGCGCTGGTCATGGGCTGGCGGCCGGACGGCGGCTGGGAGTTCCTCGCCGCGTTCGGGCTGCTGCTGTGGCTGCGGTTCGCGCTGATCTGGCTCGGGGTCTGGCTGGGGCTGATGGTGCCCAACCCGGAGGCGGCGGGAGGCCTGTTCGCGGTGGCGTTCCCGCTGACGATGATCTCCAGCATCTTCGTCGCCCCGCAGCTCATGCCCGACTGGCTGGGCTGGGTGGCCGCCTGGAACCCGATCTCCTCCACGGCCGCGGCGACCCGTGAGCTGTTCGGCACGCCGGTGGGCGGCGGCGACTCGTGGGTGGAGCAGCACGCGCTGCTGATGGCCGGGGTGTGGCCGGTGATCCTGACGGCGGTCTTCCTGCCGCTCGCGGTGCGGAGGTTCCAGCGTCTCAGCAGGTGAGGCGGGGGTCGCGGCTACCGTGCGGCGGCATGGGACCGTACAGATGTCCGATCGAGGAACTGCCGGGTGAACCGGGGCGGTTGTGGCCGGAGTACCACCTCCGGGAACCGGTGAGCGGCGTGGGGGACCGGGACGGCATCGACGAGTGGAGCGTGTCCGTGCGGCTGGAGCGGTTCCGGAACCGCGCCGTCGGCGGGGTCGTCGGCTCGCCGGCCTTCTCCCGGTTCCGGCAGGACGAGCGGTTCAGCCCGTCCCCCCGGCGCTGACGCGCAGGGGGGACGGCCTCGATCTCTTCCCCACGGTCCTGGGCTGCTGCGACCTCGGGCGGGGCGGCTGCTCGCAGGAGTTCCGGGACACCGTGACGTCCGCCGACGGCGACCTGCTCGTCCTGACGGACGTCCGGCCGGCCCCGGAGTGGCGCGGGGCCGGCCTCGGCTCCGCGCTCGCCTGCCAGGCGCTGTGGGCGCCGGGTGCGGCGCGGTGGCCGCAGGCACGGGGGCGCCCGCGCTCACGGCCCTGTGCGGGGCCATCGGCTTCCGGCGCCGTCCCCGGCACCTGGGCCTCCCCCTCGACCCCGCCACCGAGGAGGCGCCGGACGCGCGGGAGGAGCAGCGCGGACGGTACGACGCGCTGGCGGACGCCTGGCGCGCGGCGCACGCGGGTGAGGCGACGCGGAAGGGCGCCCGGTGGGGGTCCGCCGGGCGCCCTTCTCGTGCGGTGCGGGAGCGTGGACTACAGCTGCTCGATGACGTAGTCGACGCACTTCGTCAGGGCCTCGACGTCCGCCGGGTCGATCGCCGGGAACATCGCGACGCGGAGCTGGTTGCGGCCCAGCTTGCGGTACGGCTCGGTGTCGACGACGCCGTTGGCGCGCAGGACCTTGGCGACGGCGGCGGCGTCCACCTCGTCGGTGAAGTCGATCGTGCCGATGACGGCGGACCGCTTCGCCGGGTCGGTGACGAACGGGTTGGCGAACTTCACGCCCTCGGCCCAGCCGTACAGGGTGCGCGCGGAGGTCGCGGTGCGGCGGACCGCCCAGTCCAGGCCGCCCTGGCCGTTGATCCACTCCAGCTGCTGGTTCAGCAGGAACAGGGTGGCGAGCGCCGGGGTGTTGTACGTCTGGTTCTTGCGGGAGTTGTCGATCGCCGTCGGCAGCGAGAAGAACTCCGGGACGTGCCGGCCGCTCGCGTGGATCCGCTCGGCGCGCTCGATCGCGGCCGGGGAGAACACGCCGATCCACAGGCCGCCGTCGGAGGCGAAGGACTTCTGCGGGGCGAAGTAGTAGACGTCCGTCTCGGCGATGTCGACCGGCAGGCCGCCCGCGCCGGAGGTGGCGTCCACCAGGACCAGCGCGCCCTCGTCGGCGCCGGCGACGCGCTGGATCGGCATGGCGACGCCGGTGGAGGTCTCGTTGTGGGTGAGGGCGTACACGTCCACGCCCGCCTCGGCGACCGCCTCCGGGTGCGTGCCCGGGTCGGAGGAGATGACGTCCGGGTCGGCCAGCCACGGGGCGAGCTTGGCGGCCTTGGCGAACTTGGAGCTGAACTCGCCGAAGCTGAGGTGCTGCGACTTGTTCTCGATCAGGCCGTGGGTCGCGATGTCCCAGAACGCGGTGGACCCGCCGTTGCCGAGGATCACCTCGTAACCCTCGGGGAGCTGGAACAGCTCGCGGATGCCCTCGCGCACGGCGCCGACCAGGTTCTTCACCGGGGCCTGGCGGTGGGACGTGCCCAGCAGGGACGTGCCGGTCGCGGCCAGCGCGTCCAGCGCTTCCGTCCGCACCTTGGAGGGACCCGCACCGAAACGACCGTCGGCGGGCTTGATGTCAGCAGGAATCCGGATCTCAGCCACGAGCGGAGCCTAGCGGCTGAGGGAAATCCGGGCGAAGCATCGTCCGTCCGCTGAGACGAACCGCTGGGACGAACCGCTGGAACGCGCCACCGGGACGCGCCACCGGGACGCGCCACCGGGACGGGGGGGCGGACGGGCCGGGCGAGGCCGAGGACGCCGCCCGCGCCGCGTCCCGCGGGGGCATCCTGAGAACATGACGGATCAGCGGGAACTGGCGGCGGCGCTGCGTTCGGCGGTGGGCGGCGAGGTGGACTTCGGCGTCACCGCGCGGGCGCTGACCACGATGGACGCCTCCAACTACCGCCGGGTCCCGCTCGGCGTGGTCGCCCCCCGGGACGCCGACGACGTCGCGGCGGTGCTGGCGGTGTGCCGGGAGCGCGGGGTGCCCGTGGTGCCGCGCGGCGGCGGCACGTCCATCGCGGGGCAGGCGACCGGCACGGGCGTGGTGCTCGACTTCACACGGCACATGAACCGCCTGCTGTCCCTCGACCCGGAGGCGGGCACCGCCGTCGTCCAGCCCGGCCTCGTCCTCGACCGGCTCCAGGAGGCCGCCGCCCCGCACGGCCTCCGCTTCGGCCCGGACCCGTCCACCCACGGCCGCTGCACCCTCGGCGGCATGATCGGCAACAACTCCTGCGGCTCCCACTCGGTCGCCTGGGGCACCACCGCCGACAACGTGCGCACCCTGTCGGTGATCACCGCGCGCGGCGAGCGGCTGCGCCCGGGACCCGGCTGGGCGGGCGCCCCGGCGGGCCTGCGCGACCTCGTCGACGGCGAACTGACGCGCCTGCGCACCGCCTTCCCCGACCTGCCCCGCCGCATCTCCGGCTACGCGGTGGACGCCCTGCTGCCCGAGAACCGCGCCGACGTCGCCCGTTCCCTCTGCGGCTCGGAGGGCACCCTCGCCGTGCTCACCGAGGCCGAGCTGACCCTCGTGCGGGCGCCCCGCGCGCGGGCGCTCGCCGTGCTGGCGTACGCGGACGAGAGCGGGGCCGCGCAGGCGGCGGCGGGGCTGCTGCCGTACCGGCCGCTGACCGTGGAGGGCATGGCGGCCGATCTGGTGCCGTCCGCCGCGGACCTGCCGCGCGGGGGAGCGTGGCTCTTCGTCGAGGCCGGCGGGGACACCGGGGCGGAGGCGCGCGCGGCCGCCGAGGCGATCGTGCGGGCGGCGGACGTCGTGGACGCGCTGGTGGTCACCGACCCGGCCCGGCAGCGCACCCTGTGGCGCATCCGGGAGGACGCGAGCGGCACCGCGACCCGGATGCCCGGGGGCGGTGAGGCGTGGCCCGGCTGGGAGGACTGCGCGGTGCCGCCCGCCCGGCTCGGCGCGTACCTGCGGGACTTCCGGGCGCTGCTCGCCGAGCACGGCCTGCGCGGCATCCCGTACGGGCACTTCGGGGACGGCTGCATCCACGTACGCATCGACTTCGACCTGCTGACCGGGCCGGGCGTCGCCCGCTTCCGGCGCTTCTCGGAGGAACTGGCCGATCTGGTCGTCGCCCACGGCGGTTCGCTGTCGGGGGAGCACGGGGACGGGCGGGCGCGGGCCGAACTGCTGCCGCGCATGTACGGCGCGGAGACGGTCGCCCTCTTCGAGCGGGTGAAGGGGGTGTGGGACCCGGACGACCTGCTCAACCCCGGCATGCTGGTCCGCCCCGCCCCCCTCGACACGGACCTCCGCTTCTCCGTCCTGCCGCGCGGACCGGTCGACGTCGCCTTCGGCTACCCCGCCGACGCCGGCGACTTCTCGGCCGCGGTGCGGCGCTGCGTGGGCGTCGCCAAGTGCCGTACGACGTCCGCGCCGGGGTCCGCCGTGATGTGTCCGTCGTTCCGGGCGACGGGCGAGGAGGCGCACTCCACGCGCGGGCGCGCCCGGCTGCTGCACGAGATGCTCGCGGGCGAGGTGGTGACCGACGGCTGGCGCTCCGCCGAGGTCCGGGACGCGCTCGACCTGTGCCTGTCCTGCAAGGGGTGCCGCTCCGACTGCCCGGTCGGCGTCGACATGGCCACGTACAAGGCGGAGTTCCTGCACCACCACTACGCGGGCCGCCGCCGTCCCGCCGCCCACTACGTGATGGGGTGGCTGCCGGTGTGGCTGTCCTGGGCCGCCCGGACCCGGACTGCGGGGGCGGCGAACGCGCTGGCCTCGGCCGGCCCGCTCGCGCGCCTGGCGAAACGGCTCGGCGGGATCGCGGGCGAGCGGGAGATCCCGCGTCTGGCGGGCGAACCGTTCACCCGCTGGTGGCGGCGCAGGCGGCCGTCCGCCGCGGGCGGGGGCACGCTGGTGGTGCTGTGGCCGGACACCTTCACCGAGCACCTGTCGCCGTCGGTGGGCCGGGCGGCCGTGCGGGTGCTGGAGGCGGCGGGACTGCGGGTGGCGCTGCCCCCGACGCTGCGGCCGCGGCCGGGCGGACGGGTGGGCGACGCCCGGTCACGTTCGGCGCTGTCCCTGATCACGGCGCGGCGCGGCCGGGTCTGCTGCGGTCTGACGTACCTCTCCACCGGCCAGCTCGACCGCGCCCGCACGGTGCTGCGGCGCACGCTCGATCTGCTGGAACCGGTCCTCGCCGCGGACGCGCCCCTGGTGGTTCTGGAACCGAGCTGCGCGGCCGCCCTGCGCACGGACGCCCCGGAGCTCCTCCACGACGACCCGCGCGCGGCTCGACTCGCCTCCCGGGTCCTGACGTTCGCGGAGACCCTGGAACGGCACGCCCCCGGCTGGACCCCGCCGGCCGTGAACCGCCCGGTCACCGGCCAGACCCACTGCCACCAGCACGCGGTCCTGGGCGACGGCCCCGACCGCAGACTGCGGGAGGCGGCCGGACTCAAGGGCGAGTTGAGCGGCGGCTGCTGCGGTCTGGCGGGCAACTTCGGTTTCGAGGAGGGCCATGAGGGTGTCTCGCGCGCGTGCGCGGAGGAACAGCTGCTGCCGTCGGTGCGGGAGGCGCCGGAGAACGCGGTGGTCCAGGCCGACGGCTTCTCCTGTCGCACGCAGCTGGAGCAGCTGGGAGGCGTCAGGGGCCGCCACCTGGCGGAGATCCTGGCGGAGGCGCTGGACGAGGAGTGACTCCCGGCCTCAGTCGAGGCAGAACTCGTTCCCCTCGATGTCCTGCATCACGATGCACGAGTCGGTGCCGTCGGAGAGCAGCCGCTGCCGGACCGCACCGAGGGGCACGAGCCGGGCGCACTCGGCCTCCAGCGCGGCGAGCCGCTCCGCACCGGTCAGCCCGGTGCCGACGCGCACGTCGAGGTGGACCCGGTTCTTGACGGTCTTGCCCTCCGGCACCCGCTGGAAGAACAGCCGCGGTCCGGCCCCGGTGGGATCACTCGCCGAACACCAGGCGCCGTCCCCGTCGGGGAACCGCTCCCGGTTGAACTCGTCCCAGGAGCCGTACCCCTTGGGCGGCACCACGGTGTACCCCAGCACCTCGCACCAGAACCGCGCCAGCCGCTCGGGATCCGCGCAGTCGAACGTGACTTGAACCTGCCTGATCACTGCCACGGGGCGCACCCTAACAAGGGGGCCGCCGGCCGGCCGCTGATTATC
Source organism: Streptomyces sp. NPDC096105 (assembly GCF_044763335.1). Lineage (NCBI taxonomy): Bacteria > Bacillati > Actinomycetota > Actinomycetes > Kitasatosporales > Streptomycetaceae > Streptomyces > Streptomyces sp. NPDC096105. The sequence continues at coordinate 191,677 of NZ_JBIWGC010000004.1, forward strand.
CGGCGCGTGCCCTCGACGGGGACCGGACCGCCGCCGGCCCGTGTCAAGCCGGTGTGCGGGGCATCGGATGGTGGCTAGAGTCGTCCCGTCATACCTGGTTGTGGGGACAGCCGGAGTGCTTGGGGGGCCCGCAGCACATGAGTCGTCGTTCCACCGGCTTCGTCGGCGTCTGGGCCGAGATGCAACGGCAGCAGCAGCGTCAGCGGGAGGCCGACGCCAGGCGGCGCAGGCAGGAGGAGCAGCGGGCGCGGGCCCATCAGCGGCGCGTCGAGCGCGATCACCGCGAGTACCGGAAGGCGGAGGCCCTCCGGCGCACGGAGGAGCTGGACGCGCGGGTCGCGTCCCTGCGGGCGCTCCTCGCGTCGGGGTGCCAGGCCCCGCCCTTCCGGGCCGCCGCCCTGCTGCGGCCGGAGACCGTGCAGCCGTTCGCGCCGGGCCCGCTCGCCCGGCCGGTGCCGATGCCGGACGCCCGTGATTACCAGCCCCAGGGCGGGGGCTGGACCGCGAACCGCCGGGCCCAGGCGCAGGCGGAGGCACGGGCGCGCTTCGAGCGGGACTGGCACGCCGCGCAGGCCGCCGAGGCGCAGCGGCAGCGGCAACTCGCCGCCTACCAGCGGCAGTACCAGGAGTGGGCCGACGCCCGGCTGGCCGAGGTGCGCCGGCACAACGCCGGGGTCGCCGCGACCGTCGAGGGCGTGCGCCGCCGGGAGCCGGACGCCGTGGTCGAGTACTTCTCCGCCGCCCTGTACTCCTCGACGGCCTGGCCCGAAGGGTTCCCGCGCCAGGTGGCCGCGGCCTACGACCCGGCCGCGGGGCAGCTCGTCCTGGACTGGGAACTGCCCGCCTACGACGTGGTGCCGGAGACCAAGGCCGTCCGGTACATGCCGAGCGTGGACCAGGACAAGGAGACGCCCCGCCCGGCGGGCCAGCGGCGCGCGCTGTACAAGGAGGTCCTGGCCCAGTGCATGCTGCTCGTGCTGCACGAGCTGTTCGCCGCGGACGAGCAGGGCGCGCTGGAGTCGGTGGCCCTCAACGGGTTCGTCGACGGGCACGACCCCACGACGGGCCGGCCGGGGCAGATCGTCCTCGCCACCGTCATGGCCGAGCGCGCCGCGTTCCAGGAGCTGCACCTGGTCCAGGTGGACCCGGAGAGCTGCTTCGCCGACGCGCTGCGCGGTCAGGTCTCGGCGCGCCCCGACCAGCTCGCGGCCGTACGGCCGGCCCGTCGGCCGCAGGACGTCGGCAACCGGGTCGTCGCCCACGGCGACGACGAGGACCCGGACCTGTTCGCGATGGACCCGGTCGCCTTCGAGAACCTGGTCGCCGACCTCTTCCGCGCCATGGGCATGCAGGCGGTCACCACCCAGCGCTCCCACGACGGGGGCGTGGACGTCGACGCCCTGGACCCCGCCCCGATCCGGGGCGGCAAGATCGTCGTCCAGGTGAAGCGCTACCGGAACACCGTGCCGCCGACCGCCGTGCGCGACCTCTACGGCACCGTGCAGGACGCCGGCGCCAACAAGGGCGTCCTCGTGACGACGTCCGGCTTCGGCCCCGGCTCGCACGCCTTCGCCAACGGCAAGCCGCTGGAGCTCGTCCCGGGCCCCGAGCTCGTCGACCTGCTGCACCGGCACGGTCTGCGGGGACGGCTGGGGGACGGGAGCACGGGCCCGGCCCGCCCGGCGGACCCGGACGACGACCGGCTGCCCGACGACTACAACGTCCTGGGCATGAGCTGGTCCGGCAGCGTCGCCCTGGACGTGTGCGCCCTCGTCTGCCGCGGCGGCCGGGTGCTCGGCGACGACCACTTCGTCTTCTTCAACAACCCGGGGACGCCGGACGGCGCGGTGCGCGCCCTCCCCGCCACCGCACCCGACAAGGCCGCGATCCGCGTCGCCTTCGACGCGCTGCCCGACGAGGCCGACCGCTTCGTGCTCGTGGCCGCCGTCGACCCGGAGGTGAACCCCCACGCCGACCTCGTGGGCTTCACCGACGCCCGCATCCGCCTGCTCGACCCGGGGCTGACCGAACTGGGCCGGCTCGAGGTGTCCGACGGCCGGGCGGGGGAGACGGCCCTGGTCCTCGGCTCGTTCCGCCGCCGGGCCAACGGCGACTGGGACTTCGTCCTGGGCGGCAAGGGCTACCGGGGCGGCCTGGAGGAACTGGTGCAGGACTTCGGCATCGAGGTGCGGTAGGCCACGCGGCGGGCGGCGCGGCACGGCGGCTGTGCACCCCGCCCTGCCGCTCGGCCTGCTGCTGCGCGCCTGCGACGGCCCGGAGACCGCCGCCTCGGCCCTGCGCATCCCGAGCCTCCCGCCGGAGGTCATGCACGAGCGGCTGGACGCCCTGGGCGTACCCCGCTGAGGCCCCCGGGCGCGCCCCGCCGGGTCAGGGCGTCGTCTCGCCCCGGACGAGGGGGTGGCAGACCGGCTGGACGCCCTCGGGGAGGGCGTCCGGTTCGCACCAGCGGGCCTCGAGGATCTCGAAGGGGTCCAGGCGCAGCTCGCCGCCGAGCAGGCGGGCCTCGAAGGCCACCTCCATACGGGTGCGCAGGCCGCTGTTCAGCATGACCAGGCGGCCGGCCTCCACGTCGAGGCCGGTCTCCTCCTTGACCTCGCGCACCACGGTCGCCCGGAAGTCCTCGCCCTTGCGCGCGAAGCCGCTCGGCAGGCCCCACTGGCGGCCGGGCGGCCACATCCGGTGCCGGAGCAGCAGCACCCGCCCCTCGTCGTCGCGCACCACACCCGTCACGCCGACCACGAACTTGGCGTGCAGCAGCCACATGATGCGGCTCTGCAGCGGGCGCAGGAGTCGCCAGACACGGACCAGGAGTCGTCGCACGGGGCCTCGGCTGATAGGGGGAGCGGACGGGGTGTCACCAGGGGGAACCGTACCGGGTGGGACGTCCGCACCGTGGACGGAGTTGACCCGGACGGGACACGGGCCGCATCGTCAGGCATATAAACGCTTCACGGTACTGACGTAGTCCAATACGCTGGACCCGTGGGTCCATCAAGGTGCACACTCGGTGCAGTCGTGCATCACCTCTCGCGTCTCCTACCTCCCTGGAAGGCACCGTGACCACCCCCAGCGCCGCCACCCCGTCCACCGCACCCGGGCAGAGCCACGGTCCCGCCCCCGCGCAGGCCGGCGCCCCGGGCGGCCGCCGGGGCGCCCTGGGACCGGTCGGGCTGGTGCTGGCCGGCGGCATCTCGGTGCAGTTCGGCGGGGCGCTCGCGGTGACGCTGATGCCGCGCGCCGGCGCGCTCGGGGTGGTCACCCTGCGGCTGCTGGTCGCGGCGCTGGTGCTGATGGTGGTGTGCCGGCCGCGGCTGCGCGGGCACTCGCGGACCGACTGGGGCACGGTGATCGCCTTCGGCCTCGCGATGGCGGCGATGAACGGCCTCTTCTACCAGTCCGTCGCCCGCATCCCGCTCGGCCCCGCGGTCACCCTGGAGGTCCTGGGGCCGCTCGCCCTCTCCGTGCTGGCCTCCCGGCGCGCGGTCAACCTCGTGTGGGCCGCGCTCGCCCTCGCCGGCGTGTTCCTCCTCGGCGGCGGAGGCTTCAGCGGCCTCGACCCGCTGGGCGTCGCCTTCGCGCTGGGCGCCGGGGCGATGTGGGCGGCGTACATCGTCTTCAGCGCGCGCACCGGGCGCCGCTTCCCGCAGGCGGACGGGCTGGCCCTCGCCATGGCGGTGGCGGCGGTGCTGTTCCTGCCGCTGGGCGTCCTGGAGTCCGGCACCAAGCTGCTCGACCCGACGACGTTCGCGCTGGGCGCGGCGGTCGCGGTGCTGTCGTCCGTCCTGCCCTACACCCTCGAGCTCCTCGCGCTGCGACGGCTGCCCGCGTCGGCCTTCGCGATCCTGATGAGCCTGGAACCGGCCCTCGCGGCCGCCGCCGGCTTCCTCGTCCTCGACCAGGCCCTCGCCGCGACGGAGGCCGCCGCCATCGCCCTGGTCATCGCGGCGAGCATGGGCGCGGTGCGGACGCAGGTGGGGCGGAGGAGGAACAGGAAGACCGCGGGCGGCTCCTGAGGCGGGCGCGGCGTCGCCCGTCGCGCGGCCGGGTAGGGTACGGGCACGCACAGGGGGGAGCGGCATGCTGGCGGGGGCGTTGGGCGATCTCGTGCTGGGGCTGCTCGCCAGTTGTCTGAGCGGCCTGGCGGTGTGGCTGTGGCAGCGCGGCAGGCACAACCGGGACCTGCGGCTGCGGATGCGCGTGGTCGGCGCCCGTCCCGGCGACACGTGCCTGATCGTGATGAACAACAAGTACGGCGCTCCGGGCACCACGCACCACCATGACGTCCAGGCGATGATCGAGGCGGCCGTTCTCAGCCACAGCCTGGAGTGCGAGGTCGAGGTCGTCCGCAGCGACGACTTCCGGGGGAGCAACGGCAACAGGCCCGAGTTCTGCATCGGAGGCCCGCTCGGGTCGAACGCCCGGAGCGCGGGTCATGTCGCGCACACCCTGCCCGGCGTCACGTTCCACCCCTACACCCACCCGGAGCACCCGCTGGCGTTCGAGGCGGGCGGGGTGCTCCACCGCCGGGACAGCGGCAACGAGGAGTACGTCCTTCTCGCCAAGTTCACCGCTCCCGGCGGCGAGCGTCCCGTCATCCTGGTCTGCGGGCAGACCGCCCTCACCAACCACGCCGCCCTCCACTTCCTCCGCCGTTCGTACCGCCGGATAGCGGACACGGTCGCCTCCACCGACCGCTTCTGCCTGCTGCTGAAGGTGCCCTCGATCCGCACCTACGGCCACCAGGGCGTCGTCCTGGAACGTGACCTCACCGACGTCGCCTTCACGCCCGGGGCGTGAGCCCGGAGCCCACCGCCGTCGCCCGTCGCTCGGGGGCGAGGACGAACAGCATCCTGATGCCGGCCGATCCGCTGCTGCGTGGACGTGACTCCCGCGTGTTGCGGCAGCGGCCCCTCCCGATCGCGTCGGCCGTCGGACGCCGCAACGCCGGACCCACCTCCTGAAGCCGCTCCAGGGCGGCTGTGACGTGCGGGCGGCTCTCGGGGTCCTCCTTGGCGAGCGTCTTGATCCAGTCCAGCACGTCCCTCGGCGGCGATCGGCCCGTCGAAAGAATCATGCAAGCATGCTTGCTTGTTTCTCGCCCCCCTGCCATGCTCCCCCCGTCCGCCCCGCACGCCGCCGCCGTGTCCGTGCCCCGAGGGGAGCGCCTCGTGTCCGATCCGACGCCTGTGATCGACGATCTGCGGGAGGAGAGCGAGGAGCTGGACCGGCTCGTGGCCGGTCTCGGCCCCGAGCGGTGGGCGCTGGCGACACCCGCCCCCGGCTGGACCGTCGCCCACCAGATCGCGCACCTCGCCTGGACCGACCACGCGGCGCTCGTCGCCGCCACCGACGCGGACGGATTCCAGAAGCTGGTCGAGGCCGCCCTCGCCGCCCCGCACACCTTCGTGGACGAGGGTGCGGAGGAGGGCGCCCGGGTGTCGCCGGACGTGCTGCTGGAGCGCTGGCGGGCGGGGCGGGACGCGCTCGACAAGGCGCTGCGGGCCGTGCCGTCCGGGGTCCGGCTGCCCTGGTACGGGCCACCGATGTCCGCCGCCTCGATGGCCACCGCCCGCCTGATGGAGACCTGGGCGCACGGCCTGGACGTGGCGGACGCGCTGGGCGTGGAGCGCGCGGCCACCGGCCGGCTGCGGCACATCGCCCGACTCGGCGTCCGCACCCGCGACTTCGCGTACGGCGTCCACGGACTCACTCCGCCCGCCGACCCGTTCCGCGTCGAACTCACCGGACCGGACGGTGACGTCTGGGCGTACGGCCCCGAGGACGCCCCGCAACGCGTCACCGGCCCCGCCCTCGACCTCTGCCTCCTGGTGACCCAGCGCGCCCACCGTGCCGACCTCGCCCTGACCGCCGACGGCCCCGACGCCGACCGCTGGCTGGACATCGCGCAGGCCTTCGCCGGTCCGCCCGGCGGAGGGCGGGAGCCGAAGGGGGACGCCTCGTGACGGCCGCACCCCTGCGCGTCGGCAACTTCTCCGGCTTCTACGGCGACCGGGCCGAGGCCCTGCGCGAGATGCTGACGGGCGGGGAGCTGGACGTCCTCACCGGTGACTACCTCGCCGAGCTGACCATGCTCATCCTGGCCCGGGACCGCCTGAAGGACCCGTCCGCCGGATACGCCCGCACCTTCCTGCGGCAACTGGAGGACACCCTCGGCCTCGCGCACGAGAAGGGCGTCCGGATCGTCACCAACGCGGGCGGGCTGCATCCGGCCGGACTCGCGGACGCCGTACGGGATTTGGCAGGCAGGCTGGGCGTCCCCGTACGGGTCGCCCACGTCGAGGGCGACGACCTCACCGCCCGGCACCCCGGCAGCCTCGCCGCCCACGCCTACCTCGGCGGCTTCGGCATCACCGAGTGCCTGCGGGCCGGCGCCGACGTGGTGGTCACCGGACGGGTCACCGACGCCGCCCTGGTCACCGGGCCCGCCGCCGCGCACTTCGGCTGGAAGCCCGCCGACCACGACCGGCTGGCGGGCGCGGTCGTCGCCGGGCATGTGCTGGAGTGCGGGGCGCAGGCCACCGGCGGCAACTACGCGTTCTTCGCCGAACACGACCCCCGCGACCTGCGCCGGCCCGGTTTCCCCCTCGCCGAGATCCACCCCGACGGCTCGTGCGTCGTCACCAAGCACCCCGGCACCGGCGGCTTCGTCGACGTCGGCACGGTCACCGCGCAGCTGCTGTACGAGACGGGCGGCGCCCGGTACGCCGGGCCGGACGTCACCGCGCGGCTGGACACCGTGCGGCTCACCCAGGAGGGGCCCGACCGGGTGCGGGTCGAGGGGGTGCGCGGGGAAGCCCCGCCGCCCACGCTCAAGGTCGGGCTGAACCGGCTCGGCGGGTTCCGCAACGAGGTCGTGTTCGTGCTCACCGGGCTCGACATCGACGCGAAGGCCGCGCTCGTGCGGGAGCAGATGAGGGACGCCCTCGCCGCGTCACCGCCCGCCGAGGTCCGCTGGGAACTCGCGCGCACCGACCGGGCCGACGCCGGCACGGAGGAGACCGCGAGCGCGCTGCTGCGGCTCGTCGTGCGGGACCCGGACCAGCAGAAGGCCGGACGGGTGCTCAGCGGGGCCGCCATCGAGCTGGCGCTGGCCAGCTACCCCGGGTTCCATGTGGTGGCGCCACCGGGGAAGGGCTTCCCCTATGGGGTCTTCGAGGATGTGTACGTCCCCCATGGTGAGGTCGACCATGTGGCCGTCCTCCCTGACGGGCGCAGGATCACCGTGGACCCGCCCCAGGACACCGCCGCCCTCGGCGACGTACCGGAGCCACATCGTCCGCAGCCGCTGCCGCCGGGGCCGACCCTCCGCGCGCCCCTCGGCCGGGTCGTCGGCGCCCGCAGCGGCGACAAGGGCGGCAACGCCAACGTCGGCGTGTGGGCGCGGACCGACGACGCCTGGCGGTGGCTCGCGCACGAGCTGACCGTCGCACGGTTCCGGGAGCTGATCCCGGAGGCCCGCGGCCTGCCCGTCACCCGGCACGCGCTGCCGAACCTGCGCGCCCTCAACTTCGTCGTCGAGGGCATCCTCGGCCAGGGCGTCGCCGCGCAGGCCCGTTTCGATCCGCAGGCCAAGGCGCTGGGGGAGTGGCTGCGCTCCCGCCACGCCGACATCCCGGAGGTGCTCCTGTGACGGTCCTCGCGTCCGCCCTGAACCCGTCCGACCCTGACCACCGGGAGCACCGCGAGGCCATGCTCGCCAAGCTGGCCGAGCTCGACGCCGAGCACGCCAAGGCCCTCGCGGGCGGCGGCGAGAAGTACGTCGAGCGGCACCGGAAGCGCGGCAAGCTGCTCGCCCGCGAACGCATCGAGCTGCTGCTCGACCCCGACACCCCGTTCCTGGAGCTGTCCCCGCTGGCCGCCTGGGGCAGCGACCACGCCGTCGGTGCCTCCCTGGTCACCGGCATCGGGGTCGTCGAGGGCGTGGAGTGCCTGATCACCGCCAACGACCCGACGGTGCGCGGCGGGGCCAGCAACCCCTGGTCGCTGAAGAAGGCGCTGCGCGCCCACGAGATCGCCTTCGCCAACCGGCTGCCCGTGATCAGCCTGGTGGAGTCCGGCGGCGCCGACCTTCCCTCGCAGAAGGAGATCTTCATCCCCGGCGGCGCGGTCTTCCGGGACCTGACCCGGCTGTCCGCCGCCGGCATCCCCACCGTCGCCGTCGTCTTCGGCAACTCCACCGCCGGGGGCGCGTACGTGCCCGGCATGTCCGACCACACGATCATGGTCAAGGAGCGGGCGAAGGTGTTCCTCGGCGGCCCGCCGCTGGTGAGGATGGCGACCGGCGAGGAGAGCGACGACGAGTCCCTGGGCGGCGCGGACATGCACGCCCGCGTCTCCGGTCTCGCCGACCACTTCGCCGTGGACGAGCCGGACGCGCTGCGCCAGGCCCGCCGGGTCGTCGCCCGCCTCAACCACCGCAAGGCGTACCCCGATCCGGGTCCCGCGGAGCCGCCCGTGCACGACCCGGAGGAGCTGCTGGGCATCGTCCCCGGCGACCTGAAGATCCCCTTCGACCCGCGCGAGGTGATCGCGAGGATCGTCGACGCCTCCGACTTCGACGAGTTCAAGCCCTTGTACGGCGCCAGCCTGGTCACCGGCTGGGCGTCCCTGCACGGCTGTCCGGTCGGCATCCTCGCCAACGCGCGGGGGGTCCTCTTCAGCGAGGAGTCGCAGAAGGCGGCCCAGTTCATCCAGCTGGCGAACCAGCGCGACATCCCGCTGCTGTTCCTGCACAACACCACCGGCTACATGGTCGGCAAGGAGTACGAGCAGGGCGGCATCATCAAGCACGGCGCGATGATGATCAACGCGGTCTCCAACTCCCGCGTCCCGCACCTGTCCGTCCTCATGGGCGCCTCCTACGGCGCCGGCCACTACGGCATGTGCGGGCGGGCGTACGACCCGCGCTTCCTGTTCGCCTGGCCCAGCGCCAAGTCCGCCGTCATGGGCCCGCAGCAGCTCGCCGGCGTGCTGTCGATCGTCGCCCGTCAGTCGGCCGCCGCGAAGGGCCGGCCGTACGACGACGAGGCGGACGCGGCGCTGCGCGCCATGGTGGAGCAGCAGATCGAGTCCGAGTCCCTGCCGATGTTCCTGTCCGGGCGGCTGTACGACGACGGCGTCATCGACCCGCGCGACACCCGCACCGTCCTCGGCCTGTGCCTGTCCGCCGTGCACACCGCGCCCTACGAGGGCGCGCGCGGCGGCTTCGGCGTCTTCCGGATGTGAGGCCCCAGTGATTGCTTCCGTGCTTGTCGCGAACCGCGGCGAGATCGCCTGCCGCATCGCCCGCACCTGCCGCGACCTCGGCATCGCGACTGTCGCCGTGCACTCCGACGCCGACGGGAACGCCCTGCACACGCGCGTCGCCGACACCGCCGTACGGCTCCCGGGCTCGGCGCCCGCCGACACGTACCTGCGCGGCGACCTGATCGTGAAGGCCGCCCTCGCGGCCGGCGCGGACGCCGTGCACCCCGGCTACGGATTCCTCTCCGAGAACGCCGGCTTCGCGCGCGCCGTCCAGGACGCCGGGCTGGTGTGGATCGGCCCGCCGCCGGAGGCGATCGAGGCGATGGCGTCCAAGACGCGCGCCAAGCGGCTCATGGGCGTCGCGCCGCTCACCGACGTCACCGAGGCCGACCTGCCGGTGCTGGTGAAGGCCGCGGCGGGCGGCGGCGGACGCGGCATGCGCGTGGTGCGCGACCTCGCCGACCTGGACGCCGAACTCGCCGCCGCCCGCGCGGAGGCCGCGAGCGCCTTCGGTGACGGGGAGGTGTTCGTCGAGCCGTACCTGGAGAACGGCCGCCACGTCGAGGTGCAGGTCCTCGCCGACACCCACGGCACGGTGTGGACGCTCGGCACCCGCGACTGCTCCCTCCAGCGCAGGCACCAGAAGGTGATCGAGGAGGCCCCGGCACCCGGCCTCTCCGCCGCGCTCACCGAGGAACTCCACACCCTCGCCGTCCGTGCCGCCCGCGCGGCCGGCTACGCCGGCGCCGGCACCGTGGAGTTCCTGGTCGCCGGCGACCGGGCGCACTTCCTGGAGATGAACACCCGGCTCCAGGTCGAACACCCGGTGACGGAGGAGGTGTTCGGTGTCGACCTGGTCGCCGAGCAGATCCGGGTCGCCGAGGGCCACGCCCTGGACCCCGAGCCGCCGGCCCCGCGCGGCCACGCCGTCGAGGCCCGCCTCTACGCCGAGGACCCCGCCCACGACTGGGCCCCGCAGACCGGCCGCCTGCACCGCCTGGCCGTCCCCGGCGCCGTCCGCCTCGACACGGGCTACGCCGACGGCGACGACATCGGCGTCCACTACGACCCGATGCTCGCCAAGGCCGTCGCCCACGCCCCCACCCGCGCCGAGGCGGTCCGCAAGCTCGCCGCGGCCCTGGAACGCGCGGTGATCCACGGCCCCGTCACCAACCGCGACCTCCTCGTTCGCTCCCTGCGCCACGAGGAGTTCGCACAGGGCCGCATGGACACCGGCTTCTACGACCGCCACCTGGCCGCCCTCACCACGTCCGCCCCCGACCCGTACGCCCCGCTCGCCGCCGCCCTCGCCGACGCGCACGGCCGTTCCCGCTTCGGCGGCTGGCGCAACGTGCCCTCGCAGCCGCAGGTCAAGCGGTACGCGATGAACGGCGAGGAGCACGAGGTCCGCTACCGCCACACCCGCACCGGCCTCGCGGCCGACGGCGTGACGGTCGTGCACGCGGACGCGTCCCTGGTGATCCTGGAGACCGACGGCGTACGGCGCCGCTACGAGGTCGGCCGCCACGGCGACCGCGTGTACGTCGGCACCACGGCGCTGACCGCCCTGCCCCGCTTCCCCGACCCGGAGGCCGACCACGCCCCCGGCTCCCTCCTCGCCCCGATGCCCGGCACGGTGGTCCGCATCGCCGAGGGCGTCACGGAGGGCGCGGACGTGGAGGCCGGCCGGCCCCTGCTCTGGCTGGAGGCGATGAAGATGCAGCACAAGATCACGGCGCCCGTGGCAGGAACGCTCACCACCCTCCACGCGACCCCGGGCCAGCAGGTGGGGCTCGGCGCCCTCCTGGCGGTGGTGGAGGAAACCTCCTGAGGGGCGCGGGGAACTGCGCGACCAGCCACGACGAACCCGCACCCGCCCACGACTCCCAGCCCCTCCTCCCAAGGAGCCCGCATGCCGGTGATCGAGTCAGAGGAACACAAGGCCCTCCGCGCGGCGGTGTCCGCTCTGGGCCACAAATACGGCCGCGCATACTTCACCCGCACCGTGGAGGAAGGCAGGCCCGCCACCGAACTCTGGGCGGAGGCCGCCGAACTCGGCTTCCTCGGCGTCAACCTCCCGGAGGAGCACGGCGGCGGAGGCGGCGGCATCTCCGAACTCTCCATCGTCCTGGAGGAACTCGGCGCCGCGGGCTGCCCGTTGTTGCTGATGGTGGTCTCCCCGGCCATCTGCGGCACGGTGATCGCCCGCTTCGGCTCCGAGGAGCAGAAGCGGGACTGGCTGCCCGCCCTCGCCGACGGCACCCGCATCATGGCCTTCGGCATCACCGAGCCCGACGCCGGCTCCAACTCCCACCGCATCACCACCACCGCCCGGCGTGACCCCGCCACCGGCGACTGGCTGCTCACCGGCCGCAAGGTGTTCGTCTCCGGTGTGGACATCGCCGACGCCACGCTCGTCGTCGGCCGCACCGAGGACGCCCGCACCGGGCGCCTCAAGCCCTGCCTGTTCATCGTGGAGCGCGACACCCCGGGTTTCCGGCGCCACAAGATCGACATGGAACTCAGCGCCGCGGAGAAGCAGTTCGAGCTGGTCCTCGACGACGTACGGCTGCCCGCCGACGCGCTCGTGGGCGGAGGCGGGGGAGAGGACGCCGGTCTGCTCCAGCTGTTCGCCGGGCTGAACCCCGAGCGCATCATGACGGCCGCGTTCGCGATCGGCATGGGCCGCTTCGCCCTGTCCCGCGCCGTCGAGTACGCCCGCGACCGCACCGTCTGGAAGGCGCCCATCGGCTCCCACCAGGCCATCGCGCACCCCCTCGCGCAGGCGCACATCGACCTCGAACTCGCCCGCCTCATGATGCAGAAGGCCGCCCACCTCTACGACGCCGGTGACGACATCGGCGCGGGGGAGGCCGCCAACATGGCCAAGTACGCGGCGGCCGAGGCCTGTGTGAAGGCCGTCGACCAGGCCGTGCACACCCTCGGCGGCAACGGCCTCACCCGTGAGTTCGGGCTCGCCTCGCTGATCACGGCCGCGCGCGTGTCCCGTATCGCGCCGGTGAGCCGGGAGATGGTTCTCAACTACGTCTCCCACCAGACCCTCGGCCTGCCCAAGTCGTACTAGACACGCGACCGGCACGCCTCCCGGCCGTCTTGGAGGAACCATGTTCCGCAGCGACTACGCAGACGTCACGCCGGTCGAACTCCCCATCCACGAGGCGGTGCTCGCGCGCGCCGCCGAGTTCGGGAGCGTCCCGGCCCTGATCGACGGCACCGACGGCACCACCCTCACCTACGAACAGCTGGACCGCTTCCACCGGCGGGTCGCCGCCGGACTCGCCGAGGCGGGCGTGCGCAAGGGGGACGTGCTCGCCCTGCACAGCCCCAACACGATCGCCTTCCCCACCGCCTTCTACGCGGCCACCCGCGCGGGCGCCTCCGTCACCACCGTGCACCCCCTGGCCACCCCCGAGGAGTTCGCCAAGCAACTCGAAGACTGCGCGGCCCGCTGGATCGTCACCGTGTCCCCCCTGCTGGACAGCGCGCGCAGAGCCGCCGAACTCGCGGGCGGCGTCGAGGAGATCTTCGTCTGCGACAGCGCGCCCGGACACCGCTCCCTGATCGACATGCTCGCCTGCACGGCCCCCGAGCCGGTCGTCGACATCGACCCGGCCGAGGACGTCGCCGCGCTGCCGTACTCCTCCGGCACCACCGGCGTCCCCAAGGGCGTGATGCTCACCCACCGGCAGATCGCCACCAACCTCGCCCAGCTCCAGCCGTCCATCACGGCGGGTCCCGGCGACCGCATCCTCGCCGTGCTGCCGTTCTTCCACATCTACGGCCTCACCGCGCTGATGAACGCCCCGCTGCGGCAGGGCGCCACCGTCGTCGTGCTGCCGCGCTTCGACCTGGAGACGTTCCTCGCCGCCGTCCAGAACCACCGCATCACCGCCCTGTACGTCGCCCCGCCGATCGTGCTGGCCCTCGCCAAGCACCCGCTCGTCGCCGCGTACGACCTCTCCTCCCTGAAGCACGTCATCAGCGCCGCCGCGCCCCTGGACGCGCACCTCGCCGCCGCCTGCGCGCAACGGCTCGGCCTGCCGCCGGTCGGCCAGGCGTACGGCATGACGGAGCTGTCGCCCGGCACCCACGTCGTCCCGCTGGACCTCATGGCGGAGGCCCCGCCCGGCACCGTCGGCAAGCTCATCGCCGGCACCGAGATGCGGATCGTCTCCCTCGACGATCCCGGCAAGGACCTCGGGCCGGGCGAGTCCGGGGAGATCCTCATCCGCGGCCCGCAGGTGATGAAGGGCTACCTCGGGCGCCCCGACGCCACCGCCGCGATGATCGACAGTGGGGGCACCTCCCGCTCGAGCGGAGCCGAGAGTGGGGGAGGCTGGCTGCACACCGGGGACGTGGGTCACGTCGATGAGGAGGGCTGGCTGTTCGTCGTCGACCGGGTCAAGGAGCTCATCAAGTACAAGGGCTTCCAGGTCGCGCCCGCCGAGCTGGAGGCGCTGCTGCTCACCCACCCCGGCGTCGCCGACGCGGCCGTCATCGGCGTCCACGACGAGGACGGCAACGAGGTCCCGCACGCCTTCGTCGTCCGCCACCCCTCCGCCCCGGACCTCACCGAGGGCGAGGTCATGACGTACGTCGCCGGACGCGTCGCCCCGTACAAGCGGGTCCGGCACGTCACCTTCACCGACGGCGTGCCCCGCGCCGCCTCCGGAAAGATCCTGCGCCGCGAACTGAGGGCGGCGCACGAGGAGCCCTCGTGACCCTGATCGGCCGCCGACGCACCCGGGGCGTCGAGACCCTGTCCCTCGACGCCCCGGAGCGCCGCAACGCCCTGTCCGCCGCCCTCGTCGGCGACCTCGCCGCCGCGCTCACCGACGCCGGGAAGGACACCGGCGTCCGCGCGGTGGTCCTCACCCACACCGGCACCACGTTCAGCGCGGGCGCGGACCTGCGCGACCCACCCGCCCCTGAGGCGCTGGTGAGCCTGCTGCGGCAGATCGTCGAACTGCCCAAACCCGTCGTCGCCCGGATCACCGGGCACGTCCGCGCGGGCGGCCTGGGGCTGCTCGCCGCCTGCGACATCGCCGTCGCCTCCCGCGCGTCGACGTTCGCCTTCACCGAGGTGCGCATCGGGGTCGCCCCGGCGGTGATCTCCCTGCCGCTGCTGCCCCGCACCGACCCGCGGGCCCTGGCCCGCCACTACCTCACGGGGGAACGCTTCTACGCGGACGAGGCCGCCCGCATCGGCCTGCTCACCGCGGCCGGCGACGACGCCGACGAGACCCTCGCCCCGGTCCTCGACGGGCTGCGCCGGTCCGCCCCCGAGGCCCTCGCCGAGACGAAACGGCTGCTCACGGCTAGGGTGCTGGAGACCTTCGACCGGGACGCGGACACCCTGACCGCGCTCTCGGCCCGCCTCTTCGCCTCCGCGCCCGCACGCGAGGGCATGACGGCGTTCCTCGAACGACGGGATCCGGAATGGGTGGTGTGAGCACGGCCGACCGTGCCGGACGGTTCCCCAAGCAGGACCGCAGCCGGGCCACCCGGCAGCGGCTGCTGGAGGCCGCCGTGGCCTGCCTCGCCGCACACGGCTGGGCGGGCTCCACGGTCTCCGTCGTCGCCGAACGCGCGGGCGTCTCCCGGGGCGCCGCCCAGCACCACTTCCCGACCCGGGAGGACCTGTTCACGGCCGCCGTGGAGTACGTCGCCGAGGAACGCTCCACGGCCCTGCGCGCCCTCTTCCCCGACGGCGCCGCCGCCCACGACCGCCGGGCGGTGGTCGCCGCCCTCGTCGGCCTCTACACCGGCCCCCTGTTCCGCGCCGCCCTGCACCTGTGGGTGGCCGCGTCCAACGAGGAGCAGCTGCGGCCGCGGGTGACCGAGCTGGAGCTGCGCGTCGGGCGCGACGCGCACCGCATCGCCGTGGAGCTCCTCGGCGCCGACGAGTCCCGCCCCGGCGTCCGGGAGACCGTCCAGGGCTTCCTCGACATGGCCCGCGGCCTGGGCCTCGCCACCCTCCTCACCGACGACGCCGCCCGCCGCGACCGGGTGGTCGCCCAGTGGGCGGACCTGCTGGACGACGCCTTGGGCTGAGGGTCCCGTCAGCGGCGTCACCTACGGTGTGCGCGTGGGTGACTCCTTTCAGACGCTCGTCGACCTCGACGCCGGCGGAGCGGACGCCGCCCGGCTCGCCGGGCGGGTGATGGACCGGCTGGTGGCCGAGGGCGTGGTCCTCGCGGAACGCACGGACTGCGTGCTCGGACAGCCCTTGGGACATCCGCCGGGGCCGCACTGGGATCGTGCGGTGGCCGGCGACCGGGACTTCGAGCCCTCGGACGGACTCGCCGTCCACACCGTCCGTACGGGCTTCACCAGCGGTGCGGACATGCCCGGCGCCGCGATCTGTCCGCGTTGCGGCGTCCCGACGCCTCTCGAGAAGGGGACGTGGTCCCGCTTCTCCGCCGCCATGCGGACGTGGTACGACACCGGCGCCGCGACCGTCGACTGCCCCGCATGCGCGGTCGCCGTCGCCGTCCCGGACTGGGGCTGGGACGAGGCCCCGCTCGCCTTCGGCTGCCTGGGCTTCGAGTTCTGGAACTGGCCCCCGCTCACCGACGCCTTCCGCGCCCGGGTGGCCGGGCTGCTCGACGGCCACCGGACGGTGTACCTCTGGGGCACGCTCTGAGGGCGCGCGATCACGTCCGCTCACGGGCTTCGCGTACCGAGTGGAGGGCGGGGACGACGTCCTCCACCGTGACGTCGCCGCGCGCGGCGAGCGCGCGGGCCTCGGACGCTGCCTCGCTCAGCGGGAGCTCCGTGCTCCCGTCAGGTCCGCCGGCCTTCCGCCCGCTCACGGCGCGAGCCGTTCCACCCGCCAGCCCCCGCCGGGCACGGCGACGTACCGCAGGCGGTCGTGGAGGCGGTTCTCGCGGCCCTGCCAGAACTCCACCGTCTCCGGGGTCACCCGGAACCCGCCCCAGTGCGGCGGCACCGGCACCCGCTCGGGCTCCGGGTAGCGTGCCGCCAGCTCGGCGTAGGACGCGTCGAGCTCCTCGCGGGAGGCGATCACCGTCGACTGCCCGCTGGCCCACGCGCCCAGCTGGGAGCCGTGCGGCCGGGTGCGGAAGTACGCGGCCGTCTCGGCGCGGCCGGTGCGCCGCGCCGTGCCGGTGACGATGACCTGCCGGGCGACCGGGTGCCAGGGGAACAGCAGCGAGACGTGCGGGTTCCCGGCCAGGTCGCGGCCCTTGCGGGAGTCGTAGTTGGTGTAGAAGACGAACCCGCTCGTGTCGAAGTGCTTCAGCAGCACCGTGCGCGAGCTGGGCCGGCCCGCCGCGTCCGCGGTCGACACGATCATGGCGTTCGGCTCGAACAGCCCGCCCTCCCGCGCGGCCTGCGCGAACCAGCGCGCGAACTGCTCGACGGGGGTGGCGGCGAGGTCGGTCTCGGAGAGCCCCTCGGTCCGGTACTGCTTGCGCATCGAGGCGAGATCGAGGGGGACGGCGTCTCGGTCGGTCACGCCGTCATCCTGCCGTATCCCCACGGGCCCCGAGGGGCGGGTGGCCCACGTCACGGACGGGTGGTGCCCAAGCTCACGGATGGCACTCAGTGCCGCGAACCCTCCCCAAAACTGGCACTCAGGGATATCGTGCTGGCACTGATCCGGTTGGGTGACCGCCAGCCGGGCATCACAGGGGTGACGTCCACGACCGCGAGTCCACCCGAGCCGACCGCGGATCCCCCGGACCCACGCCGACCGCGCCACGACACATGGTCGTCCCACCCCACAACACCATCTGTCACCCACCGCAGAGGAGCCGCTGATGTCCGACTTCGTACCCGGGCTCGAAGGAGTCGTCGCGTTCGAGACGGAGATCGCCGAACCGGACAAGGAGGGCGGTGCCCTGCGCTACCGGGGCGTCGACATCGAGGATCTGGTCGGGCACGTCTCCTTCGGCAACGTGTGGGGGCTGCTCGTCGACGGGGCGTTCGCCCCCGGACTGCCGCCCGCCGAGCCGTTCCCCATCCCCGTGCACTCCGGCGACATACGCGTCGACGTGCAGTCCGCGCTCGCCATGCTCGCCCCCGTGTGGGGCCTGAAACCGCTCCTCGACATCGATGCCGAGCAGGCCCGCGAGGACCTCGCCCGCGCCGCCGTCATGGCCCTGTCGTACGTCGCCCAGTCGGCGCGCGGCCAGGGGCTGCCGATGGTGCCGCAGAGCGAGATCGACAAGGCCGAGTCGGTCGTCGAGCGCTTCATGATCCGCTGGCGCGGCGAGCCCGACCCCAAGCACGTCGCCGCCGTCGACGCGTACTGGACGTCGGCCGCCGAGCACGGCATGAACGCCTCCACGTTCACCGCCCGCGTCATCGCCTCCACCGGCGCGGACGTCGCCGCCGCCCTCTCCGGGGCCGTCGGCGCCATGTCCGGCCCGCTGCACGGCGGCGCGCCCTCGCGCGTGCTGCACATGATCGAGGAGATCGAGCGCACCGGGGACGCCGAGGCGTACGTCAAGCGGACCCTCGACAAGGGCGAGCGCCTGATGGGGTTCGGCCACCGCGTCTACCGGGCGGAGGACCCGCGCGCCCGCGTGCTGCGCCGCACCGCCCGTGAGCTGGGCGCGCCGCGCTACGAGGTCGCCGAGGCGCTGGAGAAGGCCGCCCTGGCCGAGCTGCACGCCCGCCGCCCGGACCGGGTGCTGGCCACGAACGTGGAGTTCTGGGCCGCGATCGTGCTGGACTTCGCCGAGGTGCCGGCCCACATGTTCACGTCGATGTTCACCTGCGCCCGCACCGCCGGCTGGTCGGCGCACATCCTGGAGCAGAAGCGCACGGGCCGTCTGGTCCGCCCGTCGGCCCGCTACGTGGGCCCGGGCTCGCGCGACCCGCGCGAGATCGAGGGCTACACGTCCCTCGCCCGCTGACCGGTCCGGGAACGCAGGCGACCCGCGAGTCTGGTTCCCCCTCGGGGGAGCCGGCCGGACGTTACCGGCGACTCGCGGGTCGGGTGACTGCGTTGGATTAGGCCGGCTGCGTGCATCTCGTGCACGCCGGTCCGGCGCCGAACCGAGTACGACGACGGGCCACTAGCCCGCAGCCACCTCTTCCGTCCGGTTGTCATACATCTGCCGAACCACCTCCTTTCCGAAGTACCGCCACCCTAAGAAACCACCCGCCGCCGGATCAACCACTTTTTCGTGCCGGCCTCCCGGCGGCACCGTCCGCGCGTCCGCCGTGCGTCCCGTGCACGCCGGCGTGCGCCGCCCGGTCGGCCGCCTCCTCGTCGTGCCCCGGCCGCCGCGTGAGGTCTTTTGCCTCGTGAAGGCGTGGGTACACGGAGGCGGGCAACAATTCCCCTCGTCTTGTCGGGAACTCGATGTGCGCTGAGTCACGTTCAAGTTGAATGATTGTTGGTGAGCGAATCGTCGTGCCGTACGTGCGGACACAGCCTGCAGGGGGTTCAGGTGAGTGCATCCCGGCGTAGTGGGGCCACCGACGAGCTCGGGCCGGAGGGGCCCGGACCCGAGCGGGAGGGGCCGGCCGGCTCCGACCTGCTCGCGGCGCTGCTCGACGGCATGGACGCCGCGCTGTGCGCCTTCGACGCGGACGGCGTGGTGACCCACTGGAACCGCGAGGCCGAGCGCATCCTCGGCTGGACCGCCGAGCAGGCGGTGGGCCGGGCCGGGCTCGCCGGGTGGGCCGTGCGCAGCGCGGACGCCGAGGAGGTCGAGGCCCGGCTGATGTCGGCCATGGACGCGCCCGGCCGGCAGGTGAACGAGTTCGCGCTGCTGACCAAGGACGGCCGCCGCGTGCTGGTGCGCACCCAGTCCGCCGCCGTACGCGGCCCCGACGGCAGGCCCGCCGGGGTCTACTGCGCGTTCAGCGAGGTGCACGCGCAGATCGACCTGGAGCGGTCCATCGCGCTGAGCGAGGCGCTGCTGGAGGACGCGAGCTGGGGCGTCGTCCTCGTCGACGCCGACCTGCGTCCCGCCGTGGTCAACGCGCATGCCGCGCGGGCGCTCGGCGCGGGGCGCACGTCGGTGCTGGGGCGGCCGCTGGGGGAGCTGCTGGCCCAGGGCGTGGAGGAGCTGGAGAGCGCGCTCACCCATGTGCTCGCCGAGGGCGCGCCGCCCGCGCCGGCCGAGCTGTGGGTGACCGTGCGGACGCCGGAGGGCGAGCGCCGGAGGTGCTGGCGGAACGGGTTCGTGCGGCTGTCGTCACCGCTCGCGGAGGAGCCGGTGCCGCTGGGAGTGGGCTGGCTGTTCCAGGACGTGACCGAGTCGCGGCAGGGCGAGCAGGAGGCGTCGCTGCTGCGGTTCCGCGCCCAGCAGCTGCACCGGGCGGCCCGCGCGGCGGCGGAGTGCGAGGACCCGGCCGAGGCGGTGACCGTCCACCTGGACTTCGCGCTCGCCGGCTTCGCCGACCACGCCCTGATCGACCGGGTCGCCGAGGGCGGGGCCGACGCCGGCCGGGTGCGGCTGGTGCGGATCGCCGAGACCCCCTCCGGCGGTTCGGGCCCCAGTCGCCTGGACGGCAGGGCGGGGCTCCCGGCGCTCTACGCCGACGGGCACCCGGCGCTGCAGTGCGTGGAGCGCGCCGGGTCGGTGCGGGCCGGCGCGGGCTCGCTCGAGGGGGACGCGGCACGGGAGTGGGCGCTGGCCCGCCAATGGCCGAAGGACACGGTCCACGCCCTGTGCACGGCCCTCCGCAGCCGCGGTCGCACCCTCGGTGCCGTGACGTTTCTGCGCACGTCGAACCGCACCGCCTTCGAACGCGCCGACGCGGTGTACGCGGAGGACGTCGCGGCGCACATCGCCACGGCGCTGGACCTGGCGTCGCTGCTGCCCGGGGAGCGGTGAGGCGCGGGCCGGGCCCACGGGCAGCCGTCCGAGGCGCGGCGGTGACGCGGAGGTCCGCGAGCCGGCGGCCGTGATCGCGCCGTCACGTACGGCAGCGGTGGCTCCGCCGCGGACGTGCCCGAGGCGGTGGCTCGGGCGCAAGGGCTGCCGAGGTGACCGGGGCTGCAGGGCGCGGTTCTCGAGACGCCGGGACGCGGCGGCTCAGGACCGCCCCGGCCGTAGGGCGCGGACCCACGCGTGCCCCGCGCACGCGGCCGGGGCGCCGGGACGTCGGGGTGACTGCCCCGGTGTGGCCCGCGGCGTACCGGGCTCAATGCTGGTAGAAGATCCGGTCGCCGTACTCCGACAGCACGTGGGCGTTCCAGTCGTGGCCGCCGTCGACGTTGCCCGAGCGCAGCAGGGGCGGCTCGATGCCGCGGCCGGCGAGGGCGGCCGCGGCGGTGGCCATGACCGCCTGCAGCAGCGCCGAGGTGACGACCGTGGACGCCGGCGCGAACGGCGCGGGCACGCCCTCCCAGGTCAGCTCGGCGTCGCCGACCGTGACCCCCGAGTCCAGCACCAGGTCGCAGTGGTCCTTGAGGAACGTCCCGGAGGGGTTCCGCGCCGTCGTCCGTGCCGCGTACGCCACCGACGTCACGCCGATCACCTTCACGCCCTTGGCGCGCGCCTTCACCGCCATCTCCACCGGCAGCGCGTTGCGCCCGGACAGGGAGATGATCACCAGCAGGTCGCCCTCCCGCAGCGGGGAGGAGTCCAGCACCACACCCGCC
Source organism: Streptomyces sp. NPDC096105 (assembly GCF_044763335.1). Lineage (NCBI taxonomy): Bacteria > Bacillati > Actinomycetota > Actinomycetes > Kitasatosporales > Streptomycetaceae > Streptomyces > Streptomyces sp. NPDC096105. The sequence continues at coordinate 212,576 of NZ_JBIWGC010000004.1, forward strand.
AGCCCGTCCACCCGCTCCAGTGCGGACCCCAGCGTCGCCGGCCTGACGTCGACGCCGACGGCCCCCGGCACGGTGAGCAGGTTCATCAGGGCGAGTCCGCCCGCGCGGTAGACGAGGTCCTGCGCGGCGAGCGAGGAGTGGCCCGCGCCGAAGGCGAAGAGCCGTCCGCCGTCGGCGACCGTGTCCGCGATCATCGTGCCCGCGGCCGCCATCGGCCCGTCCTCCTCGTCGCGGAGCCGCCGCAACAGCCCGATCGCGGCGTCGAGGAACTGACCGGCGGGCGTGCGGTCGCTCATGCGGCTCCCTTCGGGGCGGACCTGTCGCGGATCACCGTGCGGTCCGGACCGCTGCCGTGTCAATACGGTGCCCGGACGGCCGTTCTCCCGGTGGCCGGCCCCCCGTGTTTCCGAGGCGCGGCCCGGTTGTCCGTCGTATGCGTAAGAATTGGGTATCGGGCCAGCGCACACGCCGGTGAGTCGTCCAGCCTTCCGGCAGAGCCAATCCGCAGATCTCATCAAGGGGCAAGTATGTCCGGACTGATCGACACCACGGAGATGTATCTCCGCACCATCCTCGAGCTGGAGGAGGAAGGTGTGGTCCCCATGCGCGCCCGGATCGCCGAGCGGCTCGACCAGAGCGGGCCGACGGTCAGCCAGACGGTGGCCCGGATGGAGCGCGACGGCCTGGTGTCCGTCGCCCCGGACCGCCATCTGGAGCTCACGGAGGAGGGCCGCCGGCTGGCCACCCGCGTGATGCGCAAGCACCGCCTCGCCGAGTGTCTCCTGGTCGATGTGATCGGTCTGGAGTGGGAGCAGGTGCACGCCGAGGCGTGCCGCTGGGAGCACGTGATGAGCGAGGCCGTCGAGCGCCGCGTCCTGGAGCTGCTGCGGCACCCGACCGAGTCGCCGTACGGCAACCCGATCCCGGGACTGGAGGAGCTGGGCGAGACCGACGGCGCCGTCCCGTTCCTCGACGAGGGCATGGTGTCGCTGGCCGACCTCGACCCGGGCGCCGAGGGCAAGACGGTCGTGGTGCGCCGGATCGGCGAGCCGATCCAGACGGACGCGCAGCTGATGTACTCGCTGCGCCGGGCGGGTGTGCAGCCCGGCTCGGTGGTGAGCGTGACGGAGTCCGCGGGCGGCGTGCTGGTGGGCAGCAGCGGCGAGGCGGCGGAGCTGGAGGCGGAGGTCGCCTCGCACGTCTTCGTCGCCAAGCCCTGACGCCGGCCGCCGGCGGGGGGAACGGCCGGGGCCGTGACCGGTGGGACGAGCGGTTCACGCCCGCCGGTCGGGAACGCGCCGGATCCGGCACCGTCGCGTCCTCGTTGCGCCGAATCGCAGCGGTCGCCGGGCCGACGTGCGAGGCTGTCGCGTGAGGCATATGACCTGAGGGGTTCTTGGCCCGGCGACGCGGACGCCGCCCGGGCCGGGGAGGGACGGGACGATGTGCCGTGACCACGTGAGGAGCCCCGGCGCCGCACGGCGCCGGGGCCTGTCCTCCCCTGTGCTGACCCGGAGCCCCGAGCTCTCAGGGTCATTCCCCTCGGACCGATTTCCCCGAGCGGTCCGCCTCCCGCTGAAGATCTCCCCCGGGCCACGGCGGTCAAATCCCGAGCGGGGTCACTCGAACGAGGGGTGTTGGCGGGCAAAAGGGCATTCTCGAATACTCATTCGATAACGTGCGGCAATGGCAACAGGCAGAGGCCGGCGGCCGGCGCGAGCCGGGGCGCCGGCGGCAGGCAGTGGGCAGGCAGCGAGCTTGGGGGGTGCCAGGACCATGGCGCGACGCATCGACGTGACGGGGGCGGACGGCGTACGCCTGGCCGCCTGGGAGTTCGGCGACCCGGCCAAGGCCGGACCCGGCCCCGGGGGAGGAACCGCGCCGGACGCGCCCGGCGTGCTGTTACTGCACGGCCTGATGGGCCGCGCCTCGCACTGGGCGTCCACCGCCCGCCGGCTCTCCGCGCGGCACCGGGCGGTCGCCCTCGACCAGCGCGGCCACGGCCGCAGCGACAAGCCCCCGGAGGGCGCCTTCAGCCGCGACGCCTACGTCGACGACGCCGAGGCCGCCCTCGAACAGCTCGGCCTCGGCCCCGCCGTCCTGATCGGCCACGCGATGGGCGCGCTGACCGCCTGGCAGCTGGCCGCCAAACGCCCCGACCTGGTCCGTGGCCTGGTCATCTGCGACATGCGGGCCTCCGCCCTCGGGGGCGCCTCGCAGCGCGAGTGGGCGGAGTGGTTCACGTCCTGGCCGGTCCCCTTCGCCACCCTCGCCGACGTACGGAAGTGGTTCGGCGAGGACGACCCCTGGGTGGAGCGGCCCCATCCGGCCCGGGGCGAGTTCTACGTCGAGGTGATGGCCGAGTCCTCCGACGGCTGGCGCCCCGTCTTCGACCCCGACCAGATGCTCCGCTCCCGCGAGACCTGGGTCCACGACGCCCACTGGGAGGAGCTGGCCCAGGTCCGCTGCCCCGCCCTGGTGGTCCGCGGCCTGGACGGCGAACTGGGCCGCGCCGAGGCCCAGGAGATGGTCCGCGTCCTCCCCCGCGGCCAGTACGCCGAGGTCGCCGACGCCGGCCACCTCGTCCACTACGACCAGCCCGAAGCCTGGCTCGCCGCCATCGAACCCTTCCTGGCCTCCCTCGACGCGGCGTGAGGCCGGCGAGGGCCGGCGGTGATGCCCGGGGAGGGGCCACGGTACGCCGCTGTGCCGCCGCCGGTCTTGACCGGGCCGGCCGGGGGCCGTCCCGCACCAGGACCGCCCCGGCCCGCCGGAGCCCACGGGGGACGGCGTCGCCCGGCGTGCGCGGGCGCCCCGCCCGCCCCTTGCCGACGGCCGTGACGACCTCCGGGAGGCGGGCCGCCGTCCGGGGCACGGCGAGGCGGAGGCCACCCGGGCCGAGCACGTCGAGCAGTCGGGCGGCCCGCTTGTCGGCCTCCTCGCCGGGCAGCCCGCGCGACCGGCCGGCACAGGCGAGCGGTTCGCGCCCCGACAACCGCTCGAAGGGGCGAAGTCCCCCCTGGAGGACACCGACCGGGCTCTCACCTGAACCCGGTCGCGCCACACGTCGTGGCCGGCGATCTCGCCGGTGCCCTGGTCCGGGCGCAGCAGCCCCGTCACCAGGGACAGGGCGGTCGTCCTCCCGGCGCCGTTCGGCCCGGCCGGGCCGACGGACCGCCCCGCGGGCGGCTCCAGGTCGATCCCGCCGACGGCGACCTGCTCCCGAACCGCTTCCACAGCCCCTGCGCGCGTACGGCGACAGCCCCCACCACGTCTTCCTCCGTCGCCCGGAGCCTACGCGGAGACCAACGCGGCACGCGGACCCGGGGAGTGAGCCTCCGTCACCGGTTCTGGCCGCAGGCGTACGCGAGCGCCGGCGCCAGCTCCTCCGCGTCCGGCAGCCAGCGGTTCTCCTGGGTCGGCCGGCGGACCCACTGCACGGCACCGTGGCGCCCGACCCGGGTCGGCGGCGCGGTCACGTACGCCCCCTCGCCCAGGACGGCCAGATCGAGCGACGACGCCGTCCAGCCCAGCGCGCGCAGCAGATCCGGGAGCTTCGCCGCCGCTCCGGGCAGCACGAAGAACTCCGTGCGCCGGTGCGGCGTCCGGGTCACCGGGCCGGGCGTGAGGCGCATCCGCTCCATCCGCGCCAGCGCCAGGAGACCGGCCGTCTCCGGCACGGAGATCGCGTCGAAGGCGCGCCCGGTGGGCAGCAGGATCGAGGCGCCGGGCCGCTGCTGCCACATCCGGCGCGCGGCGCCGGCACTCCCGGTCGCCCGGTCCGCCCAGTCGGGTCCCGCCGGGTGCGCGCCGGGGGCGGAACACGCCGCGTCACCGCACGAGCAGGCGTGCATCCCGTCGACGACCTCGGTCCAGGTGCCCGGCACCACGTCCCAGTGGCGCTCCTCGGCATAGCGCACGGCGGTCTCCAGCAGCGATTCCCCGCGCTGCGTCGGGATCTGTACGGCGTCGGCGCCCGCGATCGTCTCTTCCACGATGAACACAACTACTCCCGTCACCAGGGGTTACGCCCTGCCGAATGCGCGGGGGAGGGGCACCGGACCCGTGTCCGGGGCGCATGGGTGCATCCATGGGGGCGCGCGGGAGGAACCGCCACCGCGACGGGGTAACCAGGAGGGGGGTCGGCAACCGTCGATACCCCGGCAATTCTCACATGTCCCGCATTGTCGGTATCTCGACGGGGCATTGATCCTCCCGGCCGGACGTCTCGCCGGGACGACGTGAGACGTACGGCCGCGGAAGACACGTCAACCCGGTGCGTGGGCAGGCACCGCAGCCTCAGGGGGTACGCCATGGCCGCAAGGCCGCTCGTCGCCCGGCAGCCGAACGAACGGCTGCAGGCGCTCATCCAGGAAGCCGGATGCTCCAACGCCGGACTGGCCCGCAGGGTCAACATGTGCGGTGCGGAGCACGGCCTCGACCTGCGCTACGACAAGACGTCGGTGGCCCGCTGGCTGCGCGGACAGCAGCCGCGGGGCCGGGCGCCGGCCGTCATCGCGGAGGCGCTGGGCCGCAAGCTGGGCCGCACGGTGACGATCGACGAGATCGGCATGGCCAACGGCAAGAACCTCGCGTCGGGGGTCGGCCTCCAGTTCTCGCCGACGGTACTGGGCGCCATCGAGCAGGTCTGCGAGCTGTGGCGCAGCGACGTGGGGCGGCGGGACTTCCTGTCCGGGTCGTCCGTCGCCGCCTCCGCGCTGGTGGAGCCCAGCCGGGACTGGCTGATCTCCGCGCCCGACGGCCAGGTCGCGCGCTCCACCGGGCCGCGCGTGGGCCAGTCGGACGTGGCGGCGGTGCGGTCCATGACGGAGGCGCTGGTCGCGCTGGACCACCAGTACGGCAGCGGGCACGTCCGCCCGGTCGCGGTGCACTACCTCAACAGCGTGGTCTCGGGGATGCTGGCGGGGTCGTACCGCGAGGCGGTGGGGCGCGACCTGTTCGCCGCCGTCGCCCGACTGACCGAACTGGCCGGGTACATGGCCGTCGACACCGGCCAACCGGGCCTGGCCCAGCGGTACTACATCCAGGCGCTGCGGCTCGCGCAGGCCGCCGGGGACCGCGGCTACGGCGGGTACGTGCTCGCCGCGTCCATGAGCCACCTCGCCGCCCAGCTCGGAAACCCGCGCGAGATCGCCCAGTTGGCGCGCGCGGCGCAGGAAGGAACGCGGGGGCGCGTGACACCCCGCGCCGAGGCGATGTTCCTCGCGGCCGAGGCCCGCGGGCACGCGCTGATGGGCGACGCCCAGGCCGCGCACACCGCGGCGGGGCGTGCCGTGAGCGCCCTGGAGGCCGCCGACCCGGGCTCGGGCGACGACCCGCCGTGGATCGCGCACTTCGACGAGGCGTACCTGGCCGACGAGTTGGCGCACTGCCACCGCGACCTCGGCCAGGCGGAGGCCGCCGCGCGGTGCGCGCAGGAGTCGCTGGACGGCCACCCGCCCGCACGTGCGCGGCGCCGGGCCATCGGCCATGTGCTGCTCGCCACCGCGCAGGTGCAGCAGCGCGAGATCGAACAGGCCTGTGCCACGGGCCTGAAGGCGGCCGAACTGCTCGGCAAGCTGCGCTCCAACCGGGGCGCGGAGTATCTGGAGGACCTCCAGCAGCGCCTCGAGCCGTACCGGGAGGAGCCGGTGGTACGGGAGTTCGGGGCGCGGATGGGGCTCCAGACGGCGGCGTGACGTTCGCGACACCGCGTGCGGCACGGGAGGCGGGCGGGACGGAGGGGACGTGATCAGCGTGTGGTGACCAGGTTTTGTTACCGCGCTCACAGGGCAGGAGGCCGGGTTCTGTGCTGCGTGGCACGGGGCTCCGGGGACCCGGTAGCGTGAGCCGACGATTCACAAGGTCCCCCATTGGTAGGAGTCCCGGTGACGCAGAGTGGACAGGGCGAGGATCCCTCGGCGCCCCCCGCGCGCGAAGGCATCGTGCTGCCCTCGGACGGTGGTGAGCCCCTGCTGCCGGGCCTGACGTCCGGTCCGGTCGCGCCCGGCGGCACGGGCGGTCCGTCCGCCGGCGGGTTCCCCGCCTCGGCGCCGCCCGGCGGCCGGACCTGGGGAACCTCCTGGGGCCCCGACCAGCAGGCCGCCGCCCCCTCCGCGGGCCAGGGGTGGCCGTCCGCGGACGACGGGCAGTGGCAGCAGCAGCCGCCCTCCTGGGACGCCGGAAGCCGGCCGCAGGGCGGCCCCGGCCCGCTGCCGCCCGAGGGCGCCCCGCCCCAGGGCGGCTACCCGCCCGCGCACGGCGGGCACGGCGCCTACGGCTGGGGCGGCGCGCCCGCCGGGCAGCAGGGCCCCGGCTACGGCCACACCGGCACCGACGGCTACGGCCAGGCCGCCTCGGGCGCCGCCGCGTACGGCGGGCACGCCGCGGGCGGCCCGCTGCCTCCGCAGCACGGCTACGGCGCCCCCGGCGGCGGGTACGGCTACCCGCCCGCCCACGGCGCCCCGCTGCCGCCGCCCGCGCCCGGCGCGGACGAGGGCGCCACGCAGCTCATCCCCCCGGTCCCGGCGGGCGGAGCCGACGAGGGCGCGACCCAGTACATACCTCCGGTCCCGGCGGGCGGAGCCGACGAGGGCGCGACCCAGTACATACCCCCGGTCGCCCCGGGCGCGCTGCCGCCCGAGATGCCCGCCGCGCACGACGCGGAGGCCACCCGCGGCCTCGGCATCGCCCAGCAGCCGGCCGGCCCGGGGCCGTTTCCGCGGCCCGGCACCCCGGACGCCGAGCCCACCCAGTTCATCGCCCCGGTCACCGACCAGGGGCCGCCGCAGCCGTACGGCGCCGCGCCCGGTGACGCCGGCCGGCAGCCGCCCGCCGAGTTCGACAACCTCTTCCGCAACGACGACGGCGCGGCGGGCACCACCCAGCAGATGCCGCGCGTGGACCACGGCCCTCCCGCCCGGACCGACCGCACCCCGCCCGCCCCGCCCGGCGCGGGCCGCGGGGGCCACGGCGGACGCGGCGGACGCGGCGGTGGCGGCGGCAACGGCGGCCCCCGCTGGCCGCTGATCGCCGCGGTCGGCGTCGGCCTCGCCGTCGTCGGCGTCGGCGCGGGCGCCCTGCTCGGCAGCGGCGGCAAGGACGACGGCGGCGGCACGAACCAGCCGGTCTCCGCCACCGCGCCCGCGAGCGTGGAGGCCTCACCCTCGCCGACCGTCGACCCGGCCCGCGAGCAGGCCGTCGAGCTGGACAAGCTGCTGGCGCACAGCGGCGACAGCCGCAGCACCGTGATCAGCGCGGTGGAGGACGTGAAGGCGTGCCGCGACCTCGGCAAGGCCGCCTCCGACCTGCGGGAGGCCGCCAAGCAGCGGAACCAGCTGGTGACCGACCTGTCCCAGCTCCCCGTGGACAAGCTGCCCCAGCACGAGGCGCTGACCGAGGCGCTGCGGGAGGCGTGGAAGGCGTCCGCCTCGGCCGACGACCACTACGCGCGCTGGGCGGACCAGACCAAGGGCAAGAAGGGCTGCAAGAAGGGGCAGGCGCGCAGCACGGGGGAGACCGAGGCGGGGAACCGTGCGAGTGGGACCGCCACCGAGCAGAAGAAGAAGGCCGCGAAGCTGTGGAACGGGATCGCCCGGCAGTACGGGCTGACCGAGCGGACGCCCACGCAGTTGTGAGGGGTGGGTCCGCCCGAGGGCGGGCGCTCCTACAGGGCTGCTTCCTTCAAGGCGGACGTCACGTCCGTGAAGCCGTCCGCGGCTGAGACGAGGCGGCCCCGCTCGACCACCTGGAGGGTGACGTTCGCGTTGACCAGGCGGGGGAGGCCGACCGCGGCGAGGACGTCCTGGAACGTCCAGCGCAGGGTGGGGGTGAGGTTGCCGGTGGTGACCTTCAGACCGCCGTCCAGCGCGCCGGTCACGGCGTCCGCGCTGACCTCCCCGTCCCCGAGCGACTCCACGGCCTGGCGGAACACGGTGTAGGCGATCCACGTCGTCTGCACCCCGGCGTCCGCCGGGTCGATCCGGTTGTCGCCGAACGCCTCCGCCCGGACGACCTCCTTCATCGGGTCCCAGCGCGCGTCCCCCGCCTCCGGGTACCAGCCGGTGACGTACGCCCCCTCGTACGGCCCCGACGCCCCGCCGGAGGCGTCCAGCACCGTCTGGTCGACGCTGCCCAGCACGGTCGCGGTGCGCACCTCGGGGCGCTCGCCGCGGGCCCGCCGGAAGGAGTCCATGAAGGTGCCGGTGCGGTCGCCGAGCGCCGGCACCACGCAGCCCTTCTCCCCGGTGTCGGTGGCGGCGTGCTCCAGCGCCCGCTCGGCGGCGTCGCCGTAGGAGGTCGCGGCCTCGGCGGCGCGCAGGTCGCCGGCCGGGTCGTGGCCGCCCGCCGTGAGGCCGGAGTTCAGCAGCGGCGGGAGCTGGTCGCCCGCGATGGTGTCCGGCCGGACCAGGGCGACCGGCCCGCACACGTCGGCGAGGGTGCGGCCGAGCCCGGCGAGCAAGGCGGGCTGCCCGCCGTTCACGGGGTAGGACAGCGGGCTGGTGAACTCGTCGTGGGTGATGCCGTAGCCGCCGATGTACGGGATGCCGGCGGCCTCCAGCGTGGGCAGGAAGGCGTCGCCGTGCTGGCTGTAGGAGCCGACCACGGCGACGGCGTTCTCCGCCACCGCGCGCCGGGCGCAGCGCGCCGCGGCCACCGCGTCGTCGCGTTCGTTGCAGGTCAGCACCTTCAGCGTGCGGCCGTTGAGGCCGCCGCGGGCGTTCACCCAGCGGCCGTAGGCCTCGGCGAACGCGGGCATGCCGGGTTTGTTGGTGGCGCCGGTGCCCTCGGGCGCCCACGTCATCACGGTGATCGTGTCGTCCCCGGAGCCCCCCGTGACGCCGGGGACGACCCCGCAGCCGGCGACCAGCGCGGTGCACGCCGCCAGCGCGCCCGCGGCCAGGACGCCGGCGCGGGCGGGCCGGACGAGGGGGCGGGGGAGGACGGTGCGGGGGGTGCGTCGCCTGCCGGTCATGCCCCCGCACCCTTCCCTCACACGGCTAACCGTGACGTGACGCTCGGTCGACGAGGGGTGACGCGGAGGTGAATTGCGGGGGTCCGTCCGGCGCGTACGAGGTGGAAACGTACGATCGACGACCGTGCAAGGTTCGGAGAACTCTTCCCGTCGCGGCCGTCGCTCCTCCACCATGGGCGGCATGCCGCTCAACGACATGCCGTGGTGGCGCTGGCGCAGCAATGTGCGCTCCGCGCTGCACATGCTCTCCGACCCCGTCTTCCAGCGGGACGTCTGGCTGGCCGGGGTCCCCGGCTACGGGGACGTCACCGACGCCGTGTACCGGCTGGTCGAGGACACCTGGCTGGACAACTGGTCCGCGGAGAAGTACGTCGGCACGATCTTCCGCGACTCCCAGGAGGCCGCGCTCGTCGACACCGCCGTGCTGCGCGTGCTGCGGATCATGCACCAGGTCGGCCCGGACGCCCCGGTCGCCGCGTACCTGGAGCACGAGGGCTGGCCGGAGGCGGTGCGCGCGGCGCGCGACGCGCACGTACGGATGGCGGCGAGCGACGGCGACGACCCGGACGCGCCGCCCAGCACGCTCGAGGTGCTGCGCATCCTGACCCGTTCCGCGTAGCGGGACGACCGGCCGGACGCCGGTCCGTGTGTGCGACCCTTTTCCCATGAGCGAGCAGTCCACCCGAGCCGCGGCCCCGGCCGACCAGTACGTCCTCACCCTGTTCTGCCCCGACAAGCAGGGCATCGTGCACGCCGTGTCCAGCTACCTGTTCATGACCGGCTGCAACATCGAGGACAGCCAGCAGTTCGGCGACCACGACACGGGTCTGTTCTTCATGCGCGTCCACTTCTCCGCCGAGGCCCCGGTCACGGTGGACAAGCTGCGGGCGAGCTTCGCGGCGATCGGCGACTCCTTCCAGATGGAGTGGCAGATCAACCGGGCCGACGAGAAGACGCGCATCCTGCTGATGGTCAGCAGGTTCGGGCACTGCCTGAACGACCTGCTGTTCCGGGCGCGGACCGGTGCGCTGCCCGTGGAGATCGCCGGAGTGGTGTCCAACCACACCGACTTCGCCGAGCTGGTGGCCTCCTACAACGTCCCCTTCCACCACATCCCGGTGACCAGGGACACCAAGCCGGAGGCGGAGGCGCGGCTGCTGGAGATCGTGCGCGAGGAGGACGTCGAGCTCGTCGTCCTCGCCCGCTACATGCAGGTGCTCTCCGACGACCTGTGCAAGCAGCTCTCGGGGCGGATCATCAACATCCACCACTCCTTCCTGCCGAGCTTCAAGGGCGCGAAGCCGTATCACCAGGCGCACGCGCGGGGCGTGAAGCTGATCGGTGCGACGGCGCACTACGTCACCGCCGATCTCGACGAGGGGCCGATCATCGAGCAGGAGGTCGAGCGGGTGTCGCACGACGTCACCCCCGACCAACTGGTCGCCGTCGGGCGGGACGTGGAGTGCCAGGCGCTGGCGCGGGCGGTGAAGTGGCATGCGGAGCGGAGGATTCTGCTGAACGGCCGCAGGACGGTCGTCTTCGCCTAGAGGGCGGGTCGCCCCGGTTCCGCCGGCGGCCCTCGACGCACCCGCGGGTGCGCTACATCCTGCTCATGCTCGCCGCGGCCAGCAGCACGTCCCTGATCGCCTCGCGGTCCCCCTCCTGCCCGGCCGCCGCCTCAGGCGGCGGCAGATGCCCCGCCGCCAGCCGGCAGAACTCCGCCCCGTCCAGGGCGACATGAGCCACTTCGTGTTCGGCGGACCCCTTCGCCGCCGGCGAGTCCAGCGGGATCAGCCACTCCCCGCCGCCGGACCCCTCGATCTCCAGCCGCAGGCTGCGTCCCGGCTCCCCGGCCGCGACCAGGCGGCGTTCCACGGGCGCGGCCAGCCCGTGGCGCCGGCGGTGCTCCAGCACCAGGGGCAGCATCCGGGCCGCGAGGTCCACCATGTCGTGCAGGTGCTGCCCGGAGGGCGGGTCGTAGGGGTAGTCCACCGCCTCGGCGATGTCCTCCGCGTGCACCCAGCACTCGAAGGCCCGGTCCAGCATGGCGTCGTGCAGCGGCAGCGCGTAGTCGCCGTAGGGGACGGTCATGCGGCCGGTGCCGCTGCCGGTGAAGGAGACCGTGCGGATCAGCCGGTGGCTCTGTTCCCGCCAGGGGCCGCGGACGGCCCGGGTGGGCGGGAAGCGGGCGGCCCGCCAGTAGGCCTCCGTGCGGTCCGAGGGGGTGGGGCGCTCGGGCCGGACGTCGCCGAGCGGGTCCTCCAGGCCCAGGGCGACCGCGACCAGTCCGTCGACGGTCAGCAGGTGGGCGATGGCCCCGGCGACGGTGGTGCGGCGGCTGCTCGCCTCGTCGCCCTCGTACCAGCGCAGCCGCACCGGGGCGTGCCACTCGTTGTCCCCGAAGTCCTGGAGCAGCGCGTCGAGCCGGGCCGTCTCGGCGTCGTAGGCGGCGGCCCACTCGGGGACCGGGACGCGCGGCGGGCGCCGCTCCAGGCAGGTCTCCAGGACGCGGGCGCGCAGCGCCGGGTCGAGGTCGAGGCTCTCGGGGCGCTGGAGCAGGCCGACCGCCTCGCGCAGCCGCAGCGCCTCGTCCGCGCAGGGCCCGCAGACGCCGAGGTGCGCCTCGACGGCCTGGGCCTCGGCGGGCGCGCAGGCGGCCAGGGCCCAGGCGCCCAGCAGTGACTTCAGCACATGGTGCTCCGGGCCCGGGGGCGGGCCGTCCGGCCCGGGGGCGAGGGGCGCGCGGCCGTCGTACGGCCCGGGGCGCCCGTTCACGCGGCCCCTCCGATTCCGGGCGGCGCGCCCGGCGTCCCGGTGTCGTGGGCGGTGGCCAGCAACTGGAGGCCGAGGCGCAGCCGGCGGCGGGCCTCCTCGTCGGTGACGCCGAGGGCGGCGGCGGTCCGGCGGTAGTCCCGGCGCTGGAAGTAGGCCAGTTCCAGCGCGGCCCGCAGCGGGGCGGGCATGGACTGGACGATGTAGTCGGCGCGGGCGGCGACCGTGGCGTGCCGGACCTTGCGCTCCAGGTCCTCGGTGGTGCCGGGGCCGCCCAGGGCGAGCGCGGCGGTCTCGGTGGTGCGCAGCCGCTGTACGGCCAGCCGGTTGGTCAGGGCGGCGAGCCAGCTGCGCAGCGGGCCCTGCCGGGGGTCGTAGGAGTCGGGGTGCTGCCAGACGTGGGCGAAGACGTCGCGGGTGACGGTGTCGGCCGCGTGTTCGTCGCCGAGGACGCGATGGGCGAGGCCGTGCACCAGGGAGGCGAAGCGGTCGTAGAGCTCGCCGAGGGCGGCGGCCTCCCCGCGGGCGAGCCGCTGCTGCATCGTGCGGTCCCAGCGGGGCGGTACGTCCCTCTTCGGCATGCGGCCCCTCACCCCCTGTTCGTCCCCCGGGCCCCGGGGTGGTCGGTGCCCGGGCCGGTGCGTGACCGGCGATGCCACGAATGTAGTCGCCATGGGGGCGCATGCGCGCCCCTTTGCAGCAAAGTGCGCCCCTCACGGGGGCTTCCGTGGTAGAGGACCGCCCGCGCAGGTCGCACGGTGTGCGCCTCATGTCTGCCCCACCAGAGGGCGATCGGAACCGATCGAATCGGATCGATTGCGACTATTACCAGCCTTCTCTGTTCGGTAACCGTTTTTGGGGCCGCGTTTCGGGGAACGGCCGGTGGGCAGCCGCGCAGCAAGGAAGCGTAGGCATTGCTTCCGTTCGGCGAGCGAGGGGCGTGGTGGTGACCTTCACAGTGACCGGCCAGGAGAACGGCGCATGGGCCGTCCTCCGGGTCTCCGGCGAGCTGGACCTGGCGACGTCCCCGGTGCTGCGGCAGCGGGTGCACGACGCCGTGGCCGAGGGGCGGCACCGGCTCGTCCTCGACCTCTCCGAGGTGTGGTTCTGCGACTCCAGCGGGGTGGGCGTGCTCATAGCCTCCCGCCGGCTGCTGCGTTCCTGCCAGGGCCGGCTGCGGCTGATCCTGCCCGCGCGCGGCGCCGCCGACGGCAGCCACGTCAACAAGGTGCTCGGCGCCCTCGGGGTGCGCCGCCTGTTCGAGATCCACCCGGACGTGCCGTCCGCCGTCGACGAGGACGCCCGCCCGCTCCCGGCCTGACCCCGTGCACGCTCCCCCGCCCGAGCGCGTGACGGCCCCCTGACACGTGTCACACGTGTGTCCCGGTGTTCCCCCGGTCCTGGTGCGAGCCCCCTTTCCGGCTCCCCCGCGCCCCCGCACCGCGTACGCTCCCAGCGAGACGACCCTCCGACCTAAGGCGGCCTGAGAAAAGACATGGTCACCAGCGAGTACGAGCGCAGGATCGCGGCCCGCTTCGCCGGCTTCGACCAGGACGGCAACGGTTACATCGACCGCGAGGACTTCAACGCGGCGGCCAAGGCGCTGCTCGCCGCATTCGACACGGCGGCCCGCTCCGACCGGGGCCAGGCCCTGTACGCCGGGGCCGAGGCGTTCTGGCAGGGCATGGCCGGCATCGCCGACCGGGACGGCGACCAGCGCATCACCCGCGAGGAGTTCGTGAACGGCGCGCTCAAGCGGCTGCGGGACAACCCGGAGCGGTTCGCCGGGATCGCCCGCCCCTTCCTGCACGCGGCGCTCGCCGTCGCCGGCGCCACCCCGGACGGCGCCGTCGGCGTGGCGGACACCGCGCGCGTGCTCCAGGTGCTGGGCGTCGACGGGGAGCTCGCCGGGGAGGCCGCCGCGAAGCTGGACACGGACGGGGACGGCCGGATCGGCGAGGAGGAGATCGTCTCCGCGTTCGCCCGCTACTTCACCGTCCCCGGCTGACGCGCCGCGCGTCCGTGTCACCGATCGTGGCATTGCCCTGATCACGGAGCGTCGGGGCCGGCTCGGCCCGGTGCGTTCCTCCGTCACGGCCCGCAGTCGGAGCGCGGCTCCGGTACCGTGTGCGGGATGCGAGTCGTCATGAGCGCACCGCGGCCGGGCCGCCCTCGGGGCGGCGGCCGGCCGGCCCGTGCCCGCGGCCCGCTCGCGGGGCGGGCGGGCCGTTCGCGGCGCTCCGTTCGACTCCCCGTGGCGAGCGTCGCACAGTATGCCGCACGGGTACTCCTTCGCGCTGGAATATGCCCGAAGCGCTTGTTGCGGTGACGGAACGTCAACCATGCTGGCCCACAAGGGAATCACGGTCCGTGATCCCTGTCCCGGCCGTTGTTCTGGCCATGCAGGGAATGGCTAGGATCGTGGCCCTCGTGAGGCGCGAGTCCAAGTGTCCGCCGGTTCGGATGGTGTGAGCGGTGCAGGTGCTTCAAGTGCAGCTGGAGATCCGGCCCGACCCCGCTGAGGTGGGGCGAGCCCGGCGCTGGGCCCGCTCGCGGCTGGCCGGAGCCGGCATAGGGGCCGACGAACCGCTGGCCGAGACGCTGATCCTGCTCGTCTCCGAGCTGGTCACCAACGCCGTCGTGCACACCGGCTGTCCGGCCGTCCTCAGACTCTCGCTGCCCGGGGCCGACGCGACCGGGGAGGTCACCGTCCGCCTGGAGGTCGCCGACCGCAGCGACCGGGCGCCGGTGCCGCGCTGCGTGGGCGGCGAGGCGACCGGCGGACGCGGACTCGCCCTCGTCGACGGGCTCGCCGACCGCTGGGGCTGGAGCACCGAGGGCACCGGCAAGCGCATCTGGTGCGAACTCGACCGCTGCGGCCGGGCGTCCGGCGCCGCCCGCGCCTCCTGCGGCAGCGGCGTCGTGACGTACGACGGGCTGGCGTACGGGGCGGTCTGAGCACCACCCGCCGTACGGTTGCCGCGCCTTCGGGGAGGGACGGGCGCACAGGGGGACGGCGGCGCGGCGCCGCGCGTGATCCGGTGCGCCGGGCGTGCTCCCGTGCGCCGAGGCGGCGAAACGGGCGATTGCCGCAATCCGCCCGCCGTCCGGCTGGACGGTGTTGACGCGCCGTGACCGGGTGATCACCCTGGTCGTCAGCGATTCGCCGCGAGGGGACGGCGAGGGCCCCGCGACGGGAGTCCTCGGCGAGTGTGGGTCGTGATCCGGCGCGTGCTCCCGGGGGTGGGGGACCTGGCGGGAGAGCCGGAGAAGAAGGGCGGTGCGGGGCTGTCGCGCTCGGGGCGAGCGGCGCCGCACCGCCGAGGGCCTGTCCACAGGCTGTGGACGGTCCACGGGCGCCCGGCGGGACTCGGGGCGGCTGTCAGCTCCCGGCCGCTGCCGCCTCCCCGCGTTCCGCGCGGAACGTGCGGCGGTAGGCCGTGGGCGTCACGCCGAGGGCCGCCTGGAGGCGGGCCCGCAGGGACTGGGCCGTGCCGAAGCCCGCGTCCCGCGCCACCTGGTCCACGGTCAGATCGGTCGACTCCAGCAAGTACCGCGCCCGCTCCACCCGTTGACGGGTCAGCCACTGCCCCGGACTGACCCCGGTCTCCTCCCGGAAGCGGCGGGTGAAGGTGCGCACCGACATCGACTCCCGCCCGGCCATGTCGCGCAGCTGGATCGGCTCGTGCAGCCGGCCCAGCGCCCAGGCGCGGGCGCCGCTGGTGGACGCCTGCTGCGGGTCGGGCACCGGCCGCTGGATGTACTGCGCCTGCCCGCCGTCCCGGTACGGCGGCACCACCGTGCGCCGGGCCACGTCGTTGGCGACGGCGGCGCCGTGGTCGCACCGCACCATGTGCAGGCACAGGTCGATCCCGGCCGCCACGCCCGCCGAGGTGAGGATGTCGCCGTCGTCCACGAACAGCACGTCCGGGTCGACGTCGATCCGGGGGAACAGCCGCTGCAGCCGCTCCGCGTCGGCCCAGTGGGTGGTGGCGCGGCGCCCGTCGAGCCGGCCGGCGGCGGCGAGGACGTACACCCCGGTGCAGATGGAGGCGATGCGGGCGGTCGGCGGGACGCGGCCGAGGGCGTCGGCCAGTTCGTCCGTCAGCTCGCCCCGCTCGAAGACCGGGCCCCGCTCGTGGCAGGCGGGGACGATCACGGTGTCGGCGCCGGCCAGGGCCTCCGGGCCGTGGGGGACGTGGACGGTGAAGTCGGCGTCCGTCTCGACCGGGCCGGGCGGCCGGACCGAGCAGGTGAGCACCTCGTACAGCGGGCGCCCGTGCTCGTCCCGGGGGCGGCCGAACACACGGTGCGGGATGCCCAGCTCGAACGGCAGCAGCCCGTCGAGGGCGAGCACGACCACGCGGTGGGGCCGGCGGCCGGCGGGGGAGGACGGGAGTCCGGCCGTGTCCAGAGGCATGGCCCGATCCTAGCGAACGCTGTCCTTCGGGCCACTCGTTGAAGGGGACATGCCTCCCCGAAGCTGTACCGCGTGACCACGACCAGCAGGACCGCCGCCGGGCCGCCCGCGAGCGGCCGCAAGCCGAACCGCCTCCGGGTGCACCGGGCCTGGTTCGTCGCCGCCGTCACCTTCGTGACGATCATCGGCGCCGCCGCCTTCCGCGCCGTGCCGGGGCTGTTCATCGACCCGTTGAACGACGAGTTCGGCTGGTCGCGCGGCACCATCGGCGCCGCGGTCTCCGTCAACCTGGCGCTGTACGGCCTCACCGCCCCGTTCGCGGCGGCGCTGATGGACCGCTACGGCATCCGCCGGGTCGTCGCGGTCGCCCTGACCGTGATCGCGGTGGGGTCCGGCACCACCGTGTGGATGACCGCCGCCTGGCAGCTGATGCTCTGCTGGGGCCTGCTGGTGGGCCTCGGCTCCGGCTCCATGGCGCTGGCCTTCGCCGCCACCGTCACCCACCGCTGGTTCACCGAGCGGCGCGGCCTGGTCAGCGGCATCCTCACCGCCGCGTCCGCCTCCGGGCAGCTGATCTTCCTGCCGCTGCTGTCATGGATCGTCGACCGGTACTCCTGGCGGCCCGCGGCGGTGACGGTGGCGCTCGCCGCGCTCGCGGTGGTGCCGTTCGTCTGGCTGCTGCTGCACGACCACCCCGCCGACGTGGGACAGAAACCGTACGGGGCGAAGGAGTTCGTGCCCAGGCCGGCGCCCGTGCCCGGGGCCGCCCGGCGCACGCTGACGGTGCTCGCCTCGGCCGCCCGCACGGGCCCGTTCTGGCTGCTCGCCGGCACGTTCGCGATCTGCGGGGCCTCCACCAACGGGCTGATCCAGACCCACTTCGTGCCCGCCTCGCACGACCACGGCATGCCCGTCACCACCGCCGCGTCCCTGCTGGCCGTCATCGGCGTCTTCGACGTGGTCGGCACGGTGGCGTCCGGCTGGTTCACCGACCGTTTCGACGCGCGCCGGCTGCTCGCCGTCTACTACGCGCTGCGGGGCGTCTCCCTGCTCTTCCTGCCCCTGCTGCTCGCGCCCTCGGTGCACCCGCCGATGCTGCTGTTCATCGTCTTCTACGGCCTCGACTGGGTCGCCACCGTGCCGCCCACGCTCGCGCTGTGCCGGGAGCACTACGGCGACGACAGCCCCGTCGTGTTCGGCTGGGTCCTGGCGTCCCACCAGGTGGGTGCGGCGGTGGTCGCCTTCGTCGGCGGTCTCGCGCGGGACGCGTTCGGCACGTACGACGTGGTCTGGCTCGGGTCGGGGGCGCTGTGCGCGGCGGCGGCGCTGTTGGCGCTGGTGATCCGCGAGCGGCCGGCGGACCGCCCGGACGCGGTGGCCGTGGAGGCGGTGGACTGAACCGCACGCCCGCGGTCCGGGGGCGGCGCGTCCGTGGGGTCAGGCGCCCGGCAGCCGGGACGCCTTGCCGCTGCGGGCGACCGCCCGGGCTATGCGCTGGGCGTCCAGGGCCATCTCCCTGAGGTTGCCGCTGATCGGGTTGGTGAAGCCGGTGAAGTACAGGTCCGGGGCGCCGGCCGGGGTGCGGGCGCCGTGGACCACGGGCCTGCCCCGGTCGTCCAGCACGCCGAGGCCGCCGACCAGGCCCTCCAGACCGCGTTCGTAGCCCGTGGCCGCGATCACCGCGTCCGGGGCGACGCGCTCGCCGTCGGCCAGCAGCACCTCGTCGTCCTCGAAGCCCTTCACGGCGGCGACCACCTCCACCCTGCCCTTGCGCACGGCGTCGACCAGACCGACGTCCTGCACCGGGATGGCGCCCTCCAGGACGCGGGAGTAGAGCCCGGCCTCCGGGCGGGGCAGGCCGTGCTCGGACAGGTCCGGCAGCGCGATCCGCGCCTGGAGCCGGCTGATCCGGTCGACCAGGCCCACCGGCAGCCGGCGCACCAGGATCGCGGAGTACTGCGCGGGCCAGCCCGCGGTCGAGCGGCGCACGATGTGCGGCGGGGTGCGCACCGCCAGCCGCACCCGGGAGGCGCCGCCCTCCACCAGGTCCACGGCGATCTCGGCGCCCGTGTTGCCGGCCCCCACCACCAGCACGTCCCGCCCCGCGAACGGCTCGGCGTTGCGGTACTGCGACGCGTGCAGGAACTCCCCGCCGTAGGTGTCCCGGCCGGGCCAGCCGGGGACGCGCGGGGTGTGGTTGAAGCCGGTGGCGACGACGACCGCCGCGCCGGTCAGCTCACGCCCGCCGGTGGCGCGCAGCAGCCAGCCGGTGCCGTCGGGGGTGCGCTCGACGCGGGACACCTCGACACCGGTGACGATCTCCAGCCGGTGGTGCTCGGCGTACTTCTCCAGGTAGCGGACCACGTCGTCGCGGGACGGCCAGCGTCCGAAGCGGCGGGGCATCGGCAGGCCGGGCAGCGCCGACCGCCGCCGGGTGGTGTGCAGGTGCAGCCGGTCGTAGTGGCGGCGCCAGGAGTCGCCGACCCGCTCGGAACGCTCCAGGACGACGGCCCGCACCCCGCGGGCGCGCAGGGCGTACGCGACGGACAGTCCGCCGGGGCCGCCGCCGATGACGTGGACGGGGCGGTCCGCCCGGCGGGGCGCGGTGGGCTGCGCGGACGTGGTGGAGTCGGCCATGACCGCGAGCGTAATCCGGCAGCTGCTTGATGGGTCTCGGTCAAGACCGGAATTGGTTGCGGAATGATCACATGATTCCACCGCGATCGCGGGTTTGAATGCCCTCATGGTCTCTTCGCACCCACGCGCCCGGCTCCGCCCGCCGTCCGGACTCCGCGGCCACGGTCTGTTCCTGCGCCCCTGGGACCCGGAGTCCGCCGCCGACGCCGAGACCTGGCTGCGCGGCATCACCGACCCGGAGTTCCGGCGCTGGAACACCCCGCTCCGCCCGGTCACCGACCTCGCCGGCGCCCGTGAGGCGCTGTGCGCCCGCGCCGCGCAGACCGCGGACGGCGCGGGCGTCTCCTTCCACGTCGCCGACGCGGACAGCGGTACGGCGCTGGGCCACATCGGCGTCACCGAGATCCGCCCGGTGCTGCGCTGTGGCCGCGTCGGCTACTGGGTGCTGTCCGAGGCGCGCGGCCGGGGCGTGGCCACCCGCGCGCTGCTGCTCGCCGCGGAGTGGGCGCTGACCGACGGCGGCCTGCACCGCCTGGAACTGGAACACGCCGTCGGCCACGCGGCCTCCTGCCGCATCGCGGAACGCTGCGGCTTCCTCCCGGAGGGCACACTCCGCGGCGCGATGTTCGCCGCCGGCCGCCACGACGCCTACCGGGACGCCCACCTCCACGCCCGCCTCACCACGGACGCGGTTCCGCCGGGTCCCTGAGGCGGCCGGGCCGCGCGGGCCCGGGCCGATCGGACCGGCCCGCGCTCCGGCGCCCCGGCCCCGGAACCCCCCGGCCCGCTCACGGCCAGAGCAGCTCCTTGACCCAGCCCTCCTTCTCGCGGCGGTACCGCAGGCGGACGTGGCGGCGGTGGGGGTCGCCCTGGAAGAACTCCGTCTCGTCCGGGGTGAGGCGGTAGAGGGTCCAGGAGGGGGCCGGGGTGTCCGGGGCCCGGCGGGCCCGGGCCCAGGCGGCTTCGGAGGCGCGGGTGAGGTCCTCCGGGGAGGGGAGCACCGCGCTCTGGCGGCCGGTCAGGGCCGCGGCCAGGGCGCCGGTGGAGCGGGCGCGCAGGTCCGCCCGGGCCTCCTCGGGCGGGGCGACCGACACGGGGCCCCGTACCCGGACCTGGCGGCCCAGGACCGGCCAGTAGAAGGCGAGGGCCGCGTACGGGCGGGCCGCGAGGTGCCCGCCCTTGCGGCTGTGCGCGTGCGTGGCGAACGACCAGCCGTCCTCGTCCGCGCCGTGCAGCATCACGATCCGTACGTCCGGCAGGCCCGCCGCGTCCGCCGTGGCCAGGGACATGGTGTGCGGCTCGGGCTGGCCGGCCGCCGCGGCCTGCGCCAGCCACCGCGCGAACAGCGGCAGCGGCTCGGCGGGGGCTTGCTCCGGATCGAAGGGACGCAGGTCGGTGACGGCCGGGTCCCACACCCGCAGGGACCGCAGCAGTGCGTGGAGGTCGGGTTCCATGGGGCGATTGTCGGCCCCCGGAGGCCCGGCGGCCGCCTCAGACGGACCCGAGGTCGGACGACACCCACCGTTCCGGCCGCATCCGCACGACGACCTGCTCGCCGTGGTTCTTCCACGCGAAGTCGACGTACCCCTCGACCTTCTCGGCCGGCAGGTAGCGCGCGGAGATCTCCCGCAGCTTCTCGACCGTCGCGGGGGAGGTGTCGACGACCGGGCCCTCGACGGAGACGTAGCGGAGGGTCGGCTCGACGCGCTCCACCAGGAGGGAGAAGCGCCCCGCCGCCCGCAGCAGCCGGTTCTTGCGGGAGTGCAGGCCGGTGAGGATCCACACGTCCTCGCCGGGCGCGTACTGGTACCAGATCGGCACGGTCAGCGGGGCGCGGCCCTCGCCCGCGTCCACCGCGAACGCGGCCACACGCGGTTCGGACAGGAACTGTTCGCGTTCTTCACGGGTCAGGGCCATGGCGGTTCCTCCAGCGGCGTCTGCGGTCGGGGCGTGCGCCCGGGCGGCCTGCGGCCGGGCGGTACAACGCCGGCCGGGCGGGGACGTGTTCCGTGCGTCGTGTCCCGACCATCGGAACCGGACGGCCCCGCGGGACGCGACAGGCGGCGGTCCACCGGAGTGAACCGCCGCCCGGATGACAGGAAACGGCGAGGTCGCGTGCGGGGTGCGGGCCGCGGGCGCGGCTACTTGGCGGGCTTGCGTCCGGTGACCCCCAGGTGCACCAGCAGCGCCAGGTTCGGCTTGATCTCGGCCTGCTTGACGCTCCGCGAGGAGAAACCTTTCTGGTGCGAGGCCACGGCCGCCAGCATGGCGACCAGGGACCCGGCGACCGCGCCGGGGCTGACGTCCTTGTCGATCCGCCCCTTCGCCTGGAGCGCGGAGACGGACTCGGCGAGCGGGGTCTCCACCGCGCTGAGGACCTTCAGACGGATCTTGGAGAAACGTTTATCCCCCTCGGCGGCGCCCAGGTCCACCACGCGCAGGATCGCGTCGTTGCGCCGCCAGAACTCCAGGAAGCCGTCGACCAGTTCCTGCGCCGTCTGCCAGCCGGCCCGCCCGCTCCAGGAGCGGCCCTCGGTCAGCTCGCCCAGGGAGCCGCTCTCCGCGGCCATGGTCTCGGCGAGCTCCAGGACGGCGCCCTCGACGTCCGGGAAGTACTGGTAGAAGGTGGCCGGCGAGGTCCCTGCGCGGCGGGCGACGTCGATGACCTTGACATCCCGGTACGGGGACGAGCTGAGCATCTCGCTGAGGCAGTCGAGCAGCTTCTGCCGGGTCTCCTGCCCACGCCGGCCGGCCACGCGGCCGTCGACGGTACGCACTTGTCCTGTCATGCCGTCAGCTTACCGACGGGGTGGGGGAGCGCGATTCGGCCGACTGCAAATGGGGTGCGAAGGCTTCGCGATCCTGGTGTGCCTGGTCGGCGGCGTGCGGACGGCACGGCTACGTTGTCGGCATGGCCGAAAACAGGGCATCGGAGTACACGGAGGGCACCCCGTGCTGGGTGGACGCGCAACTGCCCGATCTGGAGGCGGGCAAGCGGTTCTACGGTGAGCTGTTCGGCTGGACCTTCGAGGGCCGGCCCACCGGGACGGTCCGGGCGCTGAAGGACGGCGGCCCCGTCGCCTCCCTCGCGCACAAGACGGACGGGCGGCTGCCGACGGTGTGGACGGTGTCCTTCTTCACCCCGGACGCCGACGCGCTCTGCGCGCGGATCCGGGCGGCCGGCGGACAGGTGGTCGCACCCCCGGCGCCGTTCGGCGACCTCGGCCGCACCGCGCTCGTCACCGACCCCGAGGGCGCGGTGTTCTCGCTGTGGGAGTCCGGGACCGCGGCCGGCTTCGGACGCCGCCACGAGCCGGGCGCCTTCGCCTGGGTCCAGCTCTACGCACGGGACACGCAGACGGCGAACGCCTTCTACGGCGACCTCTTCCACGAGGCCCTGTTCGGCGCGGACGCCGACCCCGACTTCGGGCGCGCGCCGGTCTCCGAGGTCTTCGCCCCCGAGATGCCGCCGCACCTCCTCGTCCACTTCGCGGTGCGGGAACTGGAGCCCGCCCTGGAGAAGGTGACCCGGCTCGGCGGCCGGACGCAGGTGCCGCCCTTCGAGACCTCGTACGGGACGGCGGCCGTCGTCACCGACGATCAGGGGGCGTCCTTCGCGCTGCTGCGCCCCTGACCGTACGCTCGGTGCGCCGTCGCGGTCCGTCTCCCGTACACCGCCCGGCCGTCCGTTCGATTCATAGGTCAACCTGGACACCCGATTTGTCGGCCGGTTCGCACCAGGGGGCCCGGACAGGAAGAATCGGGGTGCGTGCCGCCACGGCGGTGCGGTGGTGAGACGCTGCACTACGGTCGCGCACAGGTGGTGGCGCGACGCGTACGGGGAGGTGGCAGGCAAGTGGTGGATCAGCTGACGCAGCACGATCCGCGGCGTATCGGGCCGTTCGAGGTGCTGGGACGGCTGGGAGCCGGCGGCATGGGGCTGGTCTATCTCGCGCGCTCGGCGTCCGGCCGGCGGGTGGCGATCAAGACGGTCCGGACCGAGCTGGCCGAGGACCAGCTCTTCCGGGTCCGCTTCACGCGCGAGGTGGAGGCGGCCCGCGCCGTCTCCGGCTTCTACACGGCGGCCGTCGTGGACGCCGACCCGCGCGCCGCCGTGCCGTGGCTGGCCACCGCGTACGTCCCCGCCCCCTCGCTCGAGGAGATAGTGAACGAGTGCGGGCCGCTGCCCGCGCAGGCCGTGCGCTGGCTCGCCGCGGGCGTCGCCGAGGCGCTCCAGTCGATCCACGGCGCGGGCCTGGTCCACCGCGACCTCAAGCCCTCCAACGTGCTGGTCGTCGAGGACGGCCCCCGCGTGATCGACTTCGGCATCGCCTCCGGGGTGTCCAACACCCGGCTCACGATGACCAACGTCGCCGTCGGCACCCCCGCCTACATGTCCCCGGAGCAGGCCAAGGACTCCCGCAGCGTCACCGGCGCGAGCGACGTCTTCTCCCTCGGCTCCATGCTGGTCTTCGCCGCCACCGGACACCCCCCGTTCCACGGCGCCAACCCCGTCGAGACGGTCTTCATGCTGCTGCGCGAGGGCCCGGACCTCGAGGGCCTGCCGGACGAGCTGCGGCCGCTCATCGAGTCGTGCATGCAGATGGACCCCACGGCCCGGCCCAACCCCGCCGACCTCCAGGCGCAGCTCGCTCCGCACCTGTTCGGCTCCGGCTCCGACGACAGCGGCACGGCGTCGGCGTGGCTGCCCGAGCGGGCGGTCAGCATGATCGAGGCGCGCCGCGGCGGCCGCCCCGCCAAGCCGCCGCAGAACAGCGGCCGCAGCGGGGGCGGCGCCGGCGCGCGTCCCCCCGTGCCGCCCCCGCCGCCGCACGACCCGGTCGTGCCGCCGCCCCCGCCGCGGCCGGCCCCCGTGGGCGCGCCCGGCACCGGGCCCGTCCGGCTGGCGGGCGCCGCGGTGCCCATCGGCCCCGGCCCGCGCGTCGCCGACACGCGCACGGCCGCCGTGCAGGTGCCCCCGCCCACCGCCGCCCTGGCCGCGACCTGGACGAAGTCCCGCCCCGACGTCAACGGCGCCGAGCCCGCCGCCGCGCCCCCGGCGCCCGCCGCCCTGCCGGAGCAGCCCGGCGGCTGGCGCCCGTGGCGGTTCCGCATGTCCAACGACGTGTGGGGCACGCCCGCCGTGGCCGGCGACCTGGTGTACGTCACCTCCTTCGAGGTGCACGCCCTGGACGTGGCCACCGGCCGGCGCCGCTTCAAGACGCGGGACGTCGCCTGGTCGATGGCGGTCGCCGACGGCCGCGTCCACGCCTCCGACGGCCCCACCCTCTACGCGCTCGACGCCCGCGAGGGCGGCGACCTGTGGCGGCTGAACACGGACGCCTGGGTGTACTCCCTCAAGGCCGACCGCGGCACCGTCCTCACCGGCACCCGCGGCGGCGGCGTGCAGGGCTGGGAGGCGTCCACCGGGCAGAAGCTGTGGGAAGTGACCGGCTGCCAGACCGACTTCGAGTCGCCGGAGGCGGGACCCGCCCTCCTCGACGGCACCGCCTACGTCTGGCAGGACGCCCGGCTGCGTGCCCTCGACGCCCGCACCGGCGAGGAGCGCTGGGCGTACCCGATCGGCGACGCGGCCTCCTGCGGCGGCGTCCCGGTCCGCCTCACCTCCGCGCCCGACGGCTACGTCTACGTCTGCGCCGGCACCCGGGTGGTCGCCCTGGAGGCGGCCTCCGGGCACGTCCGCTGGCACTTCGAGGCCCCGGCGGTCTTCCTGTGCCCGCCCGCCTTCGTGCCCGGCCCCGCGGTCACCGGCGGCGGGGTGTACCTCGCCGACTACCTCGGCACGGTCTACGCCCTGGACGCCACCGACGGCCGCGACCGCTGGCGCATCGCCACCGAGGCCCGCTCCTCGGCCGAGCCGGTGCTGGTCGCCGCCGGCCACGTCCACGTGGGCAGCGGCAAGGGCCTCTACACGCTGGACGCGGTCACCGGCACGCCCAAGTGGCGCTTCCAGTCCGGCGGCGACATCGTCGGCGCCCCCGCGGTCGCCGAGGGCCGCATCCACTTCGGCTCCAGCGACCACCTGCTGTACACGCTGAAGGCCGACGACGGGCGCCTGCGCTGGAAGCTCGCCACCGGCGGGGAGATCACCGGCTCGCCGGTGGTGCGGGACGGCGTGGTGTACGCGTGCAGCAAGGACCGCTGTGTGTACGCGCTGGACGCGGAGAAGGGGACGGGCACGGCGCGGACCGCGTGAGCCGTGCCGTCCCCCGCGTCACCGCGGGACGGCCGTCGCGCCGGCTGCGCGGAAGGGCCCCGGACGGCGGCCGCCGCGGCGGGGAGCGGCGGTGTCCGCCGCCCTCGGGGCCGACGCCGCGCCGCGTGCGGGACGGTCTCCAGGCAGTGACATGCCCGTGACACGAGGATCGCTAGCCTGAGGGGCATGACTTCTCGGGGGAAGACACTCGAACTCACCGCCGTCTCGGCGCTCGTCGTCCTCGCCCTCACCGGTTTCTCCACCGGCCGCGGGCACGGAGGCGGCAGCGGGGACGGCGACGGCGGCGGCTGCAGCAGTTCCAGCCAGAACCACGACGCGTCGGGCTCGGGCGGCGGCTCGCACCGCGACTACGACGACGATGACCACGACGACCACGACGACCACGACGGCGGCGGCAGCGGCGGGTCCGGCGACCCGGAGGCGTCGGCGTCCCCGGAGGACGCCACGGTGACGCTGGTCGACTGCGCGTCCGAGGAGACGCCCTACGCCACCGTCGAGGTCACCAACACCGACACGGTGGACGGCACCTTCTCGGTCACGGTGGTCTTCAAGGACACCGCCGGCGACGAACTCGTCAGCCGGACCGAGGAGGTCGCCGTCCCGGCGGGCGGGACCACGCCGGCCAGGGTCCCGGTGGACGACGCGGAGAGCGTCCCGCTGATCGACGCGTGCGACCTGGACTCCTCCGCCCCGGCGTCCTGACCCGGGGCGCCCGGGAGCGACGACGTGAAGAGGGTCCGGCCGCGGTGTCGTACGACACCGCGGCCGGACCCTCTTCACGACCCGGCCGCGGCGGCTCCCCCTCCGCGCAGCCGGGACCGGTCCCCGTGCGGAGACCTACCGCCCGTCACGGCCCAGGACGGGCGGGGCCGGCGCGTGCTGGTCCAGCGTGGTGACCTCGCCGATGCCCGGCGGGGCGGGCGCGTGCTGGTCGAGCGTGGTGACCTCGGGGCCGTCCTTGCCCGGCGGGGCCGGCGCGTGCTGGTCCTGCGTGGTGAACTCCGGCTCGTTCGTGGCTTCGCTCATGACGTGTGCTACCCCCAACAGGTGGACTGGGCCGTGCGGTCGAACGGCCCGCTCGGCGGCTCCCCCGAAGCCGCCGAGCGGCCGTTCCAGCGGGTCCCACCGTGGAGATGAGCCCCTCGGATCCGCCTGCCCCCCGACGCGACGCATCCGTCCCACGAGGGTGGCAGCCCGCCATAAACGTTCGATGAACGCCGCCGCCGGGTCCGCTGTCAGGCCGCCGACAGCCGGGCGAGCAGGTGGCGCACCTGGACGGCCTCGGCGGAGCCCGTCTCCTCGTACAGGGTCAGCGCCTCGCGCCAGCAGGCGCGCGCCCGGTCGCCCTGGCCGAGGGTGTCCAGCGCCCGGCCGAGCACGGTGAGGGCGTTGGCCCGCATCCAGTCGCCGCCGATGCAGCCCGTCGCCAGGGCCTGTTCGGCGTGGCGGGCGGCCCGCGCCGGGCGGCCGGCCCGCAGGTGCACCTCGGCGATGCGGTAGTGGGTCGTGCCCTCCCACAGCGACTGCCGGTTCTCCGCGAAGATGCACAGCGCCTCGTCGAGCTGGGCGAGCGCCTCCGAGGACCGTCCCGCCTGGCTGAGCACGATGCCGGAGGCGTAGCGGGCGTTCGCCAGCCGCATGGACATCCCCAGCTCGTCGTAGATCTCGACGCCCCGCTGGGCGAGTTCGACGGCCTCGCCGGTGCGGCCCATCGAGGCGAGGGTGCGGGAGAGGTTGC
This sequence comes from Streptomyces sp. NPDC096105, assembly GCF_044763335.1. Taxonomy (NCBI): domain Bacteria; kingdom Bacillati; phylum Actinomycetota; class Actinomycetes; order Kitasatosporales; family Streptomycetaceae; genus Streptomyces; species Streptomyces sp. NPDC096105. The sequence goes on from NZ_JBIWGC010000004.1 coordinate 239,355, forward strand.
AGACGGCGCTGGCCTCGCCGGGCCGGTTGCCGTCGGCGCGGAAGGCGTCGATCGCGCGCAGAAAGCAGCCTTCGGCCTCCGCGTACCGCGCGGTGCACAGGGCGATGATGCCGAGCTGGTTCGGGGCGGTGCCGTTCGCCCACGGGTCGTCCGCGTCCCGCAGCAGCGCGTCCGCGCGCCTCGCCTCCTCGTCGGCGGCCTCGAACCGGCCCGCCTGGCTGAACACCTGGGCGACGGTGACCCGGGCCCGCACCTCGGCGCGCGCGTCCCCGAGGGCGGCCGCCGCCTCGCACGCGGCCCGCGCGGTCTTGCGGTACTGGCGGGAGTCCGCCCCGGACTCCGCGAGGTCGATGGCCGCGACCAGCAGGTCCACGGCCCGGCGCACCATGGACGCGCCCAGCGACTGCTGCACGCACGCCAGCAGCGGCCCGGCCTCGCTGTGCAGCCAGTCCAGCGCCTTCGCCGCGCCGCTGAACTCCTCGCCCGCGGCACGGCCCTTCTCCAGGTGCGCCACGGTCCGGTCGCCCGGCCGCTCGATGCCGTACACCCGCACCGCCGTCGCCAGGTAGTAGTCCAGCAGCCGCGACCGGGCGGCCTCCCGCTCGGCGGGCGGCTGTTCGTCGCGTTCGGCGCATGCACGCGCGTAGAGCCGCAGCAGATCGTGGAAGCGGTAGCGGCCGGGGCCCGCCGCGGACTCCAGGAGGGACGTGTCGACGAGGGACTCCAGCAGGTCCTCCGTCTCAGCCGCCGGCAGGTCCAGCAGGGCGGCCGCGGCGGCCAGCGAGATGTCGGGGCCGTCGGCCAGGCCCAGCAGCCGGAACGCGCGCGCCTGCGCCGTCTCCAGCGCGCCGTAGCCCAGTTCGAAGGTGGCCGCGACCGCCAGGTCGCCCGCCTGAAGCTCGTCCAGCCGGCGGCGTTCGTCGGCGAGCTTCGCCGCCAGGAAGGAGACCGTCCAGGTGCGGCGGGCGGCCAGCCGGGAGGCGGCGATGCGGATGGCCAGCGGCAGGAAGCCGCAGGCGGCCACCACGTCCAGGGCGGCCTCCCGCTCGGAGCGCACCCGCTCCTCACCGACGATCTTCGTGAAGAGCGCCAGCGCCTCCTCCGGCGCCATCACGTCCAGGTCGACCAGATGTGCCCCGGCCAGGTCCACCATCCGCACGCGGGACGTCACCAGGGCCGCGCAGCCCGCCGTGCCCGGCAGCAGCGGCCGTACCTGCGCCGCGTCGCGCGCGTTGTCCAGCAGCACCAGCACCCGGCGGCCGTCCAGCACCGAGCGGTACAGCGCCGCCCGCTCCTCCAGGGAGTCGGGGATCGCCGAGTCAGCCGTGCCGAGGGCGCGCAGGAAGGAGCCGAGAACCGTCTCCGGCTCCGCGGCGCGCGCTCCGGCGCCCTGGAGGTCGACGTAGAGCTGGCCGTCGGGGAAGGCGTCGCGGGCGGCGTGCGCCACGTGCACGGCGAGGGTGGTCTTGCCGACGCCGCCGATGCCGGCGACGGCGGACACCGCCATCACCCGCGCCTCGTCGCCGGAGGCCGACGCCAGGACCTCGCCCAGCTCCCGTACGAAGGCCGCACGGCCGGTGAAGTCCGGCACGGTCGCCGGGAGCTGTGCCGGGCGCACCGGCGCGGGGTCCGGATGGGGCAGCCGGGCGGGCGGTTCCACGAGGGCAGGGTCGGCCTCCAGGATGCGCTGCTGCAGCTCGCTCAGGCCCGGGCGCGGGTCGACGCCCAGCTCGTCGGCGAGCAGCCGGCGGGTGTCGGCGTACACGGCCAGCGCCTCCGCCTGGCGGCCGCTGCGGTACAGCGCCAGCATCAGCAGCTCGCGCAGCCGCTCCCGCAGCGGATGCGCGGCGGTCAGCGCGGTCAGCTCGGAGACGGCCTCCGCGTGGCAGCCCTGCTCCAGGTCCATGTCCAGCCGCGTCTCCAGCAGTTGCAGCCGCCACTCCTCCAGGCGGACGCGCTGCGCGTCGGCGTACGGGCCGGGCACCCCGGCCAGCGACTCGCCGTCCCACAGCGCCAGCGCCTGGTTGAGCAGGTCGCGGGCGCGGCACAGGTCGCCGGTGTTGCGGGCCTTCTCCGCCTCCGCGGCCAGCTCCTGGGCGGCCGCGAGGTCCAGCGCGCCCTCGCCGAGCCCGCGCACGGCGTAGCCGCCGGACTCGCTGACCAGGACGCCGGGGTCCAGCACCTTCCGCAGCCGGGACGCGTACGTGCGCACCGCGGCGAGCGCCTGGGAGGGCGGTTCCCCGACCCACAGGGCGTCGATCAGCTCGGCGGCCGTGGCGGTGCGGCCCTCGCGCAGCAACAGGGCGGCCAGCAGGGCGCGTTGCTGTGGACTGCCGGTGGCGACCGGTACGCCGCCACGCCAGGCGCGCACCGGACCCAGCACACCGAACCGCAGCGCCACCGGCTCCGTCGGGGAGCCGGGACCCCGCTGCTCGGGTCCCCGCGGCACACCGTCCATGCAGTCCCCCTATGCATTCCGAGCAACTACGCCAGTTTGCCTTCTCCTGACGCAGGAGTCAGCCGTGCGAGACGCCGATCACACGGGGACCGGCGGGCCGCCACGGACTCCCCACATGTGCGACCTCACCCGTCCAGATCCACCCGGACCGTGAGCAGATCCGCCCCGATCGCCCGCACGGCGGCGCTGTTGAAGCGGGGGAGGGCGCGCAGCCGGGCGACGGGGTCGTCCTCGGGCAGCAGACGGGCGGTGCCCGTGTGCCAGCGGCCCCGGACGCGCACCCGCACCCGGGGGTCCGCCTTGATGTTCCGCACGTACTGCGAGCGTTCGCCGAACTCCGACACCAGCCAGAAGGTGTCGCCGACCCGGCGCCCGCCCACCGGCGTGGTGCGGGGCAGGCCGGAGACGCGGCCGGTGGTCTCCAGCAGGGTCTGGAACGGCATCCGGCGCAGCAGCGGGTTCCCCACGCGGCGCTGGAAGGCCGTGGCGACGCGGTACTTGCGTTCGGCGCGAGAAGTCATCGTGGCGCCGAGCCTACCGGCGGCCGAGGAAGACGGGGTTGGTGAAAGCGGCCAGGCTTCCGGGCAGCGGCCCGGCCGGGGCCCCGTGCCGCACCTCCGCGCGCACGTACGCGGCGTACGACGGCGTGGTCCGCCACTCGACGACGCCCTTCCCGCTCGCCGGCAGCGGCGCGGAGGTGTGCAGCACGCCCTGGTCGGTGACGAGCCGGACGGTGCGGCCGGGGGCGCCGGTGACCTCGAGGCGGACGGTCACCGGGGCGTCGTCCGGGACCCGCAGCCGCTCGCCGATCCCGGCGTGCTCGCCGCGCGGGCCGGACGCGGAGAAGGCCAGGGAGACCCGCGCGGACTCGGCGACGTAGCAGCGGCCGGCGCGGATGCCGTCCTGGATCGCGCGGCGGCTGAGGTCGTCGGCGAGGACGACGGTCTGCGGCAGGCCGACCACGTCCGGGTCGCGGTGCGCGTCGCTGCTGCCCATGGCCGGAATCCAGTCGCGGCCGTCCCGCACGGACGCGGCCAGCATGCTGTCCCAGTCGGCCAGCGCCACCTCGTCGTCGGGCGTCCAGGGGCCGTTCCACACCTCGACCGCGTCCGCCTCGCCGAAGCCGAACTTCCAGTTGCATCCGATGCAGGTGGCGTGCGGATGGGCGGGCACGACCAGGCCGCCCGCGCGGCGGATCTGCCGGGCGAACCGTCCGAAGCGGTTGTCGCGGGCCCGGTAGCGCCAGTCGACGAAGGTGCCGGGGTCGGTGCCGAGCGCCACCACGTGCCCGTTGCGGGTGGTGACCTCCTCGCCGAGCAGCACCAGCAGGTCGTCGCCGGCCGCCTCCGCCCAGTGGGCGTGCGCGGAATGGGTGTTGTGCTCGCTGGAGTTGACGAAGTCCAGCCCGGCCGCGCGGGCGAGCGCGGCGATCTCCCCGGGGGTGCGGCGGCCGTCGGAGTGCCAGGAGTGCAGATGGCAGTCGCCCCGGTACCAGGCCCGCCCCCGTCCCCTCGCCCGCTCCGGCGGGTACACCGGCCGGGACGTCCGGCCGGGCTCGCCGAACGTCAGCGTCACGGTGATCTCGTACGACAGGCCCTGCGGGGCGATCGTGTACGGACCCAGCGCGATGTGCCAGGTGCCCGCGCGGACCGGGCCGGGGAGGTAGCCGGGGGTGGCGTCGTCGGCGCGCAGGAAGAACTCGGTGCGGGCGCCGCCGGACCAGCCCCGGAAGCCCTCGCCGCCGAGTCCGGTGCCGCGCTCGTCGAAGACGCCGATGTCCAGGGCGTTGCCCGCGGTGCCGGCCGGGACCTGGGGCCGGTCGTAGGTGTAGGCGACCTTGATCTCCCTCACGCCGTGCGGCACTTCGACGGGGACGTACACGAAGTCGGGTGCGCCGGGCTCCAGGGTGCCGCGCACCGTCCTGGTCCGGGTGCGGCCGCCCTCGGCCGCGGAGGCGAAGCTCACGCTCCCCGACGTAAGCGCGGCGGCGGCGCCCGTCAGGAAGACGGCGCGCCGCCCGATGCCGGTCTGATGCTCCTCGCACATGCTGCTGCTCCCGGGTGTCGGTGAGGACAGGGCTGGGTGATGCAGGGATGGTGCGGTGCAACCTTCGTATTGAGCAGTGAACTGCCGTGGAAGGGAAGGGAATCGACGGATTTCGGGGCGGGTGGCGGGGGAGTGGCGGGATGAATGCCGACCGGTCGGTATGGACAGGAGGGGAGCGGACGGGTATGCATGGGGCGTCGTCCCGCGTACGAAAGGCCGTCCATGCGCATCGCCGTCACGATCTTCCTCACCGACGAGACGATCACCCCGGTCCGGCTGGCCCGGGAGCTGGAACAGCGGGGCTTCGCCGGGCTGTACCTGCCCGAGCACACGCACATCCCCGTCGAGCGCACCAGCCCCTACCCGGCGGGCGGCGAGCTGCCCCGCGAGTACGGCCGCACCCTCGACCCCTTCGTCGCGCTCGGACAGGCCGCGGCCGTCACCGAGCGGCTCGGGCTCGGCACCGGCATCACGCTCGCCGCGCAGCACGACCCGATCGACCTGGCCAAGCAGATCGCGACCCTGGACCACCTCTCCGGAGGCCGGTTCACGCTGGGCGTCGGCTTCGGGTGGAACGTGGAGGAGGCCGCCGACCACGGGGTGGAGTGGCGCACCCGGCGGGCGCTGGTACGGGACCGGATCGGCCTGATGCGCGCTCTGTGGGCCGACGAACCGACTGCCTACAAGGGCGAGTTCGGCAGCGTCCGGGCGAGCATCGCGTACCCCAAGCCGGTGCGGAAGCCGCGCGGCCCGGTGACCGGCCCGCGCACGCTGGTCGGCGGGGCGGCGGGCCCGAAGCTGTTCGCCGACATCTGCGCGTACGCCGACGGCTGGCTGCCGATCGGCGGGCGCGGCCTGACCGGGTCGCTGCCGGCGCTGCGCGCCGCCTGGGCCGACGCCGGCCGCGACCCGGCCGCCCTCCAGGTCGTGCCGTACGCGGTCCGGCCCAGCGCGGGGAAGCTGGAGCACTTCGCGGAGCTGGGCGTGGAGGAGGTCGTGGCGCAGCTGCCGCCGGCGGGGGAGACGGAGGTGCTGGGCGCGCTGGACGCCCTCCAGCCGTTCCTGGACGGGCGGAAGTCCTGATCACGCCGAACGTATGCTCAGAGAATGACGACTTCCGCGACCACCGGAACCGGCGGCCCGACCGAGAACTCCCTGCGCCGCGCGCTCAGGCGCGCCCGCGACGGCGTCTCCCTGGACGTCTCCGAGGCCGCGGTCCTGCTCCAGGCCCGCGGTGATCACCTCGAGGACCTCTCCGCCTCGGCCGCCCGGGTCCGCGACGCGGGCCTGGAGGCGGCGGGACGGCCCGGTGTCATCACGTACTCCCGGAGCGTCTTCATCCCGCTGACGCGGCTGTGCCGGGACAAGTGCCACTACTGCACGTTCGTCACCGTGCCCGGCAAGCTGCGCCGGGCCGGGCACGGGATGTTCATGTCGCCGGACGAGGTGCTGGACATCGCCCGCAAGGGCGCCGCGCTCGGCTGCAAGGAAGCCCTCATCACCCTCGGCGACAAGCCCGAGGACCGCTGGCCCGAGGCCCGCGAATGGCTCGACGCGCACGGCTACGACGACACCCTCGCCTACGTCCGCGCCATCTCGATCCGCATCCTGGAGGAGACCGGACTCCTCCCGCACCTCAACCCGGGCGTGCTGTCCTGGACCGACTTCCAGCGCCTCAAGCCGGTCGCCCCCTCCATGGGCATGATGCTGGAGACCACCGCGACCCGCCTGTGGTCCGAGCCCGGCGGCCCCCACCACGGCTCCCCGGACAAGGAACCGGCCGTACGGCTGCGGGTCCTGGAGGACGCCGGCCGCTCCTCCGTGCCCTTCACCTCCGGCATCCTCATCGGCATCGGCGAGACCTACCAGGAGCGCGCCGAGTCCCTGTTCGCGCTGCGCAAGGTCGCCCGCGCCCACCACGGCATCCAGGAACTGATCATCCAGAACTTCCGCGCCAAGCCGGACACCGCGATGCGCGGCATGCCGGACGCGGAACTGGACGAACTCGTCGCCACCGTCGCCGTGGCCCGCCTGGTCCTCGGCCCCACCGCCTGCCTCCAGGCCCCGCCGAACCTGGTCGACGCCGAGTACGGGCGGCTGATCGCAGCCGGCATCGACGACTGGGGCGGGATCTCCCCGCTCACCATCGACCACGTCAACCCCGAGCGCCCCTGGCCGCAGATCGAGGAACTGGCCGAACAGTCCCGCGCGGCCGGCTTCGAACTGCGCGAACGCCTCTGCGTCTACCCGGAGTTCGTGCGGCGCGGCGAGCCCTGGCTGGACCCGCGGCTGCGCCCGCACGTCGCCGCGCTCGCCGACCCGGAGACGGGGCTCGCCCGTCCGGACGCCCTGCCCCGGGGGCTGCCGTGGCAGGAGCCGGACGAGGCGTTCACCGCGACCGGCCGCACCGACCTGCACCGCACCATCGACACCGAGGGGCGCACGGACGACCGCCGCGCCGACTTCGACGAGGTGTACGGCGACTGGGACGCGCTGCGCGAGGCCGCCGCTCCCGGCATGGTCCCGGAGCGGATCGACACCGACGTGCGCGAGGCGCTGCGCACGGCCGCCGACGACCCGACGAAGCTGACGGACGCCGAGGCGCTGGCCCTGCTGCACGCCGACGGTCCCGCGCTGGACGCCCTGTGCCGGGTCGCGGACGACGTGCGTAAGTCGGCGGTCGGCGACGACGTGACGTACATCGTCACCCGCAACATCAACTTCACCAACGTCTGCTACACCGGCTGCCGCTTCTGCGCCTTCGCCCAGCGCCGCACCGACGCCGACGCGTACACGCTGTCGCTGGACCAGGTGGCCGACCGCGCCCAGCAGGCGTGGGACGTCGGTGCGGTGGAGGTGTGCATGCAGGGCGGCATCCACCCCGACCTGCCCGGCACCGCCTACTTCGACATCGCGCGGGCCGTGAAGGAACGCGTCCCCGGCCTGCACGTCCACGCCTTCTCCCCGATGGAGGTGGTGAACGGCGCGACCCGCACCGGCCTGTCCCTCCGCGAGTGGCTGACGGCGGCGAAGGAGGCCGGGCTGGACACCATCCCGGGCACGGCGGCGGAGATCCTCGACGACGAGGTCCGCTGGGTCCTCACCAAGGGCAAGCTGCCGGCGGCGACGTGGATCGAGGTCGTCGAGACGGCGCACGACCTGGGCATCCGGTCGAGCTCCACGATGATGTACGGCCACGTCGACCAGCCCCGCCACTGGCTCGGCCACCTGCGCACCCTGGCCGGGATCCAGCAGCGGACCGGCGGCTTCACCGAGTTCGTGACGCTGCCCTTCGTGCACACCAACGCCCCCGTCTACCTGGCCGGCATCGCCCGCCCCGGCCCGACGGTCCGCGACAACCGCGCGGTGACGGCGATGGCCCGCCTCCTGCTCCACCCGTGGATCCCCAACATCCAGACGAGCTGGGTCAAACTGGGCGCGGAGGGTGCGGCGGAGATGCTGCGCTCCGGCGCGAACGACCTCGGCGGGACGCTGATGGAGGAGACCATCTCCCGCATGGCGGGCTCCTCCTACGGCTCCTACAAGTCGGTCAAGGACCTGATCGCGGTCGCGGAAGCGGCCGGCCGCCCGGCGAAGCCGCGCACGACCCTGTACGGCGAGGTGTCCGAGGAGCGCCGCCGCGCGGCGGAGGCGTCGGACGGACATCTGCCGGAGCTGCTGCCCGTCCTCGACTGAATCCGGCCCCGGCCCCCGCTGGCAGTAGGATGATCCGACCCGCTTTCGGTAGCTGAGGAGTGCGTACCGGTGTCTGCCCGACTTCCCTCGTGGGCCTGGGTGACCGGGCTGACCACGGGGGCGATAGCCGCGGTGGCGGTCCTGGGCGTCCAGGCGGACCAGGGCACCAAGCCCGTCGCCGCCACCACTCCGCCGAAGGCCACGGCGACGGCGGACCCCAAGCCGTCCGCCGCCCCGCCGGAGGAGACCCGCACACCGGGCGTGCCCGCCGACTCCGGCACCGGCCGCCGCATCGTCTACTCCCTCGGCCAGAAGCGCGTCTGGCTCGTCGACGCCAGCGACGCCGCCCGCCGCTCCTTCCCGGTGTGGCCCGGCACGGTCTCCCCGGACCCCGGCTCCTACACGATCGGCACCCGCAACGAGGCCACCACCGGCAGCGACGGCGTGCCGGTGGAGCACATCATGTACTTCGCCCAGAAGTCCGGCGTCTTCGTCGCCTTCTCCAACGCGGTCGACGGCTCCTCACCCCCGCCCGCCGACCCCGGCGCCCGGACCGGCGGCATCCGCGTCGCCAAACAGGACGGCAAGGCCCTCTGGACCTTCGGCACGGCGGGCACCACGGTGTACGTGGTGGACTAGCCGGCCGTCCCGGCTGCTCGGTGTCCCTCGGATGCCGCGGCGACGCGTGGACGAAGCGCACCGTGCGTCACGCCTCGTCGACGAGGCGGCGCACCCGGCCGCCCGCCGTGACCTCGTACTCCCGCCGCGGACCGTCCCGGCCGCCGAGGTTCCCGTGGCGAGCCGGCCCCGCAGGCGGTGCTGACGGTCCGGGTCCGGGCGGGACGCCGGATCCCCGCGCAGGGCCTCGAAGCAGCGGCGCGTGGTGCCCGGCGCCTCCGCACCGGGTTCACTCCACCCCTTCGCGGCCCCGTTCGTCGCGAAGCGCAGACGCCGTTCGCCGCCCACCGGCGGGGGAGCGACGTCGTCGCCGCGCTCGGGGCTCACGGCGCCGTCACCTCGCCGTGGTCCTCGTCCGGCGGCCGTCGCGTGAGTTTCGCCGTGAGCTCGGGGTGCGCCCTCGCCCTCGACCCCGGACACGCGTCGGCGTACCCGAGCCGGGGCACGGCCCACCACCGCCTGGGCCACCGCGACCGGGCCCTCGCCGACCTGGACCGCGCCCTGGGGCTGAACCCGTCCTACGCCTGGGCGCGCGAGCGGCGCGATGCGGTCGTACGCGACCGCGACGGGTGAAAACCGGCCACTTCCGGCCGCTCGGGTCACACTCCGCACAGCGATCCGGCCCCTGAGCCGGCCGTCCCCGTTCGGTTACCGGGACTCTTGCAGAAGGCCCCGGCGTTCACGCCGGGGATGAATGCATCTCAAGGCTGTTCTGACGTGCGCGTCAGAGCGGACGTTGTTGCTGCTCGATGTACTGGCGGACGATCGCCAGCGGTGCTCCGCCGCACGATGCGGAGAAGTATGAGGGCGACCACCGGGACGGCCCCAAGCCCCTGCACGTCCGGGAGTGGACGTGCGGGGCCTGCGGCGCCGTGCACGACCGCGACCACAACGCGGCCCGCAACGTCCTCTTCGAAGGACGCCGAATCGCCGCCGCCGGACGGGCGGAGACGCTAAACGCCTGTGGAGCGCCGGTCAGACGGGCACCCGTGCCCGCACAGCGCGGTGAAGCAGGAAGCCCCGGAAGGATCACACGATCCAGGCCGGAATCCCTGGACTTTAGGCCAGGACGCACGTCAAAGTGCTGGGCGTCGCACGTACGGACGGTCCCGGGGAGGTCTGGGTGGCTGGTACTGCCGGGCCCGTGTGGGGGCGCCGTGAGCAGCAGGACTTCCGCAGCCGGGTGCGCGGCACGCTGCTCGGGGCGGCCGTCGGGGACGCGCTGGGCGCGCCCGTGGACCGACTGGACGTCGACACCATCCGCCGGACCCACGGCGCGGCGGGCCTGACCGACCTCGCCCCCGCCTACGGCCGGCGCGGCGCCGTCACCCACCACACCCAGCTGACCCTCTTCACCGTGGACGGCCTGATCCGCGCCCAGGTGCGGCGCGACACCGGCGCCTGGCACCCGCCGACCGACCTGCACCAGGCGTATCTGCGCTGGGCCACGACCCAGCGCGACTGGGGCCCGGACGAGCGGCGCAAGGAGGACGGCTGGCTGGCGCGGGAGGAGTGGCTGTACGCCCGCCGCGACCCGGCCCGCGCCCTGCTCATGGGGCTCGGCGACCACACGATGGGCACGTTGGACGCGCCCAAGAACCCCGGCGAGGCGGGTCCCGAGGCGGCGGCGCGGTCCGCGCCGTTCGGGCTGCTGGTCGGCTGGGACCCGCAGCTCGTGGCGCAGCTCGCCGTGGAGTGCGCGGCGCAGACCCACGGCCACCCGGTCGCCTTCCTCACGGCGGGCGCGTACGCGGTGCTGGTGCACGCGCTGACCCGGGGCGAGGGTCTGGACGCGGCGGTGCGGCGCACCCTCGCCCTGCTGGCCGCCCGGCCCGGCCACCAGCCGGTGACGGACGCCCTCCGGCGCGCGCTGGGCGCCGTGCGGCAGGGGGCGCCCGGCGCGGAGCGGGTCACGGAACTGGTCGGCGACGCCACCGCCGAGGGCCTGCTCGCCGCGGCCGTGTACTGCGCGCTGGTGGGGGAGGACGTACGGCACGGTCTGTGCCTCGCCGTGAACCACAGCGGCCCCAGCGCCGCGGCCGGCGCCCTGACCGGCGGCCTGCTGGGCGCCCTGCACGGGGAGACGGCCCTCCCGCCGGCCTGGCTGGCCGAACTGGAGGGCCGTCCCACGGTCCTCGAACTCGCCGACGACTTCGCCATGGAGATGACCCAGGGCCCCGCCCTCCACACCCCCGCGGCCTCCTCCCCGGCCTGGCTCGCCCGCTACCCGAGAGGCGCCTAGGGGGACGCGCCCCCCTCAGGGGCGCGGAAAAAACCCCTGGGAACCACCCCCGGGAACCGCCCCCGGGGCCACCTCTCGACGGAGCGTGTCAGCGCAGCTCGTCGGGGCAGGGCGTCCCCCGCTCACCCCACTTGTACGGGGCCGCCAGCCGGTACGTCCCCGCCTCGGGCGCCAGCAGCACCGTCCACCGGTCGCCGTTGGCGTCCTCCTCCGTCTCCATCAGGCACCCGTGGACGTTCTCGTACGTCTTCGGCTCGCCCTCCGGGCGGTTCTCGGACTCCTCCGTCTCCTGCGGCGGGTCCAGCGCCTCGCCCTCGGCGTCGACCAGGCCCAGCCACGGCGAGTACGGCACCCGGATCAGGATCCGGCCCGGCTTCTCCACGCGCAGCGTCCACTCGCCCTGCTCGGCGCGCTCCACGACCGTGTGCGGCTCCGCCAGCGGGGTCGGCGCCTGCACCTCGAACAGCTGCCAGTTGGCGTCGCCCCAGACCTGCTTCAGGTACGGCAGTCCGCCCTGCACCAGTTCCCGCTCCCGCTGGCCGCCGTCGCCGTCCGGCTCGTCCTTGGGCAGCACCACGTAGTGCACGCCCCAGCGCTTCAGCCACTCGTGGTAGTTGGCCGCGTTGAGGGTGTCGTCGTAGAAGAGCGGGTTGCGCTCCATGTCGGCCTGCCGGTTCCAGCCGCGCGCCAGGTTCACGTACGGCGCGAGCGCGGACGCCTCGCGGTGCGAGCGGGCCGGGACGACCTCCACCCGGCCCCGCTCGGCGCCGACCTCCTGCAACTCGTTCACCAGTGGCGCCAGCTCGCGCGCCCAGGAGGCGGCGGGCGTCGTGTTCACCACGTCGTTCACGGACTTCACGCCGATCCAGCAGGTGAAGCCGACCACGGCGACGACCAGCGCGTACCACCTGCGGGACCGGGGCTCGGCGAACGGCAGCGCCGCCACCAGCACCACACCGCCGAACAGCATGGCCAGCCGGGTCATGTTCGACCCGATCTGCGAGCTGATCAGCCAGACCAGCACCACCCCGAGCCCGTACACCGCGGCCGTGATCCGGACCGTCCTCCAGTCCTTCGGCACCAGGACGTACACCAGCACCGAGTAGACCAGCGGCAGCACCACCGAGCCGAAGCCCATCGGCTGCGTGCCGGAGAACGGGAACAGCCAGGCCGACACCGCGACCACCGCGCTGGGCGCGAGACCCAGCGCCCACGCGCCCGGCCGGCGCTTCTGCAGGAACAGCGCCACCGCCACCAGGCCCACGAACAGGCCGGCGACCGGTGAGGCCATGGTCGCGAGCGCCGCCAGCGGGGCCGCGCAGAGCGCCTTCGCCCAGCGCTTGTACCGCCACCGGTGGGGCCAGCAGAAGACGACCGCGACGGCGCCGAGCGCGAACATCGTGCCCAGCCCGTACGTCACCCGGCCCGAGGCGGCGTTGCACAGCAGCGCGAACACGCCCGCCAGCGCGGCCCACAGGGAGTCGCGCACCACGGGGGCCTCCCCGCTCGGGCGAAGCCGGGAGTGGGGGAGGCAGCGCAGGAGCACCAGCGTCAGCAGGCCCGCCGACACCGTGCCCGCGATCATCATCGTGGTCCGCACCCCGAGCAGCGACATCAGGTACGGCGACACCATGCTGTACGACACCGGGTGCATGCCGCCGTACCAGGCGAGGTTGTACGCGGAGTCGGGGTGCCGGCCCACGAACTCGGCCCACGCGTCCTGCGCGGCGAGGTCGCCGCCGCTGTTCGCGAAGGTGAAGAACCAGGCGACGTGCAGCAGCCCGGCGAGCGCGGTGACGGACAGCACCGGGTGGCGCAGCGTGCGGGCCCGCACGGCGAGGACGGCGGCCCGGGCGCGGCCCGGGGGGTCATCCTGGGGGGCGCCCTGAGGGGTGTTCCCGGCAGGCGTCTCCGCCCGGTGCGCGTCCGTCCCCGGGGGCGCGTCGGCGGTCTCGACGGACCACTCCGCTCCGGATGCGGGTATTCGCGGGCCGGCTCCCGGGCCCGGGTCTGCGTCGTCGGCGCGTGTCGGCTCCGCTGTCGCCACCTGAAGGCACTCCCCGTGTCCCGTTCCTCGCCCGTCTCCTGCCCGTTTCGTGACGCTAGCACGCACCCCGCGGACCGTTCGCCCGGGAGGGCGGCGGTCCGCGGGGTGCGGACGTCGGTGACCGGCCGCCGGATCAGGCGACGCGGGTCAGCCTGTCGGTGAAGCCGGGCTCCACGAGGTCCTCCTGCAGGGCGACCGGCACCTTGACGGCGCCGTTCCTGCCGTCACCCACGGTGAGCGTGCCGACCTTCGTCCCGGCCTCCGCCGTGTGCGGCAGCTCGGTCCCGGCGAACGTCAGCTTCACCTCGAGGCCCGCCCAGCCGACGGCCTTGACGTCCTCGGTGACGGCGACGGGCGTACGGCCGCCGAGACCGTCGTCCACGTACCCGACGACCGTGCCCTTCTTCAGGATGTTCGCCGAGGTCAGCGCATCCTGGGCGGCGCGCAGCGCGGGCTTGCTGACCTCGTTGACCGTGTCCAGGATCGACGGGCCCTTGTGCTGGCCGAGGATCGCGCCGACGACGGTGACCTCCTGGCCGCCCACCTTCTTGCGGGCGGCGAAGAGCAGGTTGCCGCCGGCCTTGGTGGTGGAGCCGGTCTTGATGCCGATCGCGCCCATCGTGTAGGGCAGCTCGTTGTAGTTGCTCCAGTACTGCCCGCTCGGGTCCGTCCAGCTGGCCGCGCTGGTGATGGCCACCATGGCCGGGTTCCTCATGGCCGCGATGCCGAGCTTCGTCTGGTCCTCGGCGGTGGAGACGGTGGTCTCCTTCAGCCCCGAGGGGTCGGTGTACGTCGTGTTGGTCATCCCGAGCTCCTTGGCGGTGTCGTTCATCTTCTTGACGAACGCCTCCTCGGAGCCCGCATCCCAACGCGCCAGCAGACGCGCGATGTTGTTGGCGGAGGGGATCATGACGGCCGACAGCGCCTGCTTCTCGGTGAGGAAGTCACCGGCCTTGACGGTGTTGAGCGTGGACTCGCCGTCCTTGTCGTAGCCGCCCTCCTCCTCCGCCTTCGCGTCGATCTCGATCTTCGGGCCTTCCTCACCGGGCTTCAGCGGGTGCTCGCGCAGGATGATGTACGCCGTCATGGTCTTGGCGACCGAGCCGATGGCGACCGGCTTCTGCTCGCCGAAGTGGTCCATCGTGCCGATGCCGTCGCCGCTCATCCACCCCTGTCCCTCGCCCGGCCAGGGCAGCTTCACCGGGTCACCGTCGAAGGTGTGGGTGTCCTCGGCGGTCAGCACCAGGGTGGGCGCCGGCAGCGGCCGGAAGTTCTGCACGACCGCGAAGACGATCACCAGCAGGATCACCAGCGGCGTCCAGATCTTGATCCGCCGCACGGCCGTCCGCAGCGGGGTCTGCGGGGGCGGCGGCGTGTTGGTCAGCTCGGCCAGCAGGTCCAGCGGCGGCTTCGGCGGCAACGGCTGCTGCGTCGTCCGCTCCGGGCCGACCTGCGGCAGGAACGTCGTCGACTCGGCCGGCGCGGGACCGCCCTGACGCGGAGGCTGCCGCAGGGCGGGGTCCTCCTTGAGCGCGACGAACTTGCTGGTCCGCTCGGCCTCGGCGGCACGGACGCCCTCACGGGTGGCCGCCTCGCCCAGCTTGAGCATGGTGGTCGGCTGGTCGACGGACGCCTCGGAGGCCCGCGGCGCCCGGAACACGGCGGTGGGCTGATCGACGGGGGCGTCGTCGGCGCCCTTGTCGGGGTCGTCCTTGTCCGGGTCGCCCGTGCCCGGGTCACCCGTGTCCGAGGCGCGGTCGTCCCCGCCGTCCTCGTCGTCGTCCTTGGCCGCGGCGGCCTCGCTCTTGACGTCCTTGTCCTGGTCGTCGTCCTGGGGCGCGCCGCCGGACGGGGCGTCGGCGTCCCCGTCGGCCTCACGAGGGCTTTCGCCGTCGTCCCCGGCGCTCGCGGAGGGCGGCCCGGCGTCCTCGTCGTCCTCGTCACCGGGGGAGACGTCCTCGGGGGCCTCGGAGGCGTCCGCGCCGACCTCGCCGGCGTCGTCGCCGTCGTCGCCGTCCTGGGTCTCGTCGTCCGCCCTTGGGCCGTCCCCGGGGCCCTTGCCGTCCGCGCCGGCCCTCGCCGCGGTGACGGCAGCGGTCTCCCCGTCCGGGGCGGCCTTCGTGTCCGCGTCGGCCCTGGCGTCCGTGGGGGCCTCCGTGGCCCTGCCGGACCGCGCGTCCTCGTCGGCGCCCGCCTCCTCGTCACCGCCCTGGGGCGCGTCGTCCGCCGCCGCGTCCGCGCCGTCCCGCTCGGACTCCTCGGAGCCGGCCTCCGCCGCGTCCGCGTCCCCCTTCGGCTCCGCCGGCCGCACCCAGGTCGCGACGGCCTCCCGCAGACGCCCGTCACCGCCGTCCACGGCCCCGTCACGTCCTTCGGACGCCGCGTCGTCCACCGCGTCGTCCGAAGCCGAACCGGAACCGGAGCCCGAACCGGAGCCCGAACCCGAGGCCGAACCGGAACCCGGGGCCGACCCCCGCTCCCGCTCCGACTCCCGTTCCGGCTCGGCAGCCGACCCCGAGGCCGACCTCTCCTCCGGCTCCGGTCCGGAGGCCGCGGCCTCCCGGACCGACAGCACCCGCGTGGCCGTGTCCACGCTTCCCCTGTCCACGCTTCCCCGGTTCTCCGAGCGCCCCGTCTCGCGGGTCATGGCGAGGCGGGGATCCTGCTTCTCGGGAACCGGCCCGGTGCTCCCCGACGTCTGTTCTGCCGACGACTCGCGCTGCTTCGACCTGTCGGGGGACTCGCCCGCCACCGATGCCTCCTCCATGTGCCGCACGCCCCGCGTGCGCCAACCGAACCGTGAACCGCCCGCCCGTGACATCGCCCTGAAGCGCTGTCCGAACCATGTACCAGTGTCCTGTGTGCGGGCTTACCCCATGCGGTAGACGAGAACGACATAGCTACTGGTTCCACTACGAACCGGTCACGCACCCTCGACAGACCAATGTGAGAGGGGTCACCCTGTCATTCATCCACGCGGGGAGGCATGGATGGGCAGGAGCCGCAGAACACTTCCGGAGGAGCTTCTGCTGCTGGCACTGGACCCGACCACGGGTACCACTGCGCAGCCGCAGTCGCTCGACCTCGGTCTGGCCGGAGCACAGCTGGTGGAGCTGGCGCTGGCCGGACGGATAGCCCCAGACGGGGATCGTATCGCCGTGGTGGTGCCACGGCCGACTGGAGACCCAACACTGGACAGCGCACTGGAGTTGCTGCGAAGGCGTGGCGCTCCCGTGCGGGCCGTCCACTGGATCGGCGGGCCCCGTCTCGGGCTCCGCCAGACCTACCTCTCGCACCTGGAACGGTGCGGCATGGTGCACGCCGTGGCCGGCCAGATGTGCGGGGTCTTGCCGACGACCCGGTACCAGGCGACGGACACCGAGATCAGCCGGGAGATCAGGGCCCGGCTGGACTCCGCGATCCGTACCGGCGTCCCGCCGGACCCGCGGACCGCGGCGCTCGCCGCACTGGCGCACGCGGTCGGTCTCGGCAAGCACCTGTACCCGGGGAACGAGGGTCGCTCCTCGCGCTCCCGGTTGCGGGACCTGATCCGGCACGACCCGATGGGCGGACTCGTCGCGCACGCGGTGATGGACGTCCAGAACGGCGTCGCGGCCCAGCCGCGCCGCAGCTCCGCACCGGCGGGCCGGCAGGCCCCCGGCGGCAGGAGCGGACCGGAACCCGCCCGCGGCGTTCCGGCGCAGCCCCACCGCGGATCCATGGCACGGGCCGCCGCCCACTGAGCCGTACGTCCCCCGGGCTCGGCACGGCAGGGCACCACCACGGATCCACGGCACCACAGACCCGGTCACGGGAGCCGCTGTCCGAGCGGGGCGGAGGGAGCACACGGGCTCTCTCCGCCCCGCTCGGCGTGCCCGAAGGCGCGGTCGCCCCCGGCCGCGGGGCCGTGAACTGGCGTGCACCGGTCGTATATCCACCATTTCCCAGCGGTAGTACGCGCGTCGGTGGCAGTCTGCTCATCGAGCAGACACACAGTGGCACGTACGAGGTCCAAGTACACAGTGCAAGTACGAGGCACGCAGCCGGAGGTGCACGTCCCGTGGCGTCCAATGTCAATCCCACCGTCCGGCGGCGCCGGCTCGGCCAGGAGCTGCGCCGGCTCCGTGAGCTGAAGGGCATGACGGCCGAGGAGGTCGCGGAGCGGCTGCTGGTGTCGCAGTCGAAGATCAGCCGGCTGGAGAACGGCCGCCGCAGCATCAGCCAGCGCGACGTGCGCGATCTGTGCGGGGTCTACGAGGTCGAGGACCAGCGGATCGTCGACTCGCTGATGCAGATGGCCAAGGACTCCCGCCAGCAGGGCTGGTGGCACGCGTTCGGCGACATCCCGTACAGCGTCTACATCGGTCTGGAGACGGACGCGGAGTCGCTGCGGGTGTACGAGCCGCAGATCATCACCGGTCTGCTGCAGACCCGCGCGTACGCCGAGGCGATCGTCCAGGGCGGTTCGCCGGAGTCCAGCGAGCAGGAGAACGACAAGCGGGTGGAGGTGCGGCTGCGCCGGCAGAGCCGGATCACCGCCGAGCAGGACCCGCTGCGGCTGTGGGTGGTGCTCGACGAGGCCGCGCTGCACCGGGTCGTCGGCAGCCGCCAGGTGATGCGCGAACAGCTGGAGCACGTGCTGGAGCTGAGCCAGCTGCCGCACGTCACCGTGCAGGTGCTGCCGTTCGAGGTCGGCGCGCACGCGGGCATCAACGGCCAGTACTCCATCCTGGAGTTCGCCGACGCGGCCGACTCGAGCGTGGTCTACATCGAGGGCGTCACCAGCGACCTGTACCTGGAGAAGCCGCACGACGTGCAGAAGTACACGGTGATGTACGAGCACCTGCGGGCGCAGTCGCTGAACGTGGAGCAGTCGCGGCGGCTGGTGGAGCGGCTCGTGAAGGAGTACGCGCGCTGACCTTCCGTCGTAGGAGGGCGGGATGCTACACCGCCGACACGTACGGCTGGAAGTCTTGCCCGGGAGATGCCATCCGGTCGAGTGAACGACCGCTCCGGACGACGAGGGTGGCGAGTAGCGTCGATCACGCCGACCGGCATCCGCGGTTGGCGCAATCCGTTCTGCGGGTCCACGCCGGAATGCGCAGGCCGGTGACAGCAACTCAGCATCTGGCTACGGAGCGAACATGGCAATTCGTCTGGGCGCCACGGAAACGTGGACGACGTCCTCCTACACCAACAACAACGGCGCGTGCGTGATGGTCAGGTCGACCACCGAGGAGTCGCTGGAGCTCGGGGACACCAAGATCCCCGAGGGTCCGAAGCTGGCGTTCCCGGCCGACGCGTGGAACGCTTTCGTGGCCTCGGTCAGGTCCTAGCGCCCCGGCGCGGGGACCGGCGCCACCGACAGGCCCTCTCGACGAGTCCGCCGTCCTTGCCGAGAGGGCCGGCACGCGCCCCGCTCCGCACGTCCCGGGGTCCCGGCCCGCCCCGCCGGGAGACGGCAGGACCGGCCGCGGGGAAGCCCCCGCGACCGGCCCCGTGCGACCGGGTCCGTCCTCAGCCCGCGGTCGTCCTCGCCTCCGCGACCGGGAAGGCGACGTCGCACACCGGGGCCTCCGGGCCCGCCGCGTCCCAGTCCGCGAAGTAGATCTCACGGCAGGGCCCCGCGTACGCCAGTCCCTGCTCCCGTATCCACGCCTCCACCGCCTCGAAGGCGGCCAGGATCTGCGGGTGCGCGACCTGCGCCTTGGTGATGCGGGTGCGGGCCAGCCGCATCGCCGGCTCCACCCGCACCGCCGTCCCCCGCACCCGGCCCCGCTCCGCGGCCCAGGCGCGGGCCGCCGCCTCGTCGGCGACCGGCACGCACGCCTCGGCGGGCCCGTCGCTCTCCACCGTCACCTCGGAGTGGTAGACGACGAACGGTGACCCGGTCGCCCCGCCGCAGGCGCGGGCGCCCTCCTCCAGCCGGCCCAGCGACGCGCCGATCCACGCCGGCAGCTCGCCCGCCAGGATGTGGCGCGACTCGGTGAGCACCACCTGCTCCGGCACGTCCACCGTCTCCACCGTGAACTTCCCGTACATCTCGAGGCTCCTCCCCGACAACCGTCCACGGAGATAGTCGGCGAGCGTCCGCTGCGCGGCGTGACGCGCCTCGACCTCGCCCCAGTAAGCGTCCAGCCGGCCCGCCTGCACCGCGCCGTCGCCCGCGTCCACCACCTCGGCGATCCGCGCCAGCGGCATGTCCAGCTGCCGCAACAGCGCCACCAGCCGGGCCCGTTCGACCTGGCTCACCCGGTAGAACCGGTAACCGGTGTCCGCGTCGACCCGCGCCGGCGCCAGCAGCCCCAGCCGGTCGTACAACCGCAGGGCCTTGGCCGACAGGCGGCTGCGCGCCGCGAACGCCCCGATGGAGAGCAGTTCCTCGTCCACGTCGCCATTCTCCGTGACCGGGCGGTCCCTCCGCCCGGTGACGAAGACGCTCACCCCTGCCCCAAGGGCAAGGTCAACCGTCAGCCGAGAGCCTTCTCCACGGCCGCCACGACCTCCGCCGACTCCGGCTCGGTCTGCGGGGAGAAACGGGCCACGACGGCGCCGTCCCGGCCGACGAGGAACTTCTCGAAGTTCCAGCGGACGTCCCCGCTGTGCCCCTCGGCGTCGGCGAAGCCCACCAGCCGCTCGTACAGCGGGTGCCGGCCCTCCCCGTTCACCTCGACCTTCTCGGTCATCGGGAACGTCACCCCGTACGTCGCCGAACAGAACTCGGCGATCTCCTCCGCGGAGCCCGGCTCCTGCCCGAGGAACTGGTTGCAGGGCACGCCGAGCACGGTGAACCCCCGCTCCGCGTACCGCTCGTGGAGCCGCTCCAGGCCCTCGTACTGCGGGGTCAGCCCGCACTTGGACGCCACGTTCACGACGAGCACGGCACGGCCCGCGTACTGGGAGAGGCCGGCCGGGCCGCCGGTCAGGGCGCCGATCTCGACGTCGAGCGGCGAGGCGCTGTTGTTCTCGGTAGTCGTCATGGGGCCGACCCTAGCCCCGGCCGCCGACGCCGTCCTGACCGCCCCGACGGCGAGCAGGTCGCCCGCGAGCCGTTCGAGCACGGCGTCCGCGCCGAGGGCGGTGAGGTCATGCCCCGATGATCGCGGCGGGGCCGCTCCACCACGATCGGGTGAATCCGTCCGGTACAGGGCAACAGGTCGCATACCTCGCGGGTCACCTACGCGCACGACCAGTGACGACCAGGGAGTCCCCGCACCGTGACCCAGCCGAACGACCCGAGCCGGCAGCAGCCGCCCTACGCGCACCGGCAGCCGCACCCGGACCAGCAGCCCTCCCCCCAGCCGCCGGGGGACGGCTTCCCCGGCGCCCCGCCCCGGCCGCCCAGGAAGGGCCGCTTCCTGAAGTTCGCGGGTCTCGGCTGCGCGGGCGTCCTCGGCCTCGTCGTCGTGATCGCCGCGGTGTCGGCGGGCGGCGGCGACTCCGGCGACGGCGGGAACACGGCCGCCGGCGTCTCCGCGTCCGCCGGGGCGAAGGAGGACACTTCCAAGGCGAAGAGGGAGACCGCGCGGAGCGGCCCGGTGAAGATCACCGCGGAGCGGACGGAGTTCAGCGAGGACCTCCTGGCCGACGGCAGCGCCTACACCAGCGTGCTGGTCACCGTCGTCAACAACGGCGACGACGAGGTGAGCGTGAACCCCCTGTACTTCACGATCACCGACGCCGAGGGCACCAAGCACACCGCCGAACTCGGCGCGGACACGCGGCAGATCGGGACCGTGGACCTCGCGCCCGGCGAGAACATCTCCGGCACCGTCACCGGCAGGGGCGCCTTCGCACCGCAGTACGTGACCTACACCGACGGCCT
The DNA here is from genome assembly GCF_044763335.1 of Streptomyces sp. NPDC096105. Classification (NCBI taxonomy): domain Bacteria; kingdom Bacillati; phylum Actinomycetota; class Actinomycetes; order Kitasatosporales; family Streptomycetaceae; genus Streptomyces; species Streptomyces sp. NPDC096105. The sequence continues at coordinate 260,347 of NZ_JBIWGC010000004.1, forward strand.
CCTGGGCGACCCGGTCCGCGTCGACGTCTCCTGACGCCCGGCCGCCGGAGCCTCAGTCCGCCCGGACGGCGAAGTGCGGGTCCGGGGGAGTCCGGGAATCCGGGGAGTCCGCGCAGGGCTCCTGGACGGCCTCCACGCCCTCCGTCGCGGTGTCACGGAGGACCCGCCATGCCCTTGCCCGCATGCCGGGTCCCGTGGCCGTGTGCGCGTCGGCCCTCGGGGGCGCCGGGGCGCGATCTCCCTCTCGCCACGGCCCGCGCCCCCACCGGCGCCGCTGACCGCGCTGACCGCGCTGACCGCGCCGGCCGCGCTGACCGCGCCGGCCGCGCTGACCGCGCCGGCCGGGATCGACGGGGAGCGCCTGCCCGGGCAACCGTCACCGTGTCCGGGCAGGTCAGAGGCGTAGCGCACCCGTGACCCGGACCGCGGGCGGCACGCCGCGCAACGCCCCCGCATAGAATCCGGCCCATGGTGAAGCCCGACGAGCTGATCGTAGACATCGCCGCCCGCGTGGAATCGGGGCAGAGCAGCCAGATGTCTCTGACCGTGGTCACCGGTGGTGCCGTCATCACCGGCCGGCTGGCTCCCGAAGCCGTGTGGCGGAAGAGGGTCGCGGAGGTGCTGATGGACTCGGACCGAATCGGCGAGTTCGCCTCCGTCTTCGACGCCCCGGTGAAGCGGGACGGCCCGCCCACCCACCTCCACTTCCACGTCGCCCGGATCATCCAGGGCACGGTCGGCATCCCGGAGACGGGCGGCATGTACCGGGTGGCGATCGAGGACGTGAGCGCTTGGACGGTGGGTGACTTCAGCTACTCCTGACCTGTGCCCGTGCCCCCGGGCGTCTTGCGGACACCTGGGCCTGCCCCTTAAGTTACTGGCGAGTAGGCCACAGGTGAACGGAGCGCCGCCATGCCCACGCTGGACCGCCACGAGAACGTCTTCGTCCTCGACCTGGGAGACGGCGAGAACCGCTTCCACCCCGACTGGATCGCCGCGGTCGGGGCCGCGCTCGACGAGGTGGAGAAGGCGGAGGGCCCGCGCGCCCTGGTGACCGCGGCCACGGGCAAGTTCTGGTCCAACGGCCTGGACCTGGAGTGGCTGTTCGCCCACGCGGACCACTACCACGACTACGTGGTCTCCGTGCACGCACTGTTCGCGCGGCTGCTGTCCCTGCCGGCCGTGACGGTGGCCGCCCTCCAGGGCCACACGTTCGCGGCCGGGGCCATGCTCTCCCTGGCCCACGACTTCCGCGTGATGCGCGCCGACCGCGGCTACTGGTGCCTGCCGGAGGCGGACATCGACATCCCGTTCACCCCCGGCATGTCCGCCCTCATCCGCGCCCGCCTGACCCCGCAGACGGCCCACGCGGCCATGACGACGGCCCGCCGCTACGGAGGCACGGACGCGGCGGCCGCGGCGATCGTGGACCAGGCGGTCCCGGAGGACGCGGTCCGCTCCACGGCCGTCGACCTGGCCCGGCCCCAGGCGGCCAAGGCCGGCGCCACCCTGGGAACCATCAAGTCCCGCCTGTACGCCGAGGTCCTGACCACCCTGAGGGACACGGCGAACCCGCTGGGCTGACGGGCACGACACCTCGCCGGCGCCGGAAAGGGCGCTCTCCGGATCACCGCCCCGGCCAGTCCGGCACCGCTTCGAGGGTGGGGTAGCCGTGCAGGACCTGGTCCACGCCCGTCAGGGTCAGCATGCGGTGTACGGGCCGGCTGGGTGCGATCAGCACGATACGGGCGCCGGCGGTTCTGGCCGTGCGGTAGGCCGCGATCAGGCAGGTCAGGCCGGTGGAGTCCAGGAACGTCACGCCGGACAGCTCCAGGAGGACGGTGTGGCCGTCGGTGAGCGTCAGCGGCCTCAGCACGTCGGCGAGCCGGTGGGCGGTGTGCAGGTCGAGGGCGCCCCGGACCGTGACCAGGTGGTGGTCGGCGCCCGCCCGGCGGACGTCGATGTGCGGGGCGGGCGGCTGGTCGGAGTGCGTCGAAACGTCCTTGCGCGCGTGCGGGTGGTTCATGGGTTCAGCTCCTGCTGGTGGCCGCCGCGCCACTCGGTGAGCAGGACGGTGGCGTCGTCGTCGAGCATGCCGTCGTGGTGGTCCATGACGGCGGTCATCAGCCGGCGCAGGGTCTCGTGCAGGGTGTGCCGGCCGGAGTGGTGACGGCGGATGAACTCGACGAAGCGGTCCCGGCCGAACTCGACGCCGTACCGGTCGCGGGCTTCGACGACGCCGTCGGTGTACAGCAGCAGGCGGTCGCCGGGTTCCAGCTGCTCGGTGGCCTCGGTGACGGGCAGGCCCAGGTCGGCTCCCATGGGGCCGGCCGGGGGGCAGGACAGGTCGGTGGTCCAGCGGCTGTCGCGGATGAGGATCGGCAGGTGGTGACCGCGGTTGATCCACGTCAGCTTGCCGCTCTCCATGTCCAGGTCCGCCAGGATCGCGGTGACGTAACGGCGGGCGTCGAACTGCTCGATCAGGGTGCGCTCCACTTCCCGGCTGGTCTCGGCCAGGGAGGCACCCTGCCTGCGGGCGTTGCGGCAGGCGGCGACGGCGACGTTGGCGGTGATGCCGGCGGTGGTGTCGTGTCCCATGGCGTCGAAGACAGCCAGGTGGAGAACGTGGCCGGTCACGGCGTAGTCGAAGGCGTCCCCGCCGACCTGGTAGGCGGGCTCCATCACCGCCCCGACGGTGGCGTCATGTCCCGCATAAGCGGGGGGCGGGGTCAGATTCCACTGCATCTCCGCCGCCACGTTCATCGGCTCGGTGCGCACCAGCCGGGCGTAGGAGTCACTGAAGGACCGTTTGCTCAGCACCAGCAGGGCCGTCATCGACGCCAGATCCCTCAAGGCCCCGCGGATGGCTTCGGTGTCGGTGTCGGTGTCGGCCCGCAACACCCCCAGACGCTCCACACCGTCGGTGACGGCCACCCACCACCGACGCCGCCGCACAGCGCCGCCCACCTGGACCTGAGCGGGTTCGGGGATCACCGCCACGCGCTGAAAGGCCTGGCCGGGCAGGCTGCCCGACACGGTGAACTCCTGCCCGTCCTCCCCCGCGTCCGGCCCCCGGCCGGTGAGCTGGCGCAGCACCGTCTCCTGCATGTCCACCAGGAAGACCACCGTGTCGTACATGCCCGCCGAGGCGGCATGACCGGCGATCAACCGCGGAAGCTGCTCCATCGTGGCCACATGGCTGGCCTGCATCAACCGCACCAGCGACACCGCACTGCGCTCCGTCACGGTCCTGGATCCCCTCACCGGCCGGACATACGACGTCCCGAAGGACCGCGCCGCTTCGCGACTCAGGGCGTCGCCGTGCTCCTGTCCTACCGAGTATCCCGCTCAGCGACGGCATGCACCGCTCGACGGCGAGGGCCGCCCGCCGGGTCGCACGTGCGGTGCCGGGACCATCCGACGCCCTGGCAGCCCCGCAGCCCGGTGCACCCCCGCCGACCGGTGACCGAGCGCAGCGTGTGCGTGTCCGATGCGGGTCGCCGACCGACACCCGGGGGACGGCATCGGGCCGTGCCGCTGGCCGGCCCGCCCGGATCCCCCGGACTGCGCAGGCGGTGCGATCCGGCTGAAGCCGGACTTCGGGCCCGTAGGACGGCCGGAGGGGCAGTCCCGGTGCGCCGGACCGGCAGCCCGCGTCGGCGCCGGTCCCCCGACCCTCGGCGGCACCTGCGTCGTCCGCGTCTCCGAACCACGACGCCGCTTGCGCCTGACAGCGAGGGCAGGGCCGTCGGCCGCAGCTCGCACCGCCATGACATCGGCCCCTGAGGCGATCGGCACCCCCCTCCGGGCCCTGGTCCGCGGATGCACGGGCTCCCGAGGGGCCACTTCGTCACGGTCCGCAACGGCATGATGCCGACGGGGCTGGATCGGATCGCGGTGCGCGAGCATGCCGCGAGGCGGAGTCCGCCGCACTGGACGGACGGTCACCCCGATCCGGCCGTCGAACTGATCCGTCCGACGGAGGCGTCGATATCGTCCATGGCGCCTCCGCTCCTGGTCAGGGACCGAAAGCTCGGAGTGTCGCGTCGACGAGCGCATCCGCGTACGCCGTCGTCAGCGGACCGCTGCGGTGCAGCCACCTCAGGAAGAGCGGCGCGTAGAGCATTTCGAGGACCAGGTCGAGGTCGGCGTCGGGGGCGAGCTGGCCCGCCTTCTGGGCACTGCGGAGGCGTGCCTTCCTCGCCTCGTCCAGCGGCCCGGCCAGCTTCTCGCGGTACTCGGCAGCCAGTGCGGCGTCGTTGGCGATCTCGGTGTTGAGAGCGCGGATCAGCTTGTCGAAGGACGGGTCGGCGAACTCCTCGACCGTGGCGCGCATGACGAGCCTCAGGTCCGCTCGGAGGTCGCCGGTGTCCGGGAGCGTGACCGACTTCCCGTCCGCGTCCTCGCTCGGAGCCAGGAGGGCGGCGACGACGACCGCGCTTTTCGACGGCCACCGACGGTAGATCGTCTGCTTGCCGACGCCGGCGCGGGCGGCGATGGCTTCGACCGTGACCTTTTCGTACGTCTCTTCGGTGACCAGGGCCCGGGCGGCCGCGAGGATCGCCTGCCGGGACCGTTCCTTGCGCCGGGAGTGGTCCGGCCCTTCCTCCTTGGACATGCGTCCAGCCTACCCAGGAAACTAAACGAGACGTACCGTATTGGTCTGATCTCCTCGATGCCCCACTCCCAAAACGAGTCGAGACGGTTCGTTTACTTATTTGGGGTGACGCATCATGGCGGACGCGAGGGCATGGCTCATCACCGGCGCATCCCGCGGCCTGGGACGCGCTTTCACCGAGGCCGCCCTGGCAGGCGGCGACCGCGTGGTGGCGGCCGCCCGCAATGTCGGGCCCTTGAAGAACCGGCCGAGGAGTACCCCGGCCGCCTGGTCCCGCTGCCCTTGGACGTCACCGACCGCCGGGCGGTGTCCGACGCGGTGGAGCAGGCGGCCGCGGTCTTCGGCAGGCTGGACGTCGTCGTCAACAACGCGGGCGCGATGCTCTACGGCATGGTGGAGGCGTTCCCGGATGAGCGGGTCTCTGCTGAGACGGACGACCTCGTTCGGTATGAGGAGATGTTCAGCCGATTCGAGGGCGCGGCCGTCTTCGGCGGTGAGGCGCGTGACCTGCTGATGCGGGTGATGGCGCTCTTCAGCCGGTCTTCGTCGACTCGTCGAAGAACCTGATGATCCGGGGCAGGGCTTGCCGCACCGATCCGTTGTGGTCGTATTCGCCGACGTCGGTCAGCCGGTGTGCGGCACCGTTCCTCGTCAACTGGTCGGCACAGTAGGCCGCGTGACTGATGTCGACGTCCTTGTCGCCCCGGCCGTGGAAGATCTCCACCGGTACGTTCGGCCGCCAGTCGCACGTGTTGTCCATCGGGTGCAGCTTGTCCTTCAGGACACCGTCGGGCTTGCGGATCTTGTTCAGGAAGTTCTCGGTGAACAGGTCCTTGGAAGCCGCCGGGAGTTTGCTGACGATCCGCTCAGCAGTGTGATGGCCGTCGAAGAGATCCTCCACCTCGCTGTCGTAGGGGGAGCGGAAGACGTCGCCGGGCGACGTGTAGAGGCCGTACATCTTGTTCCAGGCGGTGACGAAGTAGGCGAGGTAGATGCCGGATTTGTCGATCTTGTCGTCGGCTGCGGCGGCCTCGAAGGCCGAGAGGTTGTAGGGGCCGCTGACCGGGGCGAGTGCCCCCAGCCTGAAGTAGCGGTCGGCACCCTCCTGCTGAAGCGCCCGGCCTACCAGCATGGTTGCGGGGCCGCCCTGGGAGAATCCGCTGACCTGGACCTTCCGCTTCAGCTCCCGGCCGCTCCGGTGGGCGAAGGTCCGGGCTGCGCGCAGGCCGTCCACCGAAGCCGCGACGGTGGCCCGAGGGTCACCGTAGGGGTGGAAGCCTTCGCCCGAGCCGAGGCCCACGTAGTCGGGTGCCGAAACGGCCCGCCCGGTCGAGGCGAACAGCAGGGCGATGAGCCGGTCGTTCGACTTCGGATTCTCCGACGCGACGTCCTTGCGGTAGACGGTGGTGCCGTGCAGCCAGGAGACGGTGGACAGGTGGCGCGCCCTGTTCTTGGGCAGGACGACGAGCTGGCTCGCGGTCGTGGGGGCACCCGCGCTGTCAGTGGTGCGGTAGGTGACCCGATAGGCGGTCACGCCGTAGCGGACCTGGGAGGAGTCGATCTTTCCACGGAGTTCCCCGGCCACTTCCTCCGCTGTGAGGTCGGCCGCTTGCTCGACGGAGACGACGGCCCCGCCTTGTGCCCGCTCGCTGTGGGAGCCGGCCGCCGCCGAGACCGGAGCCACCAGGGCGGACACACTACCGAGGACCGCCGCACCAGCCAGCATCCGGATTTTCGTTCGCCGTGAAGTCATGGATGGATCATGCCCGTCGACCTCTCCGCCGGGACATGGAGCGGCCCCCCGGGCCGCAAAGGGAGAAAACCCCCCTCGAGCCCGTGAGGGACGCAGGATGCCCTATCTCCTACGGAACGGTTCGGATGCCAAATGGTGCGGGGGAGGGGACCGTACCGCTCGGCAGCGGATGGGTCGGACCGAGGGCGAGGGCCACCAGGGCTTCATCCGGGACGTCGATGGGCGGTGCTGTGTCACGCGACCCGTTGGACACGCCCTGAGGGATGGTGCTCCAGACCTGGTGGCGCGTAGTGGCACGCGTGTGGCACGACCCCCGGCACGTCGAAGGGCCAGCCTCGGAGGAAACCCCTCCTGAGCTGGCCCTTCTCTCTGTGCCCCCGGCAGGATTCGAACCTGCGACACCCGCTTTAGGAGTTCGATCTCCCCCCGACGTGATCGTGGTTCACCGCGCGCACGGGGGCCGCACGTGGCTGCCGGGTATTGCCGCTGCCCGTGGCCGTTGATGTCAGTGTTGGATGTCAGCGGAACAGCGCCGACACCGGTGACTCGCCTGGCCGGTCGGCCTATCCCCCGCCACAGCACCCGGCATGCCCGCCGACCATCGTCTTCCCGCTCAGAGAGAGCGAAGCCGCCGGACTTCATGGGCTGGCTGCACTCGGGACAGGCTGTGGCTGTCGGCTGATCTCGAACTGTACGGTCTACCAAATCATTTCGACCGATCTGTCAGCTTCTGTCCATATTTCCGGCTAGGTGAGCAGTGGGCTTACGAACTGACTCGACGCGTCGATGGCCTGCTCAACGGCCTACTAGTGCAGACAACTTTGTACCAAACGCCTGCGCAGCCACGGGGTCTTCACGCAAACTGCTGCTGTCAGTCAGGCGAGCCAGGAGGCGGCGCAAGCGTGAGTGAGACTTACCCCTACGAGCAGTTGGACGGGCGCCGGTTCCAGAGGCTGGTGCAAAGTCTCATTACTGCAGAGCACCCGCGAGTGCAGTGCTTTCCGATCTCCGGCCCTGACGGCGGGCGAGACGCAGTAGCGATGCGGCCCCTTGATGGTCATGAATCCCTGGTAGACGGGCTCGTCTACCAAGTCAAATTCCGAGAAGCTACTCCTCACGGCGTGCCCACCGCTAACGATTTGTACGAATGGCTGTTGAGCCATCTCAAAAAGGAAGTAAGCAAAGTCGCTATCCTCGCTTCACGCGGGGCTAAAGAGTTTATCTTTGTTTCGAATGTGAGCGCTTCTGGGCATCTCGATACCGGCCTGCGTGATCGCGTTCAGAAGTGGGCGGATGAGCATCTGGAACTGCCCACCTCGTTCTGGTGGAGAGATGACCTTGACGCTAGGCTCGACCGAAACTCTGATCTCGTCTTTAAGTTCATGCTCTTCCGCGGACCCGACTCCGTCCGGGCGTACTTTCAGCAAATATTCAATGAAGGTCAATTTGGTAATCGTAGTATTCAAACTGCTGCTCGGAATGACGCGGTCTCCGCCCTCATGTTGTACCTAGCAGAACGATATCAGGAGGAGTCCTCGCTTCGTTTCAAGCAAGCGGATCTAGAGATGCCGGTCCTTGAGTTCTTCGTCGATGTCGCAATCAATGCGCACCCTCGCACGCAAAGCGGGGAAGAGGCGCTCCGTCATTCTCTTTTTGATATCATGCGTAATTTCAGGTACCGCCATCGCTCACGTGATGCAGCAATAAGTGTAGCTCCGCCAGCCGACCGACGACCGGGGCCCGGTGCGGCAGAAGTTATCCAGAATCAACTTTTCTCTGAAACCTTCAAGCGGATAGTCATCGAAGGTGCTCCAGGGCAAGGTAAATCCACCCTTACACAGTTCTTGGGGCAGATTAATCGAGCTCTAATCCTTGGTCGAGACGAGGACCTTGCTGTGGTTCCGAGGTTCCTTAAGTCGGCGCCCTTGCGTTTGCCTCTGAGAATCGAGCTGCGACATTTTGCTGCGTGGCTACAAGGGGGAACCCCTTGGGCTGTGCCAGAAGAGAAGAGAGTAGCCTCCATCGAGGCATACCTGGCCGCACATGTCAGCTATTCCACTGGCGGTCTCGATTTCTCTCCCAGCGACCTCACATCGATTATCTCGGCCACACCTACCATTCTCATGCTAGACGGGCTCGATGAGGTGGTAGACATCGAGGTGCGGTCGGAGATTGTTAAGATCGCAGAGTCCTTTTCAAAGAGGCTCAGCGGTATTGGAGCGGATCTTCAGGTTCTAGTGACAAGTCGCCCTTCCGCATTCTCTAAATCGCCCGTCTTTTCCCACAGTGACTTCCTATACCTAACACTCGATGACTTGTCCGCCGACCTTATTGACGGATACACGGCTTCCTGGATCAAAAGGAAAAAGATTTCAGACCAGGAAGCCCGGGAATTCCGAGAAATTCTTCGTGGTTGCCTGTCTCAACCGCACGTTGCCGACCTTGCACGCAATCCCATGCAGCTGGCTATCCTGCTTTGGCTCGTCTATGTAAAAGGGTGGTCCCTGCCAGACAAGCGCACCGCTCTCTATGAGGCTTACATGACAACTTTCATGGACCGGGAGGCTGACAAAAATCTCATTGTTCGACAGTACAGAGAGCCGCTATTGGAGTTGCACGGATATCTTGGATGGACCCTTCACTCGAGGGCAGAGGAGGATACTGATGGAAGCTCGGGCGACATTGCCCTAGCTGACCTAAAGGCCTTGATGCGAGAGTACTTCGAGCGAGAAGAGGGCCCAGTAGATCTCGTCGACCAACTTTTCCATGGCGTTCAGCGAGTTTTTGTTTTGGTTGAGCGAATTGAAGGTCGCTTCGAGTTTGAGGTTCAGCCTCTGCGAGAATTTTTTGCGGCACGGCACCTCTACAAGACGGCGCCTCACTACAGTAATGCTGTTGAGGTTTTTGGATCTCGCCCAGACCGCCTAGAGGCGCTGATACGCAACCCCTACTGGATGAACGTCGCGAGATTTTTTTGCGGCTGGTACGATAAAGGAGAGCTTGCCGACCTTTCACGCCGACTGGAAGATCTGTGCAACGACCCAAATTTCGAGTACTTGAAACATCCCAGAGCGCTGATTACCCGACTGCTGGGTGATTACGTTACGACGGCCTCTCGACGAGACACGAAATATCTTGCGGGCCAATTGACAGACGCACTAAGTCTCCGGCTGTTGCAACACCAGATGGCTCGCCCTGGGCGCCGCGCCGGTCGAACTGGCCTCCTCATTCCACGCGATGCCGGCCTCTCTGCTCTGATCGATAGTGCGAGGGGTGCGCTGCATGATTGCAGTGCTGATGAAGTTGTTTATGACATGGCTCGTTTCATTGCCACTCAAGATCAACCGGAAGAGCGTTGCGCTTGGTGGCTAAGTGAAATGCCGAGTGAGCCCGGTGCCGTGCCTGAATGGCTGCGTCGGGGAGTCATATCCCACTCATTGACACATCTATCGACGGATACTGTTGAACCACTTTTTAACGAACCTAGGCAGGATGCCATCGCTTGGGGGCGTTGCGTCGAGGCTGGACGCTTCGACATAGCGTGCCTGAACACGCAGTATTTGGAGAAATATCTGGGAGCGCTGGCGGAAGGTCACGCCACCCTGTCTGCTCCGGACACTATTGAAGGGCAGTTCGCTGAAGCGTTGGAGAATGTTATAGGCGCGTGGCATTATGATCCTCGATGGTTTAACCAGCAACTTGATATACCTGTCCCTCGGGCCGTGTCAAAGGAGATAGGCCAGCGCATACGCGAACTTGAAACGCTATTCGATGCCAGCCGCTCTACTGCGCACTATGGAAGAAATCGCCTTAAAGAAATCGGCAATCTAGCCGAGCTCGTTAGAAAGTACATTGGCGAAGGGTGGGCTGCCTGGAGACTGGCATTTTACTCTGGGTTCGGAAGGAAGAGTCAAGAGTTTGCAGATTTCAGCGACCAAAACGCCAACCTGGTTCGTCGCGCATCAACTGCTTGGGCGTGCCGCGGTGACCGAGGGTATTGGAGCTCCCAGTTCGATCAAGATATTCGTGAGCACGACAGGGCGGCCTTGGTGGCGGCCTTTGTATGCCTCGCCCCGGCATCGGTTATAGCAGACCTCAAGCCGGCATTGCTGCGGGAATGGGAGAAACTTCCTCCCTGGGTAGCTCACAGGATTACTAAGTTTGCTGACTCGTACTCGCAAAAGAGCACGTCAGGCAAACCTTCGCCGATCCTCAAACTGTCCATTGGGGATATAAAGGATTTGCATCTGACGGACTGTCCATGTCTGGCATCCTCTTTTGAGCCGAGGATGGGTGAGATGGTGGTGCGTGATATGTACGAAGAGATCCGTGACCGTCCTCTATGCGACCAACATCGCGACATAGATTCAGCGTTTAGGCTAAGTCGAGAGCTGAAATTGATTAGCGTTCGAAAGTTTGGAGGGGATGCCCTCCTTGCAGTCAAGGGGTTGTACAGCCAGGCGAGAAGTGGCCTGATTTATTTCGGCGGAGCGAATTCCTTTAGCTTCGAGCGTCGAATGACTAGTGATCAAGCTTCGCTCATTCTTGCGGACCCTTTTCGATATCCAATGCTTCTGATTAGCTCGGCAGAGGAGCGGCTGAGTTCTACTGTTATGAAAAGCCTTCCGTCCATGAAGGAGACTGCTAGATCAGGTCAGTGGTTCAGAACCAGTGGCGACTAGGTTTTTGTGCCACATAACTGATTCTTGGGCTGCCTTGACCTGCGGTGTGGCATTCAATGGCCACATGGCTTGGCAAGTGACTGTAACTGCGTGCTCCCGCCTGTGGCAGAGCGGTCGGCGGAGCGGCTTTGGGCTGGAGCTGCTTTGGCGCGAGTGATCATGGCCCCGTAAGCTTGCGGCGCGTCGGGCAGTCTGTGGACCTGCCCGGTAAAGCACGACGTTGGGGCCATGATCTTCGAGGCTCGCGCCAAAGTGGCTGCGTAAAGCCGTGGAGCCGACCGCCCCAGCCACGACGTACCCCTTCTCTGACGTCAGGCGGCTGATTGCTGTGTGCGCGGCACGGGCGCCGGCCGGGCTGGAGCGGGGCGGAGACAGGAGCGCAGGCCCGGCCGGGGGCCGTGCCGCGCGCGGTGAGCGGAGCGAGCCGCCTTGAACCAGTAGAGAAAGTTGTAACTCAGTCTGCGCGGTGGGGCTCGAAGCTGTGTGCGCATGCTGGGAGTTCGGCGTCCTGCCGGTGTGCGAGGGGCAGGAAGATCACTGGCCGGATCGTCCAGGTGATGCGGACGTCGGCATGGGTGATGGTCACCGTGCAGGGCTCGGAGCGCATCAAGGCCCTGCGGGTCTCGGCGCGCTCTTCGTACAGCCACGTCCACGCTTCGTCCGACGCGTCGGAGTCGAGCGCCGGTGAGATGGTGCGGAGAGCGATGGCTACCCAGCGGTCTGCCTGGGGTGCCGAGTATGCGTCGAACGATGCCAGGCGCGCCGGCCTTCCTGTGCTGGTGACTTGCTCGGTCCAGCATTCGCACCAGTAGCCGCGGGCGGGCCCGTTCATGGGGTCGCTCCCGCCGGGTAGGCCAGCAGCACGTAGCGGGTGCTTTCGTCGTAGAGAGTGAGTTGGTACCCCGTGCCGCTGGTCAGGTAGGCGAGGGCCCGTTCGTGTTCGGCCTCGTCCGTCAGCCAGTGCAGGCCCGGCTGTGCGTATGCGGCGTCGAGTTGGTCGGTGATGTGCTGCGTGCGCTCGCGTAACCAGCGCAGTGCCAGGCGCGGACTCGTGGCGTCGTGTGATCCCAAGGGGATGGAACGGACCTCGTTCGACGGGTAGGCGGCGGCTCGACACAGGTAGGGGAGGGGCCGGCTGCCTGTATTCAGCACTACGGGAGGAGCGGACATCAGCACGGGTGTCCTCCTGCCGGTTCGACTTCGGTGATGAGTTCCGCAGTGACCGTGTGACCGCCTTGACTGTCGTAGACGACGACCCGGTGAGCGAGGACGCTGACCATGCCGAGTCCTCGGCCGTGCTCCGCCTCCTGGTCCTGGTGCTCGATCTTCGGTGCCGTGCCGGTGCCTCCGTCGTCCGTGACGGACAGAGCGATCACCTGCGGGGAGACCGCGAGGGCCAGATGGAAGCTGCCGGATGCCTGGCCGCTGGCCGTGTGGAGGATCGCGTTCGCGCTCAGCTCGCTGACGATCAGCTCGGCGTCCTCGGCCAACGGCGAGCCTCGCAGGATGTCGCGGGTCCAGCGGCGGGCCCTGCTGACCTCTTCCGGGAATCCTGGGCAACTGAGCCCCCAGACCCGGGCGCTACTCGTATACTCGTGCATACAAGCTCCTTCGTGCTGGTAGGCCGCCATGTGCAGCGGGTTCGGGCTAGACGAGTTTCACACCGTCGTGGGCGCGGATGGCCGGCGGAGACGCCGCGTCGAGTGCGTCAAGGACGCGGATCGCGTACGCCTCGTCGGTGAGTTCGATGACTTCTTCGCGGGTGGCCCAGTGCAGGGCGCGGGTCTCGTCCCCCGTGGTGGGAGTGCCGTCGGCCGCCTGGCAGCGGAAAACGAGGGAGACGATCAGGCCCGTCATGTTCTTGTAGACACCGGTCAGGATCGCGGGAAGCTCGATCTTGATGCCGGTCTCTTCGAGAACTTCGCGCTGGAGGGCTTCGGGGATGGTCTCCTCGCGTTCGAGGACTCCGCCCGGGGGTTCCCAGTGGCCGTTGTCGCGGCGCTTGATCAGGAGGGCCCGGCCTTGGTCATCGACGATGACCCCGGCGACGCTCACGGAGTGCGGGCGTTCTGTGCTCACGTTCCTCGGCCCTCTCGGCTGACTAGGCTCTCCACCGTAGCAACAAGACTCGCCCACTCGTCTAGATACCTAAAGGAGTACGCATGGCGTCTCTACCGAGCATTCTCGGCGGCCTCGACCCGACCAGTGATCGTGCGGTCTTCCGGCAGATCGCCGACCAGCTGCGCGAAGCCATCGACCGTGGGCGATTCAAGGAAGGGGAGAAGCTGCCTTCCGAGGCTGAATTGGTCGAGCACTACGGGGTTTCCCGGATGACGGTCCGGAACTCCTTCTCGATCCTCCAAGGCGAGGGCCTGGTGCACGCCGAGCACGGCCGGGGCGTCTTCGTCCGGCCCCGGCCTCCGGTGCGCCGTCTCGCCTCCGACCGGTTCGCCCGGCGCCACCGCGAGCAGGGGAAGTCCGCGTTCATCGTGGAGGCCGACGCCGCCGGCAGTCACCCCACTGTGGACAGCCTGGAGGTGAAGGAGGAGAAGGCCAGCCAGGACATCTCCACCCGGCTCGGTTCTGTGCGGCGCGTGCTCGCCCGGCGTCGCCGGTATCTGCTCGACGGCCGGCCGGTCGAGTTCGCCACGTCGTACCTCCCGCTCGACATCGCCCGCGGGACGCAGATCGCTGAGCCCAACTCCGGCCCCGGTGGCATCTACGCGCGGCTCGAGGAACTGGGCCACCAGCTCGACCACTTCGAGGAGGAGATTCGGGCCCGGATGCCCTCGCCGTCCGAGGTGAAGACGCTGCAACTGGCCTCCGGCGTACCGGTGATCCACCTGATCCGTACCGCCTTCGACACGGCGGGGCGGGCCGTGGAGGTCTGCGACACGGTGATGGCGGCGGACGCGTACGTCCTCTCCTACCAGCTTCCGGCGACCTGATCGGCGGTGCGCGAGGCCACTTCTCCGGACTCGTACACACCGACACGCATACTCGTATAGACGAGTGGGCAAGTTGTGTGGCAAGGTGATCCCGTTCCCGGCGCCGCCGGGTTCGAAGGATGCATCTTGTCTAGACGAGTAGATGGGGAGAAGCCTTGCGCACCATCCGTGTGGAGACCTCGACCGCGACGATCCTGCTGACCGAGGCGCCCGAGCCCAAGGTCCGCGACCGGCAGTCGGGCGAGATCGCGAAGGACGCCGTCAGCGGTGAGGCGTTGATGACCATCGGCGTCGTGTACATCGAGGAGGGGGAGTCGTCCCTGATCAAGGTGACCGTCCCGGAGAGCGGGGTGTCGGAAGGGCTCGCCCTCGGTGCCCCGGTCTCCCTGCCGGGCCTGATCGCCCGGCCGTGGGAGAGCGTCTTTAACGGCCAGCAGCGGCACGGCATCGCCTTCCGGGCCGCCGCCGTCACTCCGGCCGCCTTCCCGGCCGCCGTGGGGGCGTCGGCCTGATGACCGACCTGGCAACGCTTCTGGAGGTGGGTGGTCCCGTCGCCGCACTCGGCGGCGGAGCCGCCTACGCCCGGGCACGACACCCCGGCGTCTACTGGTCCACGGTCGGCTTACCGGTGTCCACGGTCCGGCTGCTCAGCTCCTACGGCTCCGTCATGGAGGCGTGCGGGCTGACCGTGGCCCCCTCCCGGCTGCGGGTCCTGGCGGTCAAGGCCACCACCCGCCGTGAGGTCCGGCCCGTACCGCCGCGTCGGGGAATCATCCGGCCGACCACGACGGGGCTGCGGGTTCGCCTACGGCTCGCCCCGGGGCAGGAACCCGCCGACGTGGCCGCCTCCGCCGAACGGCTGCGGCACGCCTGGGGCGTCCACGCCGTCTACGTGACCACGATCAAACCGGGCGTGGTCGAACTGCGGCTCGTCGGCTTCGACGTGCTGCGGCGGGTGCGCATGCCGCGCAAGCTCCGCCCGGACCTGCTCCGGGTGCCGGTCGCGCTGCGCGAGGACGCCACTCCGTTCGTACGCGACTACCGCACCGTGCCGCACCAACTCACCCTCGGCGCCACGCTGTCCGGCAAGTCGATGTACCTGCGTCATCTCGTCGCCGGCCTCGCCTGCCAACCCGTTGCCCTGGTCGGCATCGACTGCAAGCGGGGCGTGGAACTGGCACCCTTCGCCCCGCGCCTGTCGGCGCTCGCCACCGACCCGGAACAGGCCGCCGAACTGCTGCCCGTGCTGATCAGGGAAATGGAGGACCGGTACGACCTGATCAAGGCCCGGCAGGGCATCGCGCCGGGCACGCCGGACGAGGAGATCACCTCTGACATCTGGGGCCTGCCCGAGCACGAACGCCCGGTGCCCGTCGTGCTGTTCGTCGACGAGGTGGCCGAACTCTTCCTCATCGCCACGAAGAAGGACGAGGAACGCCGGGACGAGATGGTCACCCAGCTCATCCGGCTCGCCCAGCTCGGCCGGGCCGCCGGCATCTACCTGGAGGTCTGCGGGCAGCGCTTCGGCGCCGAACTCGGCAAGGGCGCGACCATGCTGCGGGCCCAGCTGACCGGCCGCGTCTGCCACCGCGTCAACGACGAAGCCTCCGCCAAGATGGCGCTCGGCGACATCGCCCCCGAGGCGGTCTCCGCCGCCTGCGCCATCGCCCCCGAGCTGCCCGGCCTCGCCGTGGCCGGTGACACCTCCGGCGGTTGGTCCCGCATCCGCACGCCGTACCTCTCCCTCAGTGACGCCGCCGAGACCTGCCGCGAGTCGGCCCACCTGGTCCCCGACCTGCCCGCGCTCAAGCCCTTCCGGCCCGACGTACCCGTACGACCGCCCGTCGAGACACCGAGCCCGGTCGTGCGGCCCCGCCCGGTGACCGACTGACCCGCGTCCGCACGCATCCCCGGCCGGCGTGACCGCCTCGCGCCATGTCCCTACCCCTCCCATGCCCGAACCCGGAAGGAGCCGCAGCATGCGTGCCCACCTGGCCCGTGTCGACGCGGTGCTCGTCCAAGCGGTCATCGCCGCCGCGCTGTCCTTCGCCCACCTGCACGATGTCGCCTCGGCGGCCGGACAGGACGGGTGGAAGGCGTGGGCCTATCCCGTCTCGGTCGACCTGCTGCTCGTCGCCGCCTGGCGCCGACTGCGGACCGGCGACGCGAAAGCGGCCGGGTGGTGCTGGTTCCTGATCGCCCTCGCCGCGTCCCTCGGTGCGAACGTCGCCACCGCCGGACTGCTCGACCTGGACGACGTGCCGGCCTGGCTCCGCATCCTCGTCGCGGGCTGGCCCGCGGTCGCCTTCCTCGGCGGAACCCTCCTCGTCCACTCGTCGCCGACCACGCACGACGAGACCAGTGATGCCGTGGGCCAGGAGATGCCCGAGGACATCGAGGACCAGGAGGACGCGCCCGATCCCGCGCCGGAACCCCCGGCGCCTCCGGCAGTCGAGTCGGCACCGGCTCCGGTCCAGCCGCCGGTCGCCGTCCCGACCGCCCTGGTCGAGCACGCCCGCAAAGTCGCCGCGGAGCACCACGCCCGCACCGGAACGGCCATCGACACCCCGACCCTGCGCGCCCGCCTCGGCGTCCCGCCTCCCATGGCCGACGCCATCGCCGCCCAACTCTGAAAGGAGACCCACGTGAGCGCCAACCGCCGCTTCCGCTCCGTCACCCGCATCGGCCCCGTCCAGGTCGGCACGTCCTACGACGGTCGCGGCCGGGAGAAGCACACCGCCGCCTGCACGGCCCCGCGCTGCGGCTTCTCCGCCGACTACGACAGCCGCGCCGCCGCCGAACTGGCCGCCCGTACCCACCGCTGCCCCGTCCGCTGAAAGGACCCGCACACCGTGACCGTCAGCCTGCCGCTCGTCGTCCTCCTCGGCTTCTTCGCCTGGGGAGCGGTCAAGTTCCTCGGCGTCCGCACGTGGATCGTCGTCCTGATCGCCCTCTTCGGCTTCTGGCTCTCGGACACCTTCCTGGCCCCGGCCATCGAGTCCGGCACGCGCTCCGGCGTGGACATCGTCAACGGCTCACATGACTAGACGAGTAGGTAAGGAGAGCTTCGCCGTGTTCCTGCCCAAGTACCCCGACAGCCCGACGCCGCCGCCCGTGCACCCCCACACCGTGGCCGACCAGGCGCCCGTGCGGCGGCCAGTCCCTCAGATCTCCGTCAGCACCAGAGCGGTCGCAGCCGTCCTCGTCGGCGGCGTCGTGCTGACTGCGCTCCTGGCCGCCGTCGCCGTCACGGCCGTCTCCGTGGCCGTCGCCGCCGTGGTCCTGCGCTCGCTGCTCCGCGACCAGCACCGCCGCTGACGCACCGGACCCCCGGGGCGGCCTCGATACCGCCAAGCATCCGCCGCCCCGGGGGCCGTCTCCCTCCAGCCGAACCAGAAGGAGAAAGCCATCATCACCCGCGCCACTCCGCCTCCGCTCCACGAACTCGGCGAACTGGCCGCCCTCGGCACCATGCCCGCACTCCTGCGCCAGCTCGCCGGCCTCGGCGGCTGCACGCACCCGATCCGCCTCGACGGCCACCGCACCGAGTACGACGTCAACACCCGCACCGGCGAAATCGGCAACGTCCTCCACCACCTCGACTCCTCCAGCCTCCCGGCCGGTCACCTCCTGGTCCGCTGCAACAACCGCCGTACCACCCGGTGCGCGGCCTGCGCCGAGGTGTACCGCCGCGACACCTTCCACCTGATCACCTCCGGACTGCGCGGCGGCAAGGGCATCCCCGAACGCGTCGCCGCCCACCCGCGCGTCTTCGCCACCTTCACCGCCCCCAGCTTCGGCCCGGTCCACAACCGTCCCGCCGGCCCGGCCGGATCGGTCCGCCGCTGCCGCTGCGGCGCGCTCCACGACCAGGACGACCCCGCCCTCGGCACCCCGCTCGCCCCGGACACCTACGACTACGAAGCGGCCGTGCTCTGGAACGCGCACGCCGGTCCGCTGTGGCGGCGCTTCTCCATCTACCTGCGCCGGGAGGTCACCAAGCGCGCTGGCCTCACCCAGCGGGCCTTCCGCGAGCACGCCCGGGTGTCCTTTGCCAAGGTCGCCGAGTACCAGAAGCGCGGGGCCGTCCACTTCCACGCCGTCATCCGCATCGACGGCCCCGACGGCGGCGACACCCCGCCTCCCGCCTGGGCCACCGCCGAGCTGCTGACCGACGCCATCCGGGCCGCCGCCACCGCCGCCCGCGTGGACGGCCCGGTCATCGACGGCCGGGCCCACGCCTTCGCCTTCGGCCGACAGCTCGACGTCCGCACCATCCGCTCGGCCGACTTCGACGAGGGCCAGGAACTGACCGAACGGGCTGTCGCCGCGTACATCGCCAAGTACGCCACCAAGGGCGCCGAGACCGCCACGGGAGCTCTGGACCGGCCGCTGAAGTTCCTCGCCGAACTCGCCCAGCTCGACATCAGCGACCACGCCCGCCGGCTCATCCGCACCGCCTGGACCCTCGGCGCGCGCAAGGACCTGGAACACCTCCGCCTGCGGGCCTGGGCCCACATGCTCGGCTTCCGCGGCCACTTCTCCACCAAGTCCCGCCGATACTCCACCACCCTCGGCGCCCTCCGCGACGCCCGCGCCGAATGGCGCCGCGCACAAGCCCTGGCAGCGAACGGGACCGACCCGGACACGACCCTCGTCCTCGCGCACTGGGTCTACGCCGGGACCGGCCTCACCGACGCCGAAGCCTGGCTCGCCGAAACCCTCGAACCCGCCCCCGGAACGGAAGGAGAACCGACCCATGCGTGATGACGAGCTGCTGACGGTGCCCGAGGTGATGGAGCGGCTGAAGGTCGGTCGCTCCACGGTCTACGACCTGATCCGGTCCCGTCGCCTGCCCTCGATCACCATCGGCCGGTGCCGCCGTATCCCGGCGCGGGCCGTCCGCGAGTACATCACCAACGAACTGGAGGCGGCGGCCTGATGGCCCAGCAACGCAAGCGGAACCCCAACGGCGCCGGCACCATCACCAAGCGCAAGGACGGCCGTTTCCAGTGCGCGGTGTACGTCCTCCAACCGGACGGCACCCGTGCCCGCAAGTTCGCCTATGGCAAGACCTGGGCAGAGTGCGACGCCAAGCGTCGGGAACTGCTCGACAAGGTCGATCAGGGCGTGCCCGTGCCGACCCGGTCGGCCAGGCTCGCCGAGTGGTTGCCGTACTGGCTGGACAACGTCATCAAGACCCGGCGCAAGCTCAGCACGTACGACAAGTACGAAGCACACGTACGGCTCTACCTGGTGCCGCTCCTCGGTGCCAAGCGGCTCGAATCGCTGGGCGTCACCGACGTGCGCCGCTTCCTCGTCCGTCTGGAGGAGAAGACCACGGCGGCTACGGCCAAGGAGGCACACCGGGTGCTGCGTTCGGCGCTGTCCTCCGCGTGCCGCGAGGAACTGATCACGCGGAACGTCGCCAAGCTCGTCGAGCCTCCCCGCACCGATAACCGCGAGTTGAAGCCCTGGAGCCTCGACGAGACGCTCGACTTCCTGGCCGCCTCGCGCAAGGACCCGCTCTACGCGGCCTTCGTGCTCGCCATCGCCATGGGGCTCCGCCGGGGAGAGATCGTGGGCCTGCGCTGGTCGGACGTCGACCTCGACGGCCGGGTCCTCTACGTCCGCCAGCAGACGCAGCGGCGCCGGGGCGTGCTGTACGACGACGATCCCAAGAGCCGTCGTCGCCGTGCCGTCCCGCTGCCCGCGCTCTGCATCGCGCCGCTGCGCTGGCACCGCATGAGGCAGGTGGCGGCTCGGACGAAAGCGGGGGAGACCTGGCGGGAGTCGGACTACGTCTTCACCACCCGGACCGGGCGCCCGGTCGAGCCGCGGAACCTCTACCGTTCCTTCACCCGCGTGGCCCGGTCCGCCGGCCTCCGGGTGATCCGGCTGCACGATGCCCGGCACGGCACGGCGACGCTCCTGACGGCGGCCGGGGTCGCGCCCCGCGTGGTGATGGAGATCCTGGGCCACTCGCAGATCAGCATCACCATGGACGTGTACACGCACGTCGTGCAGGACACGCAGCGCGAGGCCATGAGCCACATGGATCGGCTGCTCAGGAAGAGGCGTCCCGGTCGTCAGTGACCGCGCTCGTTGATGTCAGAAGTGGATGTCAAAGGCCCCGGACCATGATCGGTCCGGGGCCTTTGCGCTGGTGCCCCCGGCAGGATTCGAACCTGCGACACCCGCTTTAGGAGAGCGGTGCTCTATCCCCTGAGCTACGAAGGCGTGGTCGGCGGTCAAGCCGTGAGCGTCCTGGTCGGTGGCCGCGGGCCCGGTCACGGGGGGCAGCGGCGTCCGCCGGGGCGCTCGATCCACAGGGTACCGGATCGGAGCCCGGGCGGGTGGGGACGGGGAGGAGAGCCCCTGGGTCGGCCGCCCCTCCCGACCCGCCCTCGCGCCTCAGTCCTTCCGCCCCACCCCTCCGAACATCGCCACCTCCGCCGGGAGGTCCCCGGAGGCCTCCTCCGGGCGCCAGCGGTTGCAGGAGACCACCCCGGGCTCCAGCAGCTCCAGCCCGTCGAAGAAGCGGACCACCGCCTCCGGCGTCCGCTGGGTCAGCTTCGGCGTGCCGTTCTCGTTCCAGAAGGCGACCGCCGCGTCCACGTCCGGCATGTCCGGGCGGGTGATCGTGTGGGAGAGGACCAGGTGGCTGCCGGACGGCAGGGCGTCCATCAGGCGGCGCACGACGTCGTACGCCTCCTCGTCGTCCTCGATGAAGATGACCACGCCGAGCAGGACGAGGGCGACCGGCCGGCTGAAGTCCAGGGACCGCGCGGCCTGTTCGAGGATGGCGTCGATGTTGCGCAGGTCCTCGTCGAAGTACGCCGTGCTGCCCTCCGGCGTGCTGGTGAGCAGCGCCTCGGCGTGGGCCAGCACGATGGGGTCGTTGTCGACGTAGACGACGCGGGAGTCGGGGGCGACGCGCTGCGCGACCTCGTGGGTGTTGTCCGCGGTGGGCAGGCCGGTGCCGATGTCGAGGAACTGCCGGATCCCGCACCGCCCGGCCAGATGCCGCACGGCGCGGCCGAGGAACTGCCGGTCGGCGAGGGCGTAGTCGCCGATGCCGGGGTGCAGCGTGCGGATCTGGTCGCCGGCGGCCTGGTCGACCGGGTAGTTGTCCTTGCCGCCCAGCCAGTAGTTCCAGATGCGTGCGGTGTGCGGCTGGTCGGTCCTGATGCGCGCGCGTGCCTCGAGCGATGCCGCGGATATCTCCGTCACTACGTCCTCCAGAGCTGGCCGGCAGCTGTCAAGGAGCAACCTAGCGGAGGGAGTTGGGCGGGGTACCACGCCCTGACGACGTCAGGACGCCGACGTGCGGGTGACCCTGACCCGGTACTCGTCCTCGCCCCCGGCCAGCACCGCCACCCGTACTCCCTCCTCGCGGTCCACGAAGCTCTGGCCCGGGGTGAAGGTCGCGTCCGACAGTTCCGCGTGCACGTTCGGGGCCCGGGTGCAGCCGCCGCTGTCCCGGGTCGCGTCGTGGACGGTGATGGGGCCCATGCCCGTGTCCACGTCCGCGTCGACCCGGTAGACGAGGATGCCCGGCCGGCACACCGCCTCGTCGTTCCCGGCGCGGGTGCGCAGCTCCACCGCGTACCCGGAATGCGCGTCGAGCGGTATGAAGAGCAGCTTGGGGCCGCCCGGGCGGGCCAGCGGGGTCAGGACGTACTCCCGCGAGCCGCGCTGCGCCACGCAGCTCACCTGGGAGGTGTCGAGCCAGCCGAGCTTCCACTTGTGCCAGGCGAGGAAGTCGTTGTTGGCGCCCCAGTCCTCGCTCATGATGTCCCAGTGGCCGACCGCGCCGCCGCCCTCGGCGGTGTAGAGGTCGGGCAGGCCGAAGACGTGGCCGTTCTCGTGCGGGAGCACGCGGTAGCCGGTGCGGTCGTAGGAGCCGGAGCCGTCGTCCTGGCGGGAGTAGACGAACGACGCGTTGGAGACGGGTCTGCCGTCCGCGGTGGGGGCCTCGTCGTTGCCGGCGAAGGTGACGGACAGGACGGTGTCCAGGGCGGCCGGTCCCGCGTTGGGGGTGACGAGCACGTTCACCAGGTCGTACGCCCGGAAGTCCACCTCCGCGTCGGCCTCGGAGACGATGTCGCGGACCAGCTCCCGGTAGCCGGGGTCGAAGGGCGCGCCGCGCTCTATGCCGTACTGGCGGAAGGACTTGGGCATGCGCAGCCACTCGGGGACGGGCAGTTCGGGGCGGTAGTCGAGGCGGCCGTAGGAGCTGGTGGTGAACCACTCGCGGGTCTGCGGGAAGAACTCGCGGTAGCGGTCGAGGGCGTCGCCCTCGCCGGGCGCGTCCGAGAAGTCGATCATCAGGGTGAGGGCGCGGACGGTGCCGGTGGAGCGGGTGTAGCCGGGGTCCGTCGGGATGCCCTCGGACATCTGCACGTCGCGGTCGCTGCCGATCATGCAGGGCCCGTGGGCGGAGCTGCGGGACAGGGCGCTCGGGCCGGCGCCGGGGGCGGTGGTCGCGGGGGAGAGGTGGCCGCTGCCGGCCGAGCTGCAGACCGCGAGGGTGAGGGCGGTGACGGAGCCCAGGGCGGCCAGGCGGCGCGGGGATATCCGGCCTCGGCTCGGACGCGGCTGCATAGGGAAACCTCCGCTCCGCACGGCAGCCGCCGTCTCCGACTGCACCCTCCCGATCACCCTGTGTCACGGGTCGGGGGTGCGCTCGCCGGGTGGTCCGATCGTGGGGTGCGGCCGGGCTTCGGGCGTGAGCTGGGTCACGTAAGGGTTTCCCGTGTGCGGGACCGAGGACCCTTCCGCGGTGTCAGCGGAGCCAGGGCAGGTCCGCGCCCGCTCCGCTCGGCTGAAGTCCCTCGGCGATGATCCCCATGATCTCGCCGAGGGACTTCTGCTGCTCCGGTGTGAGCCGGTCGAACACCGCCTGCCGTACGGCGTCGACGTGGCCGGGGGCGTGGCGGCGCAGCACCTCCGTGCCCTCGTCGGTGAGCACGGCGAACTGGCCGCGCTTGTCGGAGGGGCAGTCCTCGCGGCGGACCCAGCCGTTCTTCTCCAGCCGGGCGACCGCGTGCGACAGGCGGGAGCGGGTGATCTTGGCGTCCTTCGCCAGCTCCGTCATGCGCAGCCGCCGGCGGGGCGCCTCGGCCAGCTTGACCAGCAGGCCGTAGTAGACGTGCGGCATGCCCGCGTCCCGCTGGAGCTGACGGTCGAGGTGGTCCTCCAGGAGCGTGGTGGCGTCGACGTACGCGCGCCAGACGCGCTGTTCCTCGTCGGTGAGCCAGCGTGGCTCCCCGGCGGCTGCCGAAGATGCGGGTGCCGTGTTCATGCACTCCACTGTACGGGCGCTCTCCTTGAAGCTTAAACAAATGAGGCGTACAGTCGGCAGTGAAAGTTGAGAGTTCAAGTACACCGGTCGGTGACCACCACTCGGTGACCACCACTCGGTGACCACCGGTCGGTGACCGCCACTCGGTGACCACCACTCGTGGCCGCCGCACGGTGGCCACCGGACGCGTCGCAGAAACCGTGGGGCCGCCGCAGAGACGCCGCAGAAAGGAGTCGCCGTCATGACCGCCGCCACTCAGGAGCGCATGCCGGCGCTCTACCTCAGCCACGGCGCCCCGCCCCTCGCCGACGACCCCGTCTGGCCCGGCGAGCTGGCCGCCTGGTCCGCGGGCCTGCCCCGCCCCGAGGCGATCCTCGTCGTCTCCGCCCACTGGGAGGAGGCCCCGCTCGCCCTCGGCGCCACCGAGACCGTGCCCCTCGTCCACGACTTCTGGGGCTTCCCCGAGCACTACTACCGGGTCACCTACCCCGCCCCCGGCGCCCCCGAGCTCGCCGAGTCCGTGCGCAAGCTGCTGCGTGCCCCCGGCACCCCCGTCCAGGACGTCCCCGACCGGGGCCTGGACCACGGCGCCTACGTCCCGCTCGTCGAGATGTACCCGGAGGCCGACATCCCCGTCCTCCAGGTGTCCATGCCGACCCTCGACCCCGTGAAGCTGATGGACATCGGGCGCCGGCTCGCACCGCTGCGCGACGAGGGCGTGCTGATCGTCGGCTCCGGGTTCTTCACCCACAACCTCGCCGCGCTGCGCCAGGGCGGCATCCCCGCCTGGTCGGCCGAGTTCGACGCGTGGGGCAGGGAGGCGCTCCAGGCGCGGGACGTGGACGCGCTGCTGGACTTTCTCCGCAAGTCCCCCGCCGGCCGGCTCGCCCACCCGCGCACCGAGCACTTCGCCCCGCTCTTCGTCGCCATGGGCGCCGCCGACGCGGCCGGCGAGCTTGGGGAACAGAAGTCCGTGATCGACGGGTTCTGGATGGGGCTGGCCAAGCGGTCGGTGCAGTTCGGCTGAGGCGGGCCCCCGGCACGTTCTGTGGCCCCGGCGGCCGGGACCCTGGGGTCACAGCTCCTTCTCGTACCAGGCCACGTCCCACCAGCGGCCGAACTTGTGGCCCACCTCCCGGTACGTGCCGACGTGCCGGAAGCCGAAGCGCTCGTGCAGACGCGTCGAGGCGGCGTTCGGCTGGGCGATGCCCGCGTAGGCGCGGTGCAGGCCCTCACCGGCCAGGGCGTCGAACAGCGCCTGGTAGAGCAGGGTGCCGATGCCGCGCCGGCCGGCGTCCGGGGCGACGTACACGGTCGTCTCCACGGAGGTCGCGTACGCGGGTTTGGGCCGGAAGGGGCTGGACGTGGCGTACCCCAGGACGCGGCCCGTGCCGGCGGCCGTGGCAACCATCAGGCGGTGGGAGCCGTCTACAGGGTGGGAGAGCAGCCAGGGGCGTCGCTCCGCCGGAGTGAACGGAGTGATGTCGAACGTGACGGCCGTCTCACGTACGTAGTGGTTGTAGAGGTCGGTGAGGGCCTCGAGGTCCGCCTCGGTCCCCGGTCTGACCTGCACCTCCGCCTGATCGGACGGCATCACACCTCCCTGCGTGGCCGGACAGGGTACTGCATGATCAGAAAAATTGGTGGGCGTGTTGGGAATTCTGTCCTGATTCCAGTCGTTGTTTCCTACGGATGCGGGCACCCGAGCAGAGTCCGGAAGAGACCCTGAGGACCGTGCCCAGCGTCCGCAGGACCGCCCGCTGACCTCACCATCGCAAGGGAGCACGCATGGCAACCCGTGCCGTCGCCCGTCGTCAGTCCGCCTCCGGCGAGACGGCCGACTCGGCAAGCAGTGTTCGCGCCCATGGCGGCGAGATCGCCGACCGCGACCTGGTCGGCATGTACCTCGACGAAATCGCGCGCACGCCGCTGCTCGACGCCGCCAAGGAGGTCGAGCTGTCACAGATCATCGAAGCGGGTGTGTTCGCACGACAGATCCTCGACGGCCTCGAGGAGAACACGGTGGGAGCGACCCCCGAGGAGCTCCAGGCCCTGGTCGACGAGAGCGAGCGGGCCAAGGACATCTTCATCCGCTCCAACCTCCGCCTGGTCGTCGCCGTCGCCCGCCGGTACCCGCGCAGCGGCCTGCCGCTGCTCGACCTGATCCAGGAGGGCAACGCCGGCCTGGTCCGCGCGGTCGAGAAGTTCGACTACCGCAAGGGCTTCAAGTTCTCGACGTACGCCACCTGGTGGATCCGGCAGGCCATCACCCGGTCCATAGCCGACCAGTCGCGCACCATCCGCCTGCCCGTCCACCTGGTGGAGGAGCTGGGCCGGATCCGGCGCGTGCAGCGCGAGTTCAACCGTGAGCACGGCCGCGACGCCGAGCCCGCGGAGATCGCCGCCGAGCTCGGTTCCACGCCGGAGCGCGTCACCGACGTGCTCGACTGGGCGCGCGACCCGGTCTCGCTGAACATGTCGGTGGACGACGAGGGCGAGACCCAGTTCGGCGACCTCCTGGAGGACACCTCAGCGGTGTCGCCGGAGCAGTCGGTGATGACGCTGCTGCGCAGCGAGGAGCTGGACGACCTGATCGGCCGCCTCGACCAGCGCACGGCCTCCATCATCAAGATGCGCTACGGCATCGAGGACGGCCGGGAGCGCACGCTGACCGAGGTCGGCAAGGAGCACGGCCTGACGCGCGAGCGCATCCGCCAGATCGAGAAGCACGCGCTGCTGGAGCTGAAGAAGCTGGCCCGCAGCACCGGGTTCGACGCGGCGGCGTGACGGGCGTTCCCGTCCGCCGGCGCGGCGGCCGGTCCCCGCGTGCGTCCGCCACCCGTCCCGCGTGACGGCCGGGCCCCGCGCAGCCGCGTGAGGAGCGCGTGCCGCGTGCGCCGGGTGGCGGAAGACCGCGCAAACATGGCTGTAGCCCGCCGCTTCAACCCGCTGGGGTCAGGGAACAAGACTTCCGAACCCGGTATTCGACAAGCCCCCGGGGCCATGAGCCCCGCGGGCCGACCCACACGCCACGTCCCGACGCACCACCCCCCCGGCGCCGGGACTTCCCAGGCCGGGTCCGGCGCCTGTCCCCCCGGGCGCCGGGCCCGGCTTCTCCTGTGCCGGGCCCCGGGTTCTCGAGCCCGCGCACGGCTCCTCACGCCGCGCACACGGTTCTCGTGCCGCACACGGCTTCTCAGCCGCGTACGGTCTTTCATGCCGGGTTCGGCTTCTCATGCCGGGTCCGGCCTCTCAAGCCGCCTACGGCTTCTCAGGCCGGGTTCGGCACGGACCGCGCTCATAGCGGGTCACCCCGGACCTGAACCCCGGGGTGGCCCGCCAGATGGCAGATTGTGCCACATGGGCATAGCCTGCCGAAGGTGAGCAGCACCACCCCGACGCCGCCCCCGCCGTTTCCCGAAGACCCGGCGGCCGACGGCTCGTTGACCGAACGGCGCAAGGCGCAGACCCGCCTCCACATCGCCCGTACCGCCGCCGCCCTCTTCGTCCGGCAGGGACTGCGTGCCACCCGCGCCGAGGACATCGCCCACGCGGCCGGCGTCGCCCCGCGCACCTTCTACCGGTATTTCGCCACCAAGGAAGAGGCCATCGGCCCCCTCTACGCGATCGGCGCCCGGCGCTGGGTGGACGCGGTCCGCACCGCCCCCGCCGGGACACCGCTGCCGCGCGTGCTCGAGGAGGCCGCGCGCCACACCCTCACACCCGGCCTCGGGGTCACCGAGGAGTCCTGGAACTGGGTGCGCGCCCTCATCCGGCTCGCGGCGGACAACCCCGCGCTGAGCAGGATCTGGGCGGATGCCTGCCGCACCTCGGAACGGGACCTGGCGGAGGCGCTGGCCCACCGGCTGACCGAGGGCCGGCCTCCGCGTCCGGACGCCGACGTCGCCGCCCGCACCCGCCTGTGCTTCGCCGCGGCCGTCGCGTGCGCGGCCGTCCGCACGGCCATGGAGAGCTGGGCGGCGGGCGACGGCCCGGCGGAGGGCCCGGAGAGCCCGGCCGCACTGGCCGCGGCCAGCCTGGCGGCGCTGCGGGACTTCCCCTGGGACGCGGTGATGCCGGCGCGGGACGGTTCCAGGAACCGGCGTCCGTCCTAGTCGGCGGCGCCCGCTGCCCCGGTCAGCCGGGCGCCCAGCTCCCGTGCCGCCTCGGCCAGTTCCGGCGGCTCCTGGACGGTGAAGGCGTGGCCCAGCAGGGCCAGGCGTACCGCCATCCAGTCCTTGGGCTCGCTCACCGTCGTCCGCAGCCGGCAGCGGCTGTCGTCCAGCGGCTCGGGCGCGCCCATCCAGTGCGGGAGCCGGGCCGCGACCGTCGCGGCGGGCGCGGCGAACGTGACGACGAGCTCGTACGACTCGTGCGCGCGGTTCATGGACCGGCGCAGGTACTCCGCGGCGCTGCCCGTCGGCGGTTCGCGCGGTGCGAAACGGGCGCCGGTGGCGAAGGTGTCGCTGATCCGGTCGACGCGGAACGTCCGCCAGTCCGCGCGGTCGACGTCATAGGCGACGAGGTACCAGCGGCGGCCGGTGGACACCAGCCGGTGGGGTTCCGTCAGGCGCCGGGACTCGGTGCCGTCGGCCGCCCGGTAGGAGAACCGCAGCCGTTCGTGCCCGGCCACCGTGGACGCCATCACGGTCAGCGTCCCCGGGGCGATGGTCGCACCGTCCCCGCTGGTCAGCGGCGTCGTCGCGGCCTGGAGCGTGCTGACACGGTGGCGCAGCCTGCCGGGCAGCACCTGCTCCAGCTTCGCCAGGGCCCGCACCGACGCCTCGTCCACGCCCTCCAGCGCGTGCCCGGCGCCGGCCCGCAGGCCGACCGCGATGGCCACCGCCTCCTCGTCGTCCAGCACCAGCGGCGGCATCGCCTTCCCGGCGACCAGTCGGTAGCCGCCGTCCGATCCCATCGTCGCCCGCACGGGATAACCGAGGTCCCGCAACCGCTCGATGTCCCGCCGGACCGTGCGCCGGGAGACCCCGAGGCGGTCGGCCAGCTCGCCGCCGGGCCACTCGCGGGGCGTCTGGAGGAGGGAGAGGAGCTGGAGCAGCCGGGCCGGGGTGTCCGTCGTCATGGACCGAGCATGCCGCACCACTAGGACCGGATCCGACCTACTGAGGTCCTAACTTCACGGACATGCATTCCACCGACCCTGCTCCCACGCAGACGCCGCAGCCCGCCACGAACGACCGCCGGCGCTGGTTCGCGCTGGCCATCGTGATGACCGCGGCCTTCATGGACCTCGTCGACGTCACCATCGTCAACATCGCCGTCCCGTCGATCCAGCGCGACGAGGGCGCCACCTTCAGCCAGATCCAGTGGATCACCGCCGGCTACGCGCTCGCCTTCGCCGCCGGGCTGATCACCGGCGGACGGCTCGGCGACATCCACGGCCGCAAGCGGATCTTCCTCGTCGGCGTCAGCGGCTTCACCGCCGCCTCCGCCCTGTGCGGCCTCGCCGTCAACCCCGAGATGCTGGTCGCCTCCCGCATCCTCCAGGGCGCCACGGCCGCGCTGATGGTGCCGCAGGTGCTCTCGATCGTGCACGCCACCTTCCCGGCGCACGAACGCGGCAAGGTGTTCGGCCTGTTCGGCGCCGTCGTCGGCCTGGGCGCCGTGTCCGGACCGCTGCTCGGCGCGCTGCTGACCCAGTGGAACCTGTTCGGCCTGGAGTGGCGGCCCATCTTCCTGATCAACCTGCCCGTCGGCATCGCCGCCCTCGTCCTCGGCAGCCGCTTCATCACCGAGTCCAAGGCACCGCGCGCCCGCACCCTCGACCTGCCCGGCGCCGCCCTCGTCACGCTCGCCCTGCTCATGCTGCTCTACCCGCTCACCCGCGGCCGCGAACTGGGCTGGCCGGTGTGGGGGTACGTGTCGATGGCCGGCGCGCTCGTGGTGTTCGCGGCCCTGGTGGCGTACGAGCGGGCCAGGGGCGCCCGGGACGGGTCCCCGCTGATCGAACTGTCGCTGTTCCGGGTGAAGAGCTTCGCGGCGGGCATCGCCGTGCAGACGGTGTTCGGCGTCGGCCTCGGCGTGTTCTTCCTGGTCTGGACGCTGTACATGCAGGTCGGGCTGGGCTGGAGCGCGCTGCGCGCCGGACTGACCGGCGTGCCGTTCTCCGTCGCGGTGTCGGTGGCGGCCGCGGTGTCCGTCCAGCGACTGGTCCCGCGCTTCGGACGCAAGGTGCTCCAGGCGGGCGCCCTGGTGATGACGGCCGGCGTGCTGATCTACCTGGCGGAGGCCGAACGCTACGGACTCGGCATCACCTCCTGGCAGATGGTGCTCCCGCTGGTCGTCATGGGGGCCGGCATGGGCCTGATCGTGGCCCCGCTGACGGACGCGGTGCTGTCCGAAGTGCCGCGCGAGCACGCCGGATCGGCGTCGGGGCTCATCAACACCGTGCAGCAGATGGGCCACGCGCTCGGCCTCGGCCTGGTGTCCGTGGTGTTCTTCGGCGTGATCGACGAACGGCTCACGCCCGCCGAGGTGGGCCCGGCCTTCGTCGACGGCTTCACCCACGCACTGGGCTGGGTGGCGGCGGTGCTCGGCGCGATCTACCTGCTGATGTTCGCCCTGCCGAAGCGTCCGGCGCAGCACGTCGAGGGCGGCGGGGGCGTCGAGGAGGCGCCCGTGACGGGGGAGAAGGAGCGGGAGCTGGTGCCCTGACGGGCCCCCTCCGGTTTCCCGCCGTGCAGCCGTGCAGCCGTGCAGCCGTGCAGGGAAACGGGCCTGGCGAGGCCGCCCGCGCACCCCACGGCCTTCGTGATCGTCGTCCTCAAGGGCCTGTGCCGTACGGCGGATCCGGCCGGCCCGGCGGCGGACACGGACGCCGCCCCGGCACCGGACCGGAGCAGGGAAGCGGTCGCCGTGCAGACCTTGTGACGATGCGTCCGTTTGGGGGTGTGTGGGCCATTCATGCCTAGTGCGATATAGATCACGATCGTCACGGTCCGGGGTACAAAGCCCCGGACCGTGGTGTGTACTGGGCCGCATGGCTGAGCAAGAGACCCTCTCGCGGACGACGGGTGCCACCGTCCTCACCTTGGTGGTTGTGGCCTGCGCGGCAGGTCTGGCCGACGCCCTGCGGCGCCGCGTCCGCGTCCGCAGGCGCGCACGCGACCACCCCGGGGCGGAGCCCACCGCGATGCACACCCACCACGGCGTCCCCGTCATCCCCCGCCAGCGGGCCACCGGCCCGAGCGCCGAGACCGTACGCCTCACCGAGGCCGAACGCGACGCGTTCGCCGTCCTCGTACGGCGCCTCTCCGAAGGGGACTAGATGTTGCGGGCAACGACGTTGCTGACGGCGGAGCTGCGCCTGGGGCCTGTCTGATCAGGTCAGTGATTCAGTGCTGTCTGATCGGCCGTGGCTCACCGGCCCGGCCGCTTTGATGGGTCAGGACTCGCAACGCGTCCGAAGAGGCTGAGTCCTTCGGGGTGTAGATCTCGACTCGGTGGTCGGGGCTGTCGGGTTGGAGCCACACCTGGTAGTCCACGTTCACGGCACCGACGGTGGGGTGCTGCAGGTGCATGGCCCCGACGGTGCAATCGGAGACGTCACCGGTGGCCCACATCGTGGCGAAGTCGTCGCTGCGCATGGTGAGTTCACCGATCAGCCCGGCCAGGCGGGCATCGGTGGGGTACCGGCCCGCGGTGAGTCGCAGGTAGGCGACGTGGATGCGGGCGAGCTCGTGCCAGTTGCGGTACATGTCGCGGGTGAGGGGATCGAGGAAGAACATCCGTGGGATCGACGGACGCTGTGCCGGGTCTTGTGGCGCTTCGTAGGAGATGTGCTCGGCGACGAGTGCGTGTCCGGTGCGGTTCCACGCGAGCACGTCTCCACGCCTGCCGAGAACAATCGCGGGTGTGGCCTCACCGAGTGATTCCAGGAGGGTGAGGACTCGCGGGTGAGGCTCCTCGCGAGGCGGTTCGCACAGGCCGGGCTTCACGGATTGTCGAGCGAGATTGTGCAGGTGGACGGTCTCCACCTGGTCGAGCCGGAGCACACGAGCGAGCGCGTCGAGAACCTGCTCGGAAGCGGTCTCGGCCTGGCCTTGTTCCAAGCGCGTGTAGTACCCCACACTCACTCCGGCGAGCTGAGCGAGCTCTTCACGCCTCAGGCCGGGGACTCGGCGAGAGGTGCCGTAGGTGCGCAGGCCGATCTCAGCCGGAGTGACCCGGTCACGGCGGCTCTTCAGGAACGTTCCGAGGCTCTCCATGAGCCCGAGCCTAGGATGCCGGCCAGGCCGGTGGGTGTACCTGTCGGGTGTACCCACGGCACGGGGATGGCTGGCGACCGCGTTGCGTCGGACCGTCGACGGCATGACTCAACAGCGTGTGCACAACTCACCTGGCCTGCGGGCGTGGCTCGGGCTCGCGGTGATCCTCGGACCGGTCCTCCTCGTCTCCATGGACGGATCGATCCTGTTCCTGGCGATGCCGCGGATGAGCCAAGCCCTCTCACCGACCGCCGACCAGGCGTTGTGGATCCTGGACGTCTACGGCTTCGCCGTCGGCTCCTTGCTGATCGCCTTCGGCAGCATCGGCGACCGCTACGGCCGGCTGAAGCTGCTGATGATCGGCGCGACCGTGTTCGGAGCCGGGTCCGCCGGGGCGGCGTTCGCACCGAGCCCGGAGCTTCTCGTCGCCTTCCGAGCGCTCATGGGGGTGGCCGGCGCGACCCTCCTGCCCTCGGCCCTGGCCGTGCTGAGCGAGCTGTTCCCCGACTCCCGGCGCCGGGCGCGGGCCATCGGCATCTTCGCCGCCGCGTTCGCAGCCGGGTTCGCCGTCGGCCCGATCGTCGGCGGCACCCTCCTGGAGCGGTTCTGGTGGGGCTCGGTCTTCCTCATCAACCTCCCCGTCATCGTCGTGTTCCTGCTGTTCGCGCCTGTCCTTCTCCGCGAGGTCCGCGCGACTCGGCCAGGTCGCATCGACTCGCTCAGTGTCGCGACCTCCGCCGGAGGCCTCCTGCTCACGATCTACGGTCTCAAGCACATGGCCGCGGACGGAGTGTCGGTCCTGTCAGCCGTGACGGCGCTCCTCGGCGTCGTGCTGCTGACGCGGTTCACTCTCCGCCAGCGGCACCTTGAGCACCCGCTGATCGACTTCTCCCTGTTCCGTGACCGCGTCTTCACGATCGCGATCATCACCGGTCTGCTGCCGCTGGCAGCGTGGTCGGCGGCGGCGTACCTGGCAGGCGTCTACCTCCAGTCCGTCCTGAGCCTGAGCGTCCTGCACGCGGCACTCCTGGCGCTCCCCGGTGCGGTCGTCCTCACGGTCTCCTGCATCGTCACGCCGGCTGTCGTCGATCGCATCGGCAAGAGGGCCGCGCTCATCATCTGCCACTTCTCCATCGCGGCCGGTCTGGTGCTGTTGCTCCCCACCACGACAACAGGCGGGATCGGTTGGTACATCGCTTCGACGGCGATCGCCGGCGTGGGTTACGGCATCTCCTTCAGCGTCGTCGCCGACACCGCGGTCGGGGCAGTTCCCACGGAACGAGCGGGATCGGCGGGCGCGATCGCCGAGACCAGCAACGAGATCGGCAATGCCCTCGGTATCGCGATCCTCGGGTCACTCGCCGTGCTGATCTTCCGGCTCCAGGGGCCAGATCTCGCCCCCACCCTCGACGAGACCCTCCAGCTGCCCGATCTCGCGCCCGCAGCGGTCCAGGAGGCGAAGGGGGCTTTCGTCACCGGTCTGCACGCCGCTGCCGTGGTGGCCGGCGTGTTGCACGCCGTACTCGGGACCGTTGCCCTGCGCTGGCTCCCCAAGCCGGTGCCCGGCGAGCCCACGACGGACCGAGTGGAGAGCAAGGCTTGATGGCTCACGCCAACGCACCCCTGTCGGCCGGCCGAAGGCCGACGGCGATGGGTGGAGCGCTGCCAGAGAGCCGCCCGATCGCCCATGTCGCCGCCGAGACGGGAATCTCACGAGCGTGTGCATCCAAGTGGGTCAACCGGTGGCGCCGCTACGGCGACATTGGCCCACACGACCGGCCCTCGGCCCCGCATACCAGCCCGAACGCGACCCCGACCGAGGCGATCACCAAGATCGAGACATGGTGCAGCGGAGAGAAATGGTCCGCGCAGCGGATCACTCACGAACTCGCTGAGACAGGGTTCACGACCAGCCGGCGGACCGTCACACGACACCTGGCTCGGCTCGGGCAAAGGTCTGGTTCACCGCCCATGGAATCAACCACATCCACCGAGTTGTGACCGACAACGGCGCCGCTGTCGCTCGGGCGATTTCGCGCGGATCGTCGGCAAAGAGAGCAGGCACCGGAAGGCCAAGCCGTTCACCCCACGCCATAACGGGAAAGTGGAGCGCTGCCAACGGATCCTGGCCGAGGAACTCCTCCACGCACGCGAGTTCACGTCCGAAGCCGCACGGACAAGTGCGACAGCAGTCCGGAACATCCACGACAACTGCCACCGGCTGCACGGCGCTGCAGGCGGCCAGCCACCCGCAGCGAGCCTTCGGAGCGGCGTCACCGACGTCCTGCCCTCATACGACTAGACCGTCCCCGCACCCCGCCCCCCGCGTCAGCGGCCCTGCGCGGCCCGGCGCTCCATCGCCCGCCGCGCGGCGTCCTCACTGGCGTACACCTCGCACATGTGCCGCCCGTCCGGCGTCACCGTGTGCTCGACCTCCCACAAGGACACCTCCTCACCGTCACCCAGCAGGAACGCGTGCTCGTAGAGCGAGAAACACAGCGCTGCACGGCCCGCCCGGGGCGGGCGGCCGAACGCCTGGGTGATGCGGTGCGCGCACGCCGTCGCCAGCAGCGCCGCCATGTCGGCGTCCGGACGGTCCGCGTTCTCCGCCCGGCGCAGTAAGCGGCGGGCGTGGTCCGGGGAGTCGTCCGGGACGTACGCGTGCCGCACCGCGGGCAGCGGGAACGAGGGCGTCGTCACCGGCAGTTCGAAGTCCGGGGTCTCCGGCGGCAACGGCAGCCGCGCCGTCGCCGTGCGCAGCTCCTCCTCGTCCACGTACACCTCGTGCTGCGGCTCGCTGCCCGGAGCGGTGTCGTGCACCAGCTCCCACAGCGTCAGCGCCGAACCGTCCGCCAGCAGCCAGGTGTGCCGGTACGTCTCCCGGTGCAGACCCGCGCTGTGGTGCGCCGAATGCAGGGAACTGTCGTGCGCCAGCGCGCGGTCCAGCCGGCGGATCGTCTCGTCCGGCAGCTCGAAGGAGTTCAGGGTGCGGCCCAGGAGGCGCGCGAGATGCTCCTCCGGTGAGTCGGACGAGTCAGGTGGTTCGCACGCTGCCGTCTCGTACGGAACGCTCAAGGTTTCTCCCGGCGTTGCTGCATGTCACCTTGTGGGTGCATACCGTAGCCCCTCGGTCGGACGTCGTGTCAGGGAACCGAGAAAACGTCTGCCCGAACGACGAGCGAAACGCGCGAGAAGTTCCCGAAGAAGCCTGCCCTGGCGTGAATTGTTCCTGGTCAAACGGTACTTCTGGGGTGCGTGGGAGAGGGCGCGCGACCCGTTGTGCGCCGGTCCGCGCGCGCCGGGGGGCCCGCCCCCTCCCTCCCTCCCTCCCCGCCTCCCCCTCATCCCCCGCCGTACAACTCCCCGTACGACGGCCACGCCCCGCCCGGACCGTCCACCGGGCCGGCGGCGCGTACCGCGCGGACGATCGCCCGGGTCACCAGGTCCGCACCCGCCGCGAGAACCTCGTTCAGCGCGAGCGGATCCTTCACGTCCAGCGGGTGCGTGCCGGTGGCCAGGGCGAAGACGGTGTCGCCGTCGTTCAGCAGATGCACCGGGCGGACGGCGCGCGCGATGCCGTCGTGCGCGGTGCCGGCCACCTTCTGCGCCTGCGCGCGGGTCAGCTCGGCGTCGGTGGCGACCACCGCCAGCGTCGTGTTCATCGGCGGCGGGGCGTTGCGCTCGGCCGCCTCCGCCAGCCGTCGCCGCGCGGCCCGGTGCACCTCCGGGTCCGGCAGACGCGGCCGCCCTCCGAAGTACTCCCCGTACAGCACCCCCGTCTCCAAGTCCACCGCCGACCCCACCGCGTTGGCCACCACCAGCGCGGCCACCGTCGCCCCCGACGACAGAACCGTGCTCGCCGTGCCGACCCCGCCCTTGAGCTGACCCACCACGGCGCCCGTCCCGGCGCCCACACAGCCCTGCGGCGCCGGCGCCCCGACATCGCCGGCCGCTGCGGCCTCGACCGCCTCGCGGCCCAGGGCGGCGTCCGGCCGCGCCCGGAAATCCCCGCCGCGGCCCAGGTCGAAGACGCAGGCGGCCGGCACCACCGGCACCACGTGCGTGGGCTCCGGACCGACCCGCACCCCGCGCCCCCGCTCCTCCAGCCAGGCCATCACCCCGGACGCCGCGTCCAGGCCGTAGGCGCTGCCGCCGGTCAGCGCGACCGCCTCCACCCGCTGCACCAGGTTGCGCGGGTCGAGCGCGTCCGTCTCCTTCGTGCCGGGACCACCGCCGCGCACGTCCACCGCGGCGACCGCACCGCCCTCCGGGGCGAGCACCACAGTGGCGCCGGTGAGCCATCCGTCGCCGGTCCGCGTCGCGTGCCCCACGCGCACGCCGGGCACATCCGTCAGAGCGTCAGCCTTCATGAGGCAGTCATGCCCCCGTGGCCCCGGCCGTACCCTGGAGGCATGAGTACCGCCCCCGAGCCCCGGCCGCGCGAGCCGAAGCCCGCGCTGGTCTTCGACGACCCGCTGGACCAGCAGTCCTCCGACGACACGGACCGCGGATGGGGCGAGCGTCCGTCCGGCGACAGCGCCGGCGATCTGAAGCGCTTCCTCGACGAGAAGCCGCCCCACCACATCTGACCGGGCAGCGGTCCCGCCCGGCCGGGATCGCCCTGCGGGGCACGGCGAAGCCGGACCGTGCGCCCCCGGGGCGTCCTACCGGCCGTCGCCGGTCCGCTCGCCCCCGCCGTCGGCCCGCAGGCTCTTGCCCTCGCCCTGCGCACGCTGGGCCACCAGGGCGTCGCGGATCTCCTTGAGGACCTCCAGCTCGGTGACCTCGACGACCTCGCGGGCGCCTTCCTTCGCCTTCCGGCGGGCCTCCACACGGGCCAGGTACTTCGCCATGGGCAGCACCATCAGGAAGTAGACGACGGCCGCGGTGATCAGGAACTGCAGCGTCGCGCCGAGGACCGAGCCCCACAGGATCCGCACCCCGGTCGCCGCGTCCCCGGTGCCCTCGCAGGGGCCCTTCAGACAGGACGCGTAGCTGTCGAGGTTCTGGGTGCCGAACGCACCCACCAGCGGGTTGATGATCCCTTCCACGACCGAGTTGACGATGTTGGTGAAGGCCGCACCGATGACGACCGCCACCGCCAGATCGACCACGTTCCCGCGCATCAGGAAGGCCTTGAAGCCCTGCCAGAGGCTGGTCTTCTCCTGGTCGCTCACAACGGGGCCTCTTTTCTTGCGCGCAGGGTGCGGAGGAAAGCGCTCCGCAACTTACGTCACGACCGAGGCGAGTTGTCCAATCGTGCCGAAGGGCGGGACGGTACCGCCGGCCGGGGACGGCGTCCGTCGCCGCGCGCGTCACCACAGCGTCACCGCCAGCCGTGCCGTGGCGCTCGCGCCGGCCAGCTCGGCCGCCGTGCCGCGCGGCACCGACAGGACGACCAGCGCGCCCCCGTCGCCGTCCGACGGCTCCGGCACCTCCGTGACTCGCGCCCCGCGCGCGACCACCCGCGCCTCACCGCCCGACGCCGTCTCCTCGGCGGCGATCACGTCCACCCGGTCGCCGGGCCGCAGCAGCCGGACGGTGGCCGCGTCGGCGATCCGCACCGGCGCGGTGACCGTCGCACCCGCGCGCCGCTGCCGTACGGGACGGTCGTCGCCGCCGGACGGCACCGGTGTCCCCGTGGCCCTGGCCGGCTCGGGGTGCCCGCGCGACCGGTCGGTGTCCCTCGGGCCCGCCGCCACGAGCGCCGCCGCGGTCACCGCGAGCCCGACCGCCACGGCACGTCTGCGGTGCCGCGCCAGCCGGCCCGCGAGCGGCAGTGCACCGCGCACCCGCACCGGGGCGAAGTGCGGCACCTCGCACGGCGACGGCACATCGGCACCGTGCGGACGCGGAACGGCGGGGGAGGAGAAGGGGAACGGAGAACGACGGGACGCGGACGAAGTCGACGACATGGACGACGTGGACGACAGTGACGACGCGGGCGACACCGACGACGCGGACGACAGCGACACAGGACCACCACCTGGGACGAGGGACCGAACCGGCTTGCGCACCCCACGGTGAAGCCCCCGGCGGAACCCCGCCGGGGGCTGTGGACGCGTCCCCGCCTGTGGAAAACCCCGCCACCCGAACGGGTACCTCCGCCCACCGGCGTCCTGCGCCCGCCCGTCCACACCGCGACGGTGCCCCACCCCGCCAAAACGGTGCCCCACCCCGCCAAAACGGCGGCCCACCCCGCCAAAACGGCGGCCACCCCCTACGGCAGCTCGACCCCCGGATCCATCCCACCCAGCGCCGACGCGCACAGGCAGTCCCGTTCCTCCGTCGCCGGCAGTGCCGCCACCGTGTCGAACAGCACCCCCCGCAGCCGGTCCACGTTGGCCGCGAACACCCGCAGCACCTCGTCGTGGGAGACGCCCTCGCCCGTCTCGGCGCCGGCGTCGAGGTCGGTGACCAGGGTCAGCGAGGTGTAGCAGAGCTCCAGCTCACGGGCGAGCGCCGCCTCGGGGTGTCCGGTCATCCCCACCACCGACCAGCCCTGCGCCTGGTGCCACAGCGACTCGGCGCGGGTGGAGAAGCGGGGGCCCTCGACGACGACCAGGGTGCCGCCGTCGACCGCCTCCCAGTCCCGGCCGCGGGCCGCCTTCAGCGCGGACGCCCGTCCGGTGGGGCAGTAGGGGTCGGCCAGGGACACGTGGACGACGTTCGGCACGCTGCCGTCGGGCAGCGGCAGCCCGTCGAAGTAGGTGGTGGCGCGGGACTTGGTGCGGTCCACGAGCTGGTCCGGCACCAGGAGCGTGCCCGGGCCGTACTCGGGGCGCAGGCCGCCCACCGCGCACGGACCGAGGACCTGGCGCACGCCGGCCGACCGCAGCGCCCACAGGTTGGCGCGGTAGTTGATGCGGTGCGGGGGCAGGTGGTGGCCGCGTCCGTGCCGGGGGAGGAAGGCGACCCGCCGGCCGGCCACCTCGCCGAGGAA
Source organism: Streptomyces sp. NPDC096105 (assembly GCF_044763335.1). Classification (NCBI taxonomy): domain Bacteria; kingdom Bacillati; phylum Actinomycetota; class Actinomycetes; order Kitasatosporales; family Streptomycetaceae; genus Streptomyces; species Streptomyces sp. NPDC096105. Next base: position 298,826 of record NZ_JBIWGC010000004.1, read on the forward strand.
GAGGGAGTCGCTGGGCGCCCCGTAGGGGGTGTCGACCTGGACCTCGGTCACGTCGTCGAGGAAGGAGTAGAAGCCGGATCCGCCGATCACGCCGATGTCGGCGTTCGCCATGTTCGCCATGGCCCGACCCTAGCGGCACCGGAAACGCCCAGGGCCCGGTCGGCCGCCTCCCTGGACGCCGCGAGCCCTGCCGTCGGCTCCCGGAAATGCCGCGAGCCCTGTCATCCGCCCCGGAAACGCCGCGAGCCCTGTCGTCGGCTCCCGGAAACGCCGAGGACCCCGGCGTCGTGCGACGACAGGGTCCTGCGCGGTGTGCGGGAGGCGGTTACGCCGCCGTGGTGCTCGCCGAGCTGCCGGAGGATCCGGACGAGGACGAGCCGGAACCGGAGTCCGACGACGAGGAGCCCGACGACGAGGATCCGGAGGACTTCGACGACGCCGGGGAGGAGCTCGACGAGGAGCCGCGGCTGTCGTTGCGGTAGAAACCGGAACCCTTGAAGACGATGCCGACCGCGGAGAAGACCTTCTTCAGGCGGCCCTGGCAGTCGGGGCACTCGGTCAGGGCGTCGTCGGTGAACTTCTGCACCGCCTCGAGGCCCTCGCCGCACTCGGTGCACTGGTACTGGTAGGTCGGCACTGTCTTCCTCCTGGCACTCTCACTCAATGAGTGCTAACGACGGTCCATACTGACGCATTCCGAGGGCCTAGTCCACCGCGACGGACTCGCGGTGATCCATGCCACGTGCGACGGTACGCCCGCGCGGAGCACCCGCGAGCCGCGAGCGCAGGGCCAGCAGGGTCGCCAGGGCCAGCAGCGTGCCGCCCATCGGCACCAGGAATCCGGCGCCGTCCCACAGCCGGTCCTCGAACTGTCCGGCGACGGTGACGGCGGTGGCCTGGCCGAGCGCGACGGCGCCGGTCAGCCAGGTGAACGCCTCGGTGCGGGCGCCGGCCGGGACCAGGCTCTCGACGAGCGTGTAGCCGGTGATCAGCGCCGGCGCGATGCACATGCCGACCAGCAGGCCGAGCGCGCCCAGCAGCAGCGCCGAATCCGCCGTCCACAGGGCGGACGCGGCGAGCGCGAGGGCGGCGTAGGCGACGATCAGGCGGCGCTGCGGGGCGGCCTTCCAGGCGATCGCGCCGCAGGCGAGGCCCGCGAGCATGTTGCCGGCGGCGAAGACGCCGTAGAGGACGCCGTTGAGGCCGGGTTCGCCGATGGACTCGGTGAACGCGGCCAGGGAGACCTGCATGCCGCCGAAGACGGAGCCGATGCCGAGGAAGGTCACGATCAGCACCCGCACGCCGGGCACGCGCAGCGCGGAGGCGTTCCGTACGCGCGCGTGGCCGTCGCCGGTCGCGGCGACCGGCGGCTGGGTGCCCTTCTGCGCGGCGAACAGCAGACCGCCGACCAGGGTGAGCGCGGCCTCGGCGATCAGGCCGGCGGACGGGTCGACCGTCGTGCACAGGGCGGTGGCGAGCAGCGGGCCGACGACGAAGGTGAACTCGTCCGTGACGGACTCGAAGGCCGTGGCGGTCGCCATCAGCGGGGAGTCCTTGAGGCGGACGCCCCAGCGGGCGCGCACCATCGGCCCGACCTGCGGCACCGAGGCGCCGGTGGGGACGGCGGCGGCGAACAGCGCCCACAGGGGTGCGCCGTTCAGCGCGAGCGCGGTGAGGGCGAGTCCGGCCGCCGCGTGCACCAGCACGCCGGGCACCAGCACGGCGCGCTGGCCGTGGCGGTCGGCGAGCCGTCCCGTGCAGGGGGCGAACAGCGCCATGGAGACGCCGGTGACGGCCGCGACGGCGCCGGCCGCGCCGTACGAGCCGGTGGTGTGCTGGACGAGCAGCACGATGGAGAGGGTGAGCATCGCGAACGGCTGACGCGCCGCGAAGCCGGGGAGCAGGAACGTCCACGCGCCGCGGGTGCGCAGCAGGCGGCCGTATCCCGGTCGGGAGGTGGCCGCCGAGTCCTTCGACGTGGTGACCGTGGATGCCACGGCCCGTGCCTTTCCGCCACCTGGTAGCGCCCCGCGCGAGGCCGCGCGGCACGCCGAGAGCTGTCCTCTTGCGCTGACTGCGGTAGATACCGGCGCCACAGCTCAGGGCGCCCGGCCGCCATACGGTCGCGCCAGCTCTGCGTCAGGCAGAGTTGGTTCGATCTGGGGTCGTTTGCATGATACAGGGGCGGAAGCGCGTACGCCTGCGGAAGTGAGCACTCTCTCAGCGTCCGGCCTGCGATCCCTCGGTGCTGCGGCCGGTACCCAGCCAGCCGGCGAGCTTGCCGCCCCGGGCGACCGCGCGCAGCCTGCGCTCCGCCGCGTCCCGCACGGGATCGGTGGCGACGACGAGGAGTTCGTCGCCGCGCCGCAGCATCGTCTCCGGCGACGGCACGAAGGACGTCCCGTCCCGCACGACGAGGGTGACGGCGGACCCGGTGGGCAGCCGCAGTTCGCCGACCTCGACGCCGTGCATGCGCGACCCCGCCGGGACGGTGACCGACAGCAGGTGGCCGCGCAGCCGCTCCAGGGGCGCCGACTCGACGCCCAGGTCGGCCGCGCCGGAGTCGCCGAGCCGCAGCAGCCGGGCGAGACCGGGCAGGGTCGGGCCCTGCACGAGGGTGTAGACGACGACCAGCAGGAAGACGATGTTGAAGATCCGCTCGCTGCCCTGGACGCCCTGCACCATCGGGATGGTCGCCAGGATGATGGGCACGGCGCCGCGCAGCCCTGCCCAGGACATCAGGGTCTGCTCCTGCCACGGCACCCGGAACGGCGTCAGGCACACGACGACGCCGAGCGGGCGGGCCACCATGGTCAGCACCAGCCCGACGACCAGCGCGGGCACGATGTCGTCGGTGAGTTCGTGCGGGGTGACCAGCAGGCCGAGCAGCACGAACATGCCGATCTGGGCGAGCCAGCCGAGCCCTTCGGCGAAGCCGCGGGTGGCGGGCCAGTGCGGCAGCTTGGCGTTGCCGAGCAGCATCGAGGCGAGGTAGACGGCGAGGAACCCGCTGCCGTGGGCGAGGGCGCCGGCCGCGTAGGCGGTGACCGCGATGGCCATGACGGCGATCGGGTAGAGGCCGGAGGCGGGCAGCGCGACGCGCCGCAGGCTCCAGGCGCCGAGCCAGCCGGCCGCGAGGCCGATGGCGGCGCCGATGGCCAGCTCCAGGAGGATCTCGCCGACCAGCACGTACCAGTGCTCGACCGGGCCGGCCGTGGAGAAGGCCACCACCAGGATGACGACGGGGGCGTCGTTGAAGCCGGACTCGGCCTCCAGGGTGCCCCGCACCCGCGCGGGCAGCGGCACCTTCCGCAGCACCGAGAAGACGGCCGCCGCGTCCGTCGAGGACACCACCGCGCCGATGATCAGCGACTGCCGCCAGTCCAGCCCGGTCAGCAGGTGCGCCGCCGTGGCCGTCACGCCGACGCTCACCGCGACGCCGGCCAGCGCCAGCGCGGACGCGGCGGGCAGGACGGGCCTGATCTCGGTCCACTTCGTGCCCAGTCCGCCCTCGGCGAGGATCACGACCAGGGCCGCGTAGCCGATGACCTGGGTCAGCTCGGCGTTGTCGAACTGGATGTCGCCGATGCCGTCCTGGCCGATGGCGATGCCGATGCCCAGGTACACGAGCAGGCTGGGCAGTCCGCTGCGCGAGGAGATCCGGACCGCCGCGACCGCGACGAGCAGGACGAGCGAACAGACGAGCAGGAGCTGGTTGAGGTGGTGGACAGTCAGCGGCGTTCCTTCCCGGTCCGGACGCACCCGTGAGGGAGCGCGTGTCCGTCGCGGGCGACGCGCCCGCTTCCGGGCGGACCGCTTCGGTGCCACGGCGCATCGATGTCACGGCGAACTACTTCGTTACCTTACCTAACTCTTGACGCGTTCTTGACGCGGAGAACGGCAAGATCGAACGCCCGTCCGGGCTGGTTCCCCACTCCGCGTCAAGGGGCGCGGGGCCCTGCGCCTATCGTTGCTCCAGCGCTCAGTTAAAAGCACAGCCTCGACCTGCCGCTCGCGTTAGGACAGCAAGGACAGCGATGCCCACCGACACCACCGCCTCCACGGGTCAGCAGGCCGGCACGTCCGGCAGGAAGAAGGGGCGTAAAGCCCGTCTGGTCGTGCTCGTCCTGGTGCTGGCCCTCATCGGAGGCGTCGCCTACGGGGCGTACTGGTCCGTCAGCACCGTGCGCGCCTCCTTCCCGCAGACCACGGGGACCCTCACCCTCAAGGGACTGTCCGGTCCCGTCGACGTCAAACGCGACGGCAACGGCATCCCGCAGATCTACGCCTCCTCCGACGAGGACCTGTTCATGGCGCAGGGCTACGTCCAGGCGCAGGACCGGTTCTACGAGATGGACGTGCGCCGGCACATGACGTCGGGCCGGCTGTCGGAGATGTTCGGCGCGGGCCAGGTCGACAACGACGCGTTCCTGCGCACCCTCGGCTGGGACCGGATCGCGAAGCAGGAGTACGAGGAGGAGCTCGCCCCCGCCACCAAGAAGTACCTCCAGGCGTACGCCAAGGGCGTCAACGCCTACCTGGAGGGCAAGGAGGCCAAGGAGATCTCCCTGGAGTACGCGGCGCTGGACTTCGAGAACGGCTACGCCCCGGGCGAGTGGACGCCGGTCGACTCCGTGGCCTGGCTGAAGGCGATGGCCTGGGACCTGCGCGGCAACATGCAGGACGAGATCGACCGGGCGCTGCTGACCAGCCGTCTCGGCCCGAAGCAGATCGCCGACCTGTACCCGTCGTACCCCTACAGCCGGAACAAGCCGGTCATCCAGGAGGGCGGCTACGACGAGAACAGCGGCACCTTCGAGGCCGAGGGCGGCTCGGGCGACGGTGCCGGGGACGGCACGGGTACGGGCGACGGGTTCGGTGCCGGGGACGGCACGGGTACGGGCGACGGGTTCGGTGCCGGGGACGGCACGGGTACGGGCGGCGGGTTCGGTGCCGGGGACGGCGCGGGTACGGGCGACGGCACCGGCGCGGAGATCGGCAACGGCGCGGAGACCGGCGGTCCGGGCTTCGAGAGCCAGCTCACCGGACTGCAGCGGGTGCTGGAGGACCTGCCCGTCGCCGTCGGCGTCAACGGCGACGGCATCGGCTCCAACTCCTGGGTCGTCTCCGGCGAGCACACCGTCTCCGGCAAGCCGCTGCTCGCCAACGACCCGCACCTGTCGGCCTCGCTGCCGTCCGTCTGGTACCAGATGGGCCTGCACTGCCGCAGCGTCTCCGACAAGTGCCGCTACGACGTCACCGGTTACACCTTCGCGGGCATGCCCGGCGTGATAATCGGCCACAACCAGGACATCGCCTGGGGCCTGACCAACTCCGGCGTCGACGTCACCGACCTGTACCTGGAGAAGATCACCGGCGACGGCTACCAGTACGGCGACAAGGTGGTGCCGTTCGAGACGCGCGAGGAGACCATCAAGGTCGCCGGCGGCGCCTCGCGGAAGATCGTCGTCCGTGAGACCGGGAACGGCCCGCTGCTGTCGGACCGTTCCGACGAGCTGGTGAAGACCGGCAAGAAGGCCACCGTCGACCGCGCGGCCCCCGACCGGGGCGACGGCTACGCCGTGTCGCTGCGCTGGACCGCCCTGGACCCCGGCCGCACGATGGACGCCGTCTTCGCGATCAACCGCGCCAAGGACTGGGACGACTTCCGCGAGGCCGCCGAGCTGTTCGAGGTGCCCTCGCAGAACCTCGTCTACGCGGACACCGAGGGCCACATCGGCTACACCCTGCCCGGGAGGATCCCGGTCCGGGCGGAGGACCACGACGGTTCGGTGCCCGCCCCCGGCTGGGACCCCGACTACGAGTGGACCGGCTGGATCGAGCAGGACGAACTGCCCTACGAGTACGACCCGGAGCGCGGCTACATCGTCACCGCCAACCAGGCCGTCGTCGGTGAGGACTACCCGTACACGCTGACCACGGACTGGGGGTACGGCGCCCGCAGCCAGCGGATCGACGACCTGATCCAGTCGAAGATCAAGGACGGCGGGAAAATCTCCACCGACGACATGCGGCAGATGCAGCTGGACAACTCCAGCGCCATCGCCAAGCTGCTGGTCCCCGAACTGCTCAAGATCGACATCGACGACGAGCACGTGCGCGAGGCGCAGAAGCTGCTGGAGGGCTGGGACTACACCCAGGACGCCGACTCGGCCGCCGCCGCGTACTTCAACTCCGTCTGGCGCAACATCCTCAAGCTCTCCTTCGGCCACAAGCTGCCCAAGGAGCTGCGGGTGAAGGGCCAGTGCCTGTGGGTCGACCCGGTCGACACCACCGGCCCGGCCGACGAGGCGCGCAAGGTCCGCGAATGCGGCCAGCGTGCCGCGGACCAGGCGCAGCCGGACGGCGGCGACCGCTGGTTCGAGGTGGTCCGCCGGCTGATGGCCGACGAGGACAGCGAGTGGTGGACCACGCCGAAGCGCGGCACCCGGCCCGCCGCGGAGAACCGCGACCAGCTGTTCGAGCGGGCCATGATCGACGCCCGGTGGGAGCTGACCGCCAAGCTCGGCAAGGACATCGACACCTGGAGCTGGGGCCGGCTGCACCGCCTGTTCCTGGACAACCAGACGCTCGGCACCGAGGGCCCCGGCTTCGTGAAGTACGTGCTCAACCGCGGCCCGTGGAAGCTCGGCGGCGGCGAGGCCACCGTCAACGCCACCGGCTGGAACGCCGCCGGCGGCTACGGCGTGGTGTGGGTGCCGTCCATGCGGATGGTGGTCAACCTCGACGACCTCGACAAGTCCCGCTGGATCAACCTCACCGGCGCCTCCGGCCACGCCTACAACGCCCACTACATCGACCAGACGGACAAGTGGGCCGCGGGCGAACTGCTGGAGTGGGCCTACTCGGAGAAGGCGGTCGAGGACTCCACCACCGACACCCTGGTGCTCGAGCCCTGACCCGCCGCCGCGCACCGCGGACGTGACGACCGGCCCCCACGCGCGCGTGGGGGCCGGTCCGCGTCTTCAGGAGCTTTCCGGCGGGTGCGGCGCGGGACGGCCGAACCGCCGCACCCCGGACGGTGTCACCACCGCGTGCACCGGCCGGTCGTGCGGCTCCTCGGGAACCCGCTCGACGACCTCCCAGTCGTACAGCAGCACCACCAGCGCCGGACGGGCGCCGGCGCGGTCGAGGCGGGCGAGGACACGGTCGTAGGAGCCGCCGCCGCGGCCCAGCCGCATGCCGCGGGCGTCCACCGACAGACCCGGCAGCAGCACGGCGTCCGCCTCCGTCACGGCGTCGGGCCCCAGGCGCTCCCCGGCCGGCTCCAGCAGGGTCATCCGCCCGCCGCCGTGACGCGCCGGCCTCAGGGAGCCCGGCCCCCGGTACACGCCCCACGCCAGGTCGTTGTCCGGCAGCAAGGCGGGCAGCAGGACGCGCACGCCCCGCGCGCGCAGCGCGTCCAGCAGGGCGAGGGTGCCCGGTTCGCTTCCCACGGAGACGTACGCGGCCACCGTGCGCGCCTCGGCCAGCTCGGGCAGCGCGAGCGCCCGGCGGGCCAGGGCGTCGGCGTGTCCGTGAACGTCATCGGCCGTCAACCCGTATCTCACCTGGAGGACATGACGCCGTCGTGTGCGCTTGTCAGGTTCGGGCTGACCCTGGTTCTGTCTCAAGACGATTCCCGTAATGTCTTCATATGCTCATATGGGCAATCCTTGAGCGGAGTGACAGATTCAGGGCAAAGACACCGGCTAGGGTGTCGGCCATGTCTCAGTCACACCCGCGGATCAGCAAGGCTGTCATCCCCGCCGCCGGCCTCGGCACCCGGTTCCTGCCGGCCACGAAGGCCACGCCCAAGGAGATGCTGCCGGTGGTCGACAAGCCGGCGATCCAGTATGTGGTCGAAGAGGCCGTCGCCGCCGGCCTGGACGACGTCCTCATGGTGACGGGCCGCAACAAGCGCCCCCTCGAGGACCACTTCGACCGCAACTACGAACTCGAGTCCGCGCTCGAGAAGAAGGGCGACGGCGAGCGCCTCGCCAAGGTCCAGGAGTCCAGCGACCTCGCCACCATGCACTACGTCCGCCAGGGCGACCCCAAGGGCCTCGGCCACGCCGTGCTGTGCGCCGCCCCGCACGTCGGCGACGAGCCCTTCGCCGTCCTCCTCGGCGACGACCTCATCGACCCGCGCGACCCGCTCCTCCAGCGCATGATCGAGGTCCAGCAGCAGCACGGCGGCAGCGTCGTCGCGCTGATGCAGGTGGCCCCCGAACAGATCCACCTCTACGGCTCCGCCGCCGTCGAGGCCACCGCGGACGACGACGTCGTCCGGCTCAGCGGCCTGGTCGAGAAGCCCTCCCGCGAGGAGGCGCCCTCCCACTACGCCATCATCGGCCGCTACGTCCTCGACCCGGCCGTCTTCGACGTGCTGAGCAAGACCGAGCCCGGCCGCGGCGGCGAGATCCAGCTGACCGACGCCCTCCAGCAGCTCGCCGCGGACGCCACCCTCGGCGGCCCGGTGCACGGCGTCGTCTTCAAGGGCCGCCGCTATGACACCGGCGACCGCGGCGACTACCTGCGTGCCATTGTCCGGCTCGCGTGCGAACGTGAGGACCTGGGAACGGACTTCCGGACCTGGCTCCACCGATTCGTCACCGAGGAGATGCAGCAACGTTGAGCAGCGCCGCGCCCCGCACCGCAGAACCGGACCGCCTCTGGTCGGTGGACGAGCACCTGGACGACATCCTCGCGACCGTCCGCCCGCTCGAACCCATCGAGCTGAACCTCCTCGACGCACAGGGCTGCGTCCTCGTCGATGACATCACGGCCCCGGTCTCCCTGCCCCCCTTCGACAACAGTTCGATGGACGGCTACGCGGTGCGGGTCGCCGACGTCGCGGGCGCGAGCGAGCGGTACCCGGCGTCCCTGGAGGTCGTCGGCGACGTCGCGGCCGGCGCGGCCGATCCCGTCCACGTCGGCCCCGGTCAGGCCGCCCGCATCATGACCGGCGCCCCGCTGCCGCCCGGCGCCGAGACCGTCGTCCCCGTCGAGTGGACCGACGGCGGACTCGGACAGGGCCCCGCCGCCGGGATGCGCGCCCGCGGCCTCGCCCCCGACGGCGCCACCGGACAGGTCGGCGTGCACCGCCCCGCGCCCGCCCGCGCGCACGTCCGCGCCCAGGGCGGCGACGTCCGGGCCGGCGACCGCGTCCTGGAGGCCGGCACCGTCCTCGGCCCGCCGCAGATCTCCCTGCTCGCCGCCGTCGGCCGCGGCACGGTCCGGGTGCGCCCCCGCCCGCGCGTGGTGGTCCTCTCCACCGGCAGCGAACTCGTCCAGCCCGACGAGGAACTGCGCCCCGGCCGGATCTACGACTCCAACAGCTTCGCCCTGACCGCCGCCGCCCGGGACGCCGGCGCCATCGCCTACCGCGTGGGCGCCGTCGCCGACGACGCCGAGACCCTCCGCGACACCATCGAGGACCAGCTCGTCCGCGCCGACCTCATGGTCACCTCCGGCGGCGTCAGCGTCGGGGCGTACGACGTCGTCAAGGAGGCGCTCTCGCACGCGGGTGACGAGGACGAGCCCGGCAGTGGCGTGGAGTTCCGCCGCCTCGCCATGCAGCCGGGCAAACCCCAGGGCTTCGGCTCCATCGGCCCCGACCACACCCCGCTGCTCGCCCTGCCCGGCAACCCGGTCTCCGCCTACGTCTCCTTCGAGCTGTTCGTCCGCCCCGCCATCCGCACCCTGATGGGCCTCGAGGACGTCCACCGGCCGCGGGTCCGCGCCGAGCTGACCGCCGAGAAGGCGCTGACCTCGCCGAAGGGCCGCCGCCAGTTCCTGCGCGGCCGGTACGCCGACGGCACGGTCACGCCCGTCGGCGGGGCCGGCTCGCACCTGGTCGCCGCCCTCGCGCGGGCGAACGCGCTCATCGTGGTCCCCGAGGACGTCGAGGACGTGGCGCCGGGCACCGAGGTCGAAGCGGTCCTGCTCGGCTGAGCACGGCCGGTTGGCGGTACCGTGTCGCGCACAGCAGGCCCGTGCCCCGCACCCCGACGGGCCACGACCGGGAGCGCCACACGATCATGACCGTGCCTTCCCGGGGGGACACCCCCGGCACCTTCGACGACCAGTCCCGTCTGACCCACATCGACGAGGCGGGCGCCGCCCGCATGGTCGACGTGTCCGGCAAGGACGTCACCGCGCGCACCGCGCGGGCCACCGGCCGCGTGCTCGTCGCGCCCCGCGTGGTCGAGCTGCTGCGCGGCGAGGGCGTGCCCAAGGGCGACGCGCTCGCCACCGCGCGCATCGCGGGCATCATGGGCGCCAAACGCACCCCCGACCTGATCCCGCTGTGTCACCCCCTGGCGCTCTCCGGTGTGAAACTGGACCTGTCGGTCGCGGACGACGCCGTGGAGATCGCGGCGACCGTGCGGACGACGGACCGCACGGGCGTCGAGATGGAGGCCCTCACCGCGGTGTCCGTGGCCGCGCTCACCGTGATCGACATGGTCAAGGCGGTCGACAAGGAGGCGGTCATCACGGACGTGCGGGTGGAGGAGAAGACGGGCGGCAGGTCGGGCGACTGGAGCCGGTCATGACGGCCGCCGCGGCCCCGTACCGGGCTCTGGTGGTCACGGCGTCCAACCGGGCCGCCGCCGGCGTCTACGCGGACACGGGCGGTCCCTTGACCGCCGCGGGCCTGGAGCGGTTCGGCTTCGCCGTCGACGGCCCGCGGGTGGTCCCCGACGGCGACCCCGTGGAGGCCGCCCTGCGCGCGGCCGTCGACGCCGGATACGACGTCGTCGTCACCACCGGCGGCACCGGCGTCTCGCCCACCGACCGCACCCCCGAGGCCACCCGCCGGGTGATCGACCGCGAGATCCCCGGCATCGCGGAGGCCATCCGCGCGTACGGCCGGGACAAGGTGCCCACCGCCGCCCTCTCCCGGGGACTCGCGGGAGTCGCGGGCGGCACGCTGATCGTCAACCTCCCCGGCTCCAGCGGCGGGGTGAAGGACGGCCTCGCCGTCCTGGAGCCGCTGCTGAGGCACGCCGTGGACCAGCTGCGCGGCGGGGACCACCCCCGCCCGGACACCGGTGACGGAGGTGCGCGCTGAACACCCCGTACTGGCCGGTGGAACTGGTGGACGGCGACATCGTCCTCCGCCCGATAAAGCTGCGTGACCAGAAGGCCTGGCGCGAGGTGAACCGCCGCAACCGCGACTGGCTGCGCCCCTGGGAGGCGACCATCCCGCCGCCCACGCCCAGCGGCCCGGTCACCCACCGCCCCACCTACCGGCAGATGGTGCGCCACCTGCGCTCCGAGGCGAACGCGGGCCGCATGCTGCCGTTCGTCATCGAGTACCGGGGCCGCCTCGTCGGGCAGTTGACGGTCGCCGGGATCACCTGGGGCTCGATGTGCTCCGGGCACATCGGCTACTGGGTGGACGAGGCCGTGGCCGGACGGGGCGTGGTGCCGACGTCCGTGGCGATGACCGTCGACCACTGTTTCCGCACCGTCGGACTGCACCGCGTCGAGGTGTGCATTCGCCCCGAGAACGGGCCGAGCCGCCGGGTCGTGGAGAAACTCGGATTCCGCGCGGAAGGGATGCGTCCGCGCTATCTCCACATCGACGGCGCGTGGCGCGACCATCTCGTGTTCGCGCTCACCGCGGAAGAAGTCCCCGACGGCCTGCTCGCCCGCTGGCGCCGTACCCGCGCGCAGGAACGGTCCCGCGATGAGCTGCCCGGACACGAACGGCGCGACCGGGGAATCCCGCGCGGCCCCGGTAATTGAATATACGTTCGAATTGTGGCGCGGGGAGGCCGACTGCGAGCCGGCAATTACCGCGTTCCGGCCCCTGTCTGACCGCATCCATCACAAGAAAATTTCGAAATATCAGCCAGATCGTGCGACACACCGGCTCAATTGGCCTATGGCCCCGTGCCGACCCCTCTACGGTGTGAGACGTGAGCAGCAGCGGCCTCATCTACGCAGTCATCGTCGGGGCCTGGGCCGCCTACTTGGTGCCGATGTGGCTCCGTAGGCAGGACGAGCTGAACGAGGCACGTCCGACGGAACGCTTCAGCACCGCCATCCGACTGCTGTCCGGACGGGCGGGGATGGAGCGCCGGTACGCCAAGGACCTGCGGGCGCGCTCCGCCGACGAGGGGGAGCGGAGCGTCCACGACCCGGACGCGGTCACCGACTCGGTGGACGTCCGGGCCTTCGCCGTGTCCCAGACCCGTCCGCAGACCCAGGTGCCCGTGCCGGCCCCGCCCGGGGAACGGCCGGAACCCGGCCACGGCGGGCGGGCCCCGCAGGAGCGCGGCGAACCGCACACCGCCGGACCGCATCCCGCCGAGACGGCCGCCGCACGGGGGCCGGCCGCGCAGGACCGCGTCCCCGCCGCGCGCCGCGCCCCGGACGCCGCCCGCCGGGACCGCACCGCGCAGGCCGCCGCCGAACGCGCCCGGCGTTCGCAGGTACTCGCGCGCCGCCGCCGCACCACCACGATGCTGTTCCTCGCCTTCACGGTCGGCGCGGTCGTCGCCGCCGTCGGCGGGCTGGCGTTCCTGTGGGCGCCCGGCGTGCCCGCCGTGCTGCTCAGCGCCTACATCGCCTACCTGCGCTCCCAGGAACGCCGCCGGTTCGCCTACCAGATGGACCGCCGCCAGGCCGAGGCCGCCGCGCAGCGGCTGCGCGAGCGGCGGCCCCGCCGCCGTCCCGTCGTCGACGAGGCCGACCCGGACGAACCGGAGGGCCCGGAAGCGGGCGCCGACACCGACCCCGGCCTGTCCGCGCTCGCCGCGGACCGGCGCGCGCTGGTCGAGCAGACCGACCACGCCGAATGGGTCGACCAGCAGCGCGAGCGCAGCCGGCGGCCCGGCCAGGGCGGCGACAGCTGGGACCCGGTCCCCGTCCCGCTGCCCACGTACGTGACGGCCCCGGTCGCTCCGCGCGCCTCCGGCGACGTCGATCTCGGCGCCCCGGACACCTGGAGCTCCGCCCGCTCCAGCGCCGTACCGGCGGACGGGACGCAGGCGGCGGCCGAGGAGCCGCGGCCGCCGGCGGCCGACGACCAGGACGCCGGTGACGGCCGCAGCGACGCCCGCCGCGCCGCCTCCGCCCGCCGCTCCCGCGAGCGCGGACGCACCCCGCTCTTCGACCAGTACGAGGACGGCGACCGCCCCAAGGCCGCGAACGAGTAGCCCCCGGACAACGGATTTTTGAGCACCCCGATCGGGATGCTAAAGTTTCACTCGTTGCAAGGGCCTGTGGCGCAGTCCGGTAGCGCACCTCGTTCGCATCGAGGGGGCCAGGGGTTCAAATCCCCTCAGGTCCACGCAACGAAGCCCCGGCCGGGTTCACCCGGCCGGGGCTTCGGCTTGTTCCGCGACAGCGAACACATTCCCGCCCGCCGCCCGCGTGGGAGGGGGCGGGACGAGACGTTCGTCTCCTGGTCCCCGGACGAGTGCCGCTCCCTCTTCCCCGGCCGCCCGGCCGCGGACGGACCGGCCAGGCGCCGGCGGATCGCCGACAAGGCGTGCCGCCGGCACACCTGCCCGGGCAGGCGTGCCGGATCAGGCGGCTACAGCTTCTTGGCGTAGCAGCGGCTGGACTCGTGGAAGCGGTAGTAGCCGAACTTTTCGCAGGGCTCGTAGCCGCTGGAGGTGTAGAGGGCGATGGCCTCCGGCTGCTTGGTGCCGGTCTCCAGGACCATGCGGACGCGGCCGGCGGCGCGGGCGTCCTCCTCCAGGGCGGCGAGGATGCGGCGGGCGAGGCCGCGGCCGCGCATCTGCTCGACGACGTACATGCGCTTCAGCTCCGCGTCGCCGTCGCGGTTGCCCTCGCCGTTGGCGTCCTGGACGCGCCAGCCGCCGGAGGCGACCGGGACGCCGAGCTCGTCGTAGGCGACCAGGTAGGTGCCGTTGGGGGGCCGGAAGTCCGCGGGGTCCATGGGGGTTTCGTCGCCGCCGTCGCCGTAGCGGACGGCGTACTCGGCCTGGACCTCTGCGTCCAGTTTCACAGCGTCGGGGTGGTCGTAGGGGACCCGGCGGATTTCCATGACGAACACCGTAAAACATGCCCGGACCTGCGCGTGTCGTATCGTGCCCTGGTGCTCACTGTGACCTCTGTCAACGTCAATGGACTCCGCGCCGCCGCGAGGAAGGGCTTCGTGGAGTGGCTCGCCGGGACCTCCGCCGATGTGCTGTGCCTCCAGGAGGTGCGGGCCGAGGCGGCGCAGTTGCCGGAGACGGTGCGGGAGCCCGAGGGCTGGCACGTCGTGCACGCGCCGGCCGCCGCCAAGGGGCGCGCGGGCGTCTCCCTGTACACCCGGCGCGAGCCCGAGCGGGTCCGGGTCGGGTTCGGCTCGGCGGAGTTCGACGGCAGCGGGCGGTACGTGGAGGCGGATCTGCCCGGTGTGACCGTCGCCTCCCTGTACCTGCCGTCCGGCGAGGTCGGCACGGAGCGGCAGGACGAGAAGGTGCGCTTCATGGACGAGTTCCTGGCGTACGTCAAGGAGCTGCGGGAGAAGGCCGCCGCCGACGGCCGTGAGGTCGTGGTCTGCGGCGACTGGAACATCGCGCACGAGAAGGCCGACCTGAGGAACTGGCGCGGCAACACCAAGAACTCCGGCTTCCTGCCCGAGGAGCGGGAGTGGCTCTCCCGCGTCCTCGACCCGGCCGACGGCGGCTACGTCGACGTGGTGCGGGCCCTGCACCCGGACGTCGACGGGCCGTACTCGTGGTGGTCGTACAGAGGGCGGGCCTTCGACAACGACACGGGCTGGCGCATCGACTACCAGATGACGACCCCGGGCCTCGCGGACCGCGCGGTGAAGGCGTACGTGGAGCGGGCGGCCACGCACGCCGAACGCTGGTCGGACCACGCGCCGGTGACGGTGGTGTACGCGTAGGCGGCCCACGGGCGACGAGCCGCCGGGTACGCGGGCCCGCGCGCGGCCCCGCCGAGCGTGCGGCCGCCCCGGGGCGCCCGGGCGGCCGTGGCCGTCACCTCCCGTCCGGCGGGGGAGGCAGGACGCACATCCCCACCAGGGCGGCCGAGATGTTCCTCGTGCTCGGCGGCAGTCTGCGCGTGCTGCTGGGCGACCGGATCGTCACCCTGGGGGCGGGCGGCTTCGTGACGGTGCCGCCGCGGCTGCCGCACGCCTTCGCCCCGGACCGGGACGAGGAGGCCGACGTGCTGGTCGCCTTCACCCCCGGCACGGACCGCTTCGACTCCTACCGTCTGCTGGAGCGCGTCCACCGGGGCGAGGCCACCGTCGAGGACATCAGGGCCGGTTCCGAGCGGTACGACGACCACTGCTGCGCCGGCCCCCTCTGGCAGGCGGAGGCGGCCGGGGTCCGACCGGCCGCCGGGAAGGCCCCCGGCCTCCGGCGCGGCTCAGTCCCGTGTGCGCAGCCTCCGGTCCAGCGCCAGCGACAGCTCCGCGTCCACCACGCTGCGGGCCAGCGGGCGCAGGCGGTGGAGGGCCTCCTCCGGGGCGTGGCGGAGGATCAGGCCGGCGAAGAGGTCGGCCAGCGCGTCGGCGTGGGTGCGGACCTCCGCGCCGGCGCGGAGCACCTCGCCGAGCGGGATGCCCTCGCGGACCAGCGCGGACGACACCTCCAGCAGGCGGCGGCTGATGTGGACGATCTCCTCGCCGTCGACGCCGAGGTAGCCGAGGTCCAGGGCGGCGGCCAGGTTCTCGGGGGTGACCTCGCCCGCGAAGTGGTCGGCCAGCTCCTCGGGGGTCAGGCGGACCGGGGTCTCCTCGGTGGGGACCTCCACGCCGAGCAGGTCGCCGACGTCGCGCCCGTTGTCGAAGGCCTCGGCCAGCTCCGCTATGCCGTTCAGCGTGTGGCCGCGCTCCAGCAGCGCGGTGATGGTGCGCAGCCGGGCCAGGTGGTGGTCGTCGTACCAGGCGATGCGGCCCTCGCGGCGCGGTGGCGGGATCAGTTTCCGCTCGCGGTAGAAGCGGAGCGTGCGCACGGTGATGCCGGCGAGCCGCGCCAGCTCCTCCATGCGGTACTCGCGCCGCCGCGTGGGTTCCTCGGTGTCGTCTGCCACACCTGAACCCTAGGTCGTACCGGCGGTAACTTTCCTCGCGCACCCCCTACCCATGAGTACGGCACTGCTCTACGCTCCTCATTGCGCCAGTGTTCACTGGCATGGTTCGGAGCGATGCGCGGAGGCTTTGGGATGGCCGAGCACGAGCATGTACGGGTCGCGGTGATCGGGTCGGGTTTCGGCGGACTCGGGGCCGCCGTACGGCTGCGCCGCGAGGGGATCACCGACTTCGTCGTCCTGGAACGGGCCGGCAGCGTCGGCGGCACCTGGCGCGACAACAGTTACCCCGGGTGCGCCTGCGACGTGCCGTCGCACCTGTACTCCTTCTCCTTCGCGCCCAACCCCGACTGGCCGCGCTCCTTCTCCGGCCAGGAGCACATCCGCGCCTACCTGGAGCACGTCACCGACGTCTTCGGGCTGCGCCCGCACCTCCGCTTCCACGCGGAGGTGAAGCGGATGACGTGGGACGCCGAGCGGCTGCGCTGGGACATCGAGACCACCGGCGGGAACTGGAGCGCGGACGTCGTCGTCTCCGCCACCGGGCCGCTGTCCGAGCCCAGGCTGCCGGACGTCCCCGGCCTCGACGCCTTCCCCGGCAAGGTGTTCCACTCCGCCCGCTGGGACCACGACTACGACCTGCGCGGCAAGCGCGTCGCCGTGATCGGCACCGGCGCCTCCGCGATCCAGATCGTCCCGTCGATCCAGCCGCAGGTGGACCGGCTCACCCTGTTCCAGCGCACCCCCGCCTGGGTCCTGCCCCGCATGGACCGGCCCATCGGCGCCGCCGAGCGCGCCGTGCACCGGGCGCTGCCCTTCACCGCCAAGCTGCGCCGCGGGGTGCTCTGGGGCCTCCGGGAGCTGCAGGTCCAGGCGTTCACCAAGCACCCGGGCGAGCTCGGCTT
This sequence comes from Streptomyces sp. NPDC096105, assembly GCF_044763335.1. Lineage (NCBI taxonomy): Bacteria > Bacillati > Actinomycetota > Actinomycetes > Kitasatosporales > Streptomycetaceae > Streptomyces > Streptomyces sp. NPDC096105. Next base: position 315,763 of record NZ_JBIWGC010000004.1, read on the forward strand.
CGTCGAGCAGCTCGCCAAGCGGAACATGGCGCGGGCCGTCAAGGACCCGGCGCTGCGCGCCAAGCTCACCCCGGACTACCGCATCGGCTGCAAGCGGATCCTGCTGTCCAGCACGTACTACCCGGCGCTCGCGCAGCCCAACGTGGACGTCGTCGCGAGCGGGCTGAGCGAGGTGCGCGGCTCCACCCTGGTGGCCGCCGACGGCACCGAGGCCGAGGTCGACGCGATCGTGTTCGGCACCGGCTTCCACGTCACCGACATGCCGATCGCCGAGCGGGTCGTCGGTCCCGGGGGCAGGACCCTCGCCGAGTCCTGGGCGGGCGGCATGCAGGCGCTGCGCGGCGCCTCCGCGGCCGGTTTCCCCAACTGGATGACGATCATCGGCCCCAACACCGGCCTCGGGAACTCCTCGATGATCCTGATGATCGAGTCCCAGCTGACCTACATGGCCGACTACCTGCGTCAGCTCGACGTCCTCGGGGGCCGGGTCGCCCTCGACGCCCGCCCCGGCGCGGTGCGCGCCTGGAACCACCGGGTGCAGGAGCGGATGAAGCGCACGGTGTGGAACACCGGCGGCTGCACCAGCTGGTACCTCGACGCCAGCGGCCGCAACACCACCATCTGGCCCGGCACCACCGCCGAGTTCCGGCGCGCCACCCGCCGCGTCGACCTCGCCGAGTACACCGTGCTGCGCGCCCCCGCCGAGCGGCCGGAGGCCGGCACGGAGAGCGCGGAGGCGGCCGCATGAGCCGCCCCGCCCCCGTCACCACCGGGCGTTACGCACCGCCCGCCCCGGTGCGCGAGCTGACCGCCGTCTCCGCCGACGGCGCCCCGCTCCACGTCGAGGTGCACGGCCCCGAGGGCGCGCCCGCCGTCGTCCTCGCGCACGGCTGGACCTGCTCGACCGCGTTCTGGGCCGCGCAGATCCGCGAACTCGCCGCGGACCACCGGGTGATCGCCTACGACCAGCGCGGTCACGGACGCACCCCGGCGAGCCCCACGTGCAGCACGGAGGCGCTCGCCGACGACCTCGAGGCCGTGCTCACCGCCACCCTCGCCCCCGGCGAACGGGCCGTGGTCGCCGGGCACTCCATGGGCGGCATGACGGTGATGGCCGCCGCCGGCCGGCCCGCGTTCCGCGAGCACGCCGCCGCCGTCCTGCTGTGCAGCACCGGCAGCGGGCGGCTGGTCGCCGAGTCGACCGTGCTGCCGCTGCGGCCGGGCCGGTCGCGGACCTGGATGACCGCGCGCGTCCTCGGCACCCGCGCCCCGCTGGGCCCGGTCACGCCGCTCGCCCGGCGCATCCTCAAGTACGGCACCATGGGCCCCGCTTCGGCGCCGGACATGGTGGAGGCCTGCGCCCGCGTCGTGCACGCCTGCCCGCGCACCGTGCGCCACGCCTGGTCGCACGTGCTCGCCGGCCTCGATCTCGACGACGCCGTGCGTGAGGTGAGGGTGCCGGCGGAGATCGTCGTCGGCACCGCCGACCGGCTCACCCCGCCCGTGCACGCCCGCGCGCTCGCCGCCGCGCTGCCCGACTGCCGCGGCGTCACCGAACTGCCCGGCGTCGGCCACATGACGCCCGTCGAGGCGCCCGACCTGGTCACCACGCGGATCCGGGACCTCGTCGCCGCCCACGTGAGTGCCCAACAGCCCGCCGTACCCGTCGAGGAGAGCGCATGAGCAGGGTCAGTCTCGAAGGCAAGGTCGCCGTCGTCACCGGGGCGGCGCGCGGGGTCGGGGAACTGCTGGCCCGCAAACTCTCCGCGCGTGGTGTGAAGGTGGCGCTGGTCGGTCTGGAGCCGGACGCGCTGAAGGACGTCTCCGCCCGGCTGCACAGCGACAGCGACCACTGGTACGCGGACGTCACCGACCACGAGGCGATGGCGCGGGTCGCCGGGGAGGTGCGGGAGCGGTTCGGCCGGGTGGACATCGTGGTCGCCAACGCCGGTGTGGCGACGGGCGGTCCGTTCACCGAGTCCGACCCGGACGCCTGGCGGCGGGTGATCGAGGTCAACCTCGTCGGGTCCGCCGTCACCGCGCGGGCGTTCCTGCCGCTGCTCACCGAGACCCGCGGCTACCTGCTGCAGATCGCGTCCCTCGCCGCGATCACCCCGGCGCCGATGATGACGGCCTACTGCGCCTCCAAGTCCGGTGTGGAGGCGTACGCGCACGCGCTGCGCGCCGAAGTCGGGCACCAGGGCGTGAAGGTGGGCGTCGGCTACCTGTCGTGGACGGACACCGACATGGTGCGCGGTGCCGACCAGGACGACGTCATGCGGGAGTTGAGGCAGCGGCTGCCGTGGCCGGCCAACAAGACCTACCCGCTGGGGCCCGCCGTGGACCGGCTGGTCGCCGGTGTCGAGCGGCGTGCCGGACACGTCTACGGACAGGGCTGGCTGCGCGGCATGCAGAGCATCCGCGGCTGCCTGCCCGCCCTCATAGGCACCGTGGGGCAACGGGAGATGAAGCGGTTCGCGGGCCGGCTCGACGGTCTGCGCATCGGGCTGGTCGGAGCGGGCGGCAACGCCGACGAACAGCATCGCGCTACGGTCCGTGACTGATCGACATGCGCGGGGTGACCGCCCGTGTGAATCTGGTCGGGCAAGTTCCCCCACCCCACCACGGGAGTGAACCCACATGGGTATGAAGGACCAGATGCAGGAGAAGGCCGGGCAGTTCCAGCAGCAGGCCAAGCAGCGCGCCCAGCAGGGCAAGGAGCAGCTGCAGAACCGCGGCCGCCGTCGGGACGACGAGACGGACCCGCAGCGCCGCCGCGAGTCCGAGGAGCGTTTCGACCAGGACCGCGAGGTCTGACGCTCGCGCACCCGGACAGTGACGTGCCGTAGGAAGGGGTGCCCCTGGCGAAGGGGGCACCCCTTCCTCCCGTCCTCAGCCGCTCCGCGGCGGCAGCGCGGGACGGGACCGGTCGGGCACGTCGCCGTATCCGGGCGGAGAGGCGGGCGGTTCGGCCTCCAGCGCCTCCAGGGCGAGCCGTACGGCGTCGTCCAGGACCGCGTGCCGGCCCTCGGCCCAGTCCAGCGGGGTGCGCAGCGCCTCCAGGTCGGGGTCGACGCCCCGGTTCTCCACGGACCAGCCGTACGCGTCGAACCAGGCCGCGTTCATCGGCACCGTGATCACCGTGCCGTCGCCGAGCCGGTGCCGGCCGGTCATGCCGACCACGCCGCCCCAGGTGCGCTGCCCCACCACGGGCCCCAGCTTCAGCAGTTTGAACGCGGCGGTGATCATGTCGCCGTCGGAGCTGGTCGCCTCGTCCGCCAGCGCGACGACCGGTCCGCGCGGCGCGTTGGAGGCGTACGACACGGGCTGGGCGTCGCGGGTGAGGTCCCAGCCGATGATGGTGCGGGTCAGCTTCTCCACCACGAGTTCGCTGATGTGCCCGCCCGCGTTGCCGCGCACGTCCACGATGAGCGCGGGCCGGGACATCTCCATGCGCACGTCCCGGTTGAACTGCGCCCAGCCGGAGCCGCCCATGTCGGGGATGTGCAGATACCCGCAGCGCCCGCCGCTCAGCTCCCGCACGACGGCGCGTCGTTTGGCGACCCAGTTCTGGTAGCGCAGGGGCGTCTCGTCGGCCAGCGGGACGACCGCCACCCGCCGGGGCGGGCCGTCGCCCGGAGCGGAGGGGCCCGAAGGGCCTTCCTCGGAAGGGCGGTGGGTGACGGGCGGGCGGAAGGTCAGCTCCACGGTCGTGCCGCCCGCGGCGGCGAGCAGCGGGCAGGGGCCGGTGACCGGGTCCACCGGGCGGCCGTCGACATGGGTGAGGACCGCTCCCTCGCGGATGCCGGCGCCGGCCAGCGGGGAGCGGGCGCGGGAGTCGGAGGAGTCGCCGGGCAGGATCCGCCTCACCGTCCAACCCGCCTCGCGCGGCACCAGGTCGGCGCCGAGCAGTCCCTGGCGGCGCTGGTAGTGCGGGGGCCCCTCGTTGCGGCGGGCGGCGGTGACGTAGGCGTGCGAGGTGCCCAGTTCGCCGAGGACCTCGCGCAGCAGGTCGGCGAACTCGTCGGGGGAGGCGACCCGTTCGACCAGCGGACGGTACTGCTCCAGCACGCCGTCCCAGTCGATGCCGCACATGCCCGGGTCCCAGAAGTAGGCGCGGATCAGCCGCCCCGCCTCCGCGTACGCCTGGCGCCACTCGGCCGCCGGGTCCGCCTCGTGCTTGATGCGGCGCAGGTCGATCCACACGGTGGAGTCGCCGTCGCCCGGCTCGGTGGCGGGCACCGCGCGCAGCTCGCCCTCGTCGGCCACGACCAGCCGGGTGCCGTCGCCGCTCACCGCGAAGAAGTCGAGGTGGGTGACGAGGTCGGACTTCTTGGCCCTGGGGATGTCGAAGTACTCCAGGGTGGGCCGGCCGCTGGTGTCGTCGGGGTTGGCGAACGTCTCGCCGAGCGCACCCGAGATCGGCCAGCGCAGCCACACCAGCCCGCAGCCCGCGACCGGGTACAGCCCCGAGTACTTGGAGGCGGCCACCGGGAACGGCGTCACCCTGCTCTCCAGGCCCTCCGCCTCCACGGTGACCGTGCCGCCCTCCTCGGTCTCCTCCTGCTCCACCGGGTCCAGGCCCCCGGCGGCGGGGCGGCCCTCGGGGTTCAGCGCGAACGGCGAGGGCGTCGCCGAGGACAGCGGCACCAGGTACGGGCGGCAGCCCAGCGGGAAGGACAGGTCGCCGGTGTGCACGTCGTACACCGGGTCGAAGCCGCGCCAGGACAGGAACGCCAGATAGCGGCCGTCGCGGGTGAAGACCGGGTTCTCGTCCTCGAAGCGGCCGTCTGTGACGTCGAGGATCAGCCGGTCCTTGATCCGGGCGAGTTTGATCTGCCGCAGCGACCGCCCGATCACCGGGTGGGACCAGGCCAGCCAGGCCCCGTCGGGGGAGAAGGCGAGGTCGCGCACCGGGCCGTTGCCGGAGTGGATCAGCTCGGTGACCTCCCGCGCGGTCCCGTCCGTCGCCCCGTCGGTGTCCACCAGCAGCAGCCGCCCGTCGTGCGCGGCGACCGCGAGCCGCTGCCCCTCGGGGTCGACGGCCATCTCCAGCACCCGGCCCAGTTTCCCGGCGGCCAGCCTCCGGTGCGCGCGGTGGCCGGTCGCCCGGGGCAGCGAGGCGATCTCCACGGCGTCCTCGCCCTCGGCGTCCGTGACGTAGGCGACCTGGCCGCCCGCGCCGAGCATCTCCGGCAGCCGCACCCGTACGCCCGGGGTGTCGGTCAGGGTGCGGGCGGGGCCGTCGCGGTGGGTGAGCCAGTACAGGCTGCCGCGCACGACGACGGCGCTCGCGCGGCCGGTCTCGTCGACGGACAGGCCATCCAGGTGCTGGGCGGCGGGCACCTGGTACGGGCGCCGGCCGGAGCGCGGACCGCTCAGCCGCACGTCGAGCCGGCGCGGCTTCGATCCGGGGGACAGGTCGTCCACGATCCACAGGTCGCCGGCGCACTGGTAGACGACCCGGGTGCCGTCGGTGGACGCGTGCCGGGCGTAGAAGGCGTCGTGGTCGGTGTGGCGGCGCAGGTCGGTGCCGTCGTAGGCGCAGGAGTAGAGGTTGCCGATGCCCTCGTGGTCGGAGAGGAAGGCGATCCGGCCGCCGGCGAACACGGGGGAGTGGAGGTGGCCGTCGATCCCCTCCAGCAGGCGGTGCCCGTGCAGCCACAGCCGGCCGGTGGCGCCGCCCCGGTAGCGCTTCCAGGACGCCGGTTCGTGCGGCGGGGCGCCGGTGAGCAGCAGCGACTTGCGCTCACCCGCGAGGTCGGCGACCTGGATGTCGGAGACCGGGCCCCAGGGCAGCTTGCGTCCGGGGCTGCCGTCGAGGCCCAGCTTGTAGGCCCAGGTGAAGTAGGAGAAGGGCTCGCCGTGCGAGGTGACGGCGAGGATCGCGGCGTGCCCCTGCTCGTCGGGCGGGGCCCAGCCGCAGACCCGGGTGTCGGAGCTGCCCCAGTACGTCAGCCGCCGTCCGGGACCGCCGTCCACCGGCACCAGGTGCACCTCGGGGTCCAGGGTGCGCCAGCTCGTGCACGCGAGGTGGCGGCCGTCGGGGGAGAAGCGGGGGTGGCCGAGCTTGGTGCGGTCGGCGGTGAGCCGCCAGGCGCGGCCCGGCCCGTCCAGCGGGGCGAGCCAGAGGTCGTCCTCCGCCACGAAGCACAGCAGGTCGTCCTTGAGGTGCGGCAGACGCAGATAAGTCACCCTCCCCATGCTTTTCCGGGGGGCGGACGGCAGCAACTTATGCCGGACTGACAACCGTGACGCAGAACACGAACGAAACCGTGTCGTTTCGTTAGGGGATCGGGGTACCTTCTTCTCGTACGAAACCGTGTCGTTTCTTTGATGCGGTGAGACCGAGCGGAAAGGTGGTCGGCATGAGTGACATCGCGACGTCACGTCGCAGCCGGATCACCCCCGAGCGTGAGGCCGGCCTGTACCGGGCCGTGCTCGACCTGCTCCGTGAGGTCGGCTACGACGCCCTCACCATGGACGCCGTGGCCGCCCGCACCCGGTCCAGCAAGGCCACGCTCTACCGCCAGTGGGGCGGCAAGGCCGAACTGGTCGTCCGGGCGATGCGCAGCCAGAAACCGGGCAGCACCGCCGACGTGGACACCGGGTCCCTGAGGGGTGACCTGCACACCATCATCGGCCGCGAGGACGACTGCGTCATGGCGCAGAACGTCGCCCTCATGCGGGCCCTCGCCATGGCGGTGCACCAGAGCGACGACCTCCGTCAGGCGTTCCGCGAGCTGCTGGTGGAGCCGGAGATCGGGGAGTTCCGCCGGATCGTCGACCGCGCGGTCGAACGGGGCGAGGTCCGCGCGGACAACCCGGCGCTGGACTACATCGTGCACATGCTCGTCGGCGCGTTCGCCACACGGACGCTGATCGACGAGCAGCCGCCCACGCAGGCGTTCCTCACCTCGTACATCGACGCCGTGGTGCTCCCCGCCCTCGGAGTCGCCCCACCCCACTGACCGCCCCACAGTCAGCCACTTCCTGACGTCACCTCCCCCATGGCCCGAAGGGCATGGGGGGTACCCCCAGCGTCGTCGGGCTGATCCGTCCTGCCCTGAAGCAACCACGACTGACCGGGAGTACGCCCTCGTGGCCACATTCCTCTACCGACTCGGCCGGTTCTCCTTCCGGAAACGGCACTTCGTCGCCCTCTTCTGGGTGGCGCTGCTGGCGCTCGCGGGCGTCGGCGCGGCCGGCGCGCCCGCGGCCGGCACCTCCTCCTTCTCCATCCCCGGCACCGAGGCCCAGAAGGCCTTCGACCTGCTGGAGGAACGCTTCCCCGGCGCCAGCGCCGACGGAGCCACCGCCCGTGTCGTCTTCAAGGCGCCCGACGGCGAGAAGATGACCGACCCCGGCAACAAGGCGGCGGTCCAGAAGACCGTCGGCGAGCTGTCCGACGGCGCCGAGGTCGCCCAGGTCACCGACCCGTACCGGACCGGCGGCGTCAGCCGGGACGGCACGATCGCCTACACCTCGGTGACCTACAAGGTCTCCGGAATGGAGCTGGAGGAGTCGACCCGCGAGGCCCTGAAGGCCGCCGGGGAGGACGCCCGCGACTCCGGGCTGACCGTCGAGATCGGCGGCGACGCCCTCCAGGCCATACCGGAGACCGGCACCGCGGAGATCATCGGCATCGGCGTCGCCGCCGTCGTGCTGGTCATCACCCTCGGCTCGCTGCTCGCCGCCGGGCTGCCGCTGCTCACCGCCATCGTCGGCGTCGGCATCGGCGTGGCCACCATCACCGCGCTGGCCAGCACGCTCGACCTGGGCTCCACCACCTCCATCCTGGCCTCGATGATCGGTCTCGCGGTCGGCATCGACTACGCCCTGTTCGTGGTCTCCCGCTACCGCGCCGAACTGGCCGAGGGACGCGGGCGCGAGGAGGCGGCCGGACGCGCCGCGGGCACCGCCGGCTCCGCGGTGGTCTTCGCCGGCCTGACCGTCATCATCGCCCTGGTGGGCCTGACCGTCGTCAACATCCCGATGCTGACGAAGATGGGCATCGCCGCCGCCGGCACGGTCGCCGTCGCGGTCCTCATCGCCCTCACCCTCATCCCCGCCGTGCTCGGCTACGCGGGCCGCCGCATCCGCCCCGCGGGCGAGAAGAGCAAGCTGCTCGGCGGCGGCCGCGCCGGGGACAAGGCGGACCGCCCCAACATGGGCACCCGCTGGGCGAGCTTCGTCGTCCGCCGCCCGCTGGCCGTGCTGCTGCTCGGCGTGGTCGGCCTCGGCGCCGCCGCGGTCCCGGCCGGCTCCCTGGAGCTGGGCCTGCCCGACGACGGCTCCCAGCCGACGTCCACCACCCAGCGCCGCGCCTACGACCTGCTCTCCGAGGGCTTCGGCCCCGGCTTCAACGGCCCGCTGATGGTCGTGGTCGACGCCAAGGGCAGCGACGACCCGCAGGCCGTGTTCCAGCAGGCCGGCGACGACATCAAGGCCCTCGACAACGTCGTGACCGTCGCCCCGGCGGCCCCCAACAAGGCCGGCGACACCGCGACGATCACCGTGATCCCGGACGCCAAGCCGTCCTCGGTCACCACCGAGGACCTGGTGCACGACATCCGTGCCGCGGGCGCCGGCCTCAAGGCCGACAGCGGCGCCGACGTCCTCGTCACCGGCGCCACGGCGATGAACATCGACGTCTCGCAGAAGCTCAACGACGCGCTGGTGCCGTACCTGGTGCTGGTGGTCGGGCTCGCGTTCCTGCTGCTGATCGTGGTGTTCCGCTCGATCCTGGTCCCGCTGAAGGCGGCCCTCGGCTTCCTGCTCTCCGTGCTGGCGGCCCTCGGCGCGGTCGTCGCGGTCTACCAGTGGGGCTGGCTGTCCGGCCTGATGGGCGTCGAGGAGACCGGCCCGATCATGTCGATGATGCCGCTCTTCATGGTCGGCGTGGTCTTCGGACTGGCCATGGACTACGAGGTCTTCCTCGTGACCCGCATCCGCGAGGCCCACATCCACGGCGAGAAGCCGAACCAGGCGGTGGTCACCGGATTCCGGTACAGCGCCCGGGTGGTGACCGCCGCGGCGGTCATCATGATCGCGGTGTTCTCCGGGTTCATGGGGTCCAGCGACTCCATGGTCAAGATGATCGGCTTCGGCCTCGCGATCGCCGTCCTCTTCGACGCGTTCGTGGTCCGCATGGCCATCGTCCCGGCCGTCCTGGCGCTGCTCGGCGACAAGGCCTGGTGGCTGCCGAAGTGGATGGACCGCGCCCTGCCCAACGTGGACGTCGAGGGCGAGAGCCTCGCCGTGCACGACGGCACGGCGGACAGGGACGACGAGGACAAGGAACTCGTCCGCGCCTGACGGCACGGACGGTCACGACCAGCCGGTGAGGGCTCCGTGGGGACGGGGCGCCCTCACCGGCTTCCTCGTTCCGTCCGCCGCACGGAACGAGGCCGCGTGTCGTGCGCTCCGGCGCGCGGGGCCTCCGGGGCGTGGCGCGGAAACCCCGTGGTCGGCGGGGGCGGTGACGGTGTCCGTCGGCCCGCCGCCCCGGCACCCGTGTGCCGGTCACCGGGCCGGAAGGCGACGCCTCGCCCGTGCGGGCGGGCGCGTGCGGCATGCAGGCGGGAGGCGCACCCTGGAACCAGAGGAAATCCGGAGGTGGTCCGTCATGATGCACACCGCAGTGGGATGGCACGTGGAGCTGGAGTTCATGGAGGACGACCAGCACACTCGCGCCGCCGCGATGGTCCGGCTGCCCGACGGGTCCGAGGTACGCGCCCACGGGCACGCGTCCCGGCACTACACCGACGCCAATCAGCCGCGGGTCGGGGAGGAGATCGCCGGCGCCCGGGCCCTGAACGAGCTCGCCATGCAGATGCTCGACAAGGCGCACCGCGAGATCGACGACGCGTCCGGCCGTGTCTCCCACCCGATCCACGTCTAGGGACGCGTGACGCACTCCCGCACCGCGCGGATCAGCGCCTGGGCCCTGGGGTCCGCCGTCACCGTCCTGCGGAAGCCGTTGGTGACGTAGCCGAAGGCGACGCCGGACTCCGGGTCGGCGAAGCCGAGGGAGCCGCCGCGGCCGGGATGGCCGAAGGAGCCCGGGGCCAGGAAGGGGGAGGCGGTGCCGTGCAGCATGTAGCCGAGCCCGAAGCGGGTGCCCACCACCAGGACCCGGTCGGGGCCCGCGGACTCCTCGGCGCGGGCGCGCTCCACCGTGGCCGGGGCGAGCAGGCGCACGCCGTCGACCGGGCCGACGAGCGACGCGTAGAAGCGGGCCAGCCCGTCCGCCGTCGCGATGCCGTTCGCGGCGGGCAGGGCGGCCGCGTGGAACGCCGGGTCGTTCTGGTCCGGGGACGGTGCGATCGCGGCGAAGGCGCGGCGGGTGAGGGAGGCCGGGTCGGCGTAGGCGGCGGTGACCGACCGTCTGGGCCGGGCGCGCAGCGCCCCTGACGGCTCGGGCGCCTCGATCCTGCCGACCCGGCCGACGCGGTGCGCCTCGGCGGCCGGGAGACCGATCCACAGGTCCAGGCCCAGCGGGGCGGCGATCTCGGTCGCTGTCCAGTCGCCGGCGCCCCGGCCCGTCACCCGGCGCACCAGCTCGTCCACCAGCCAGCCGTACGTCAGCGCGTGGTAGCCGTGGTCCGTGCCCGGCTCCCACACCGGGGCCTGCGCGGCGACCGCCACGGCGGCGCGCCGCGGGTCGGCCGCCTCGGCGAAGCCCAGCGGACGGTCCAGCACCGGCAGTCCCGCCCGGTGCCCGAGGACGTGCCGGACCAGCACGCCCTCCTTGCCGTGCGCCTTGAACTCCGGCCAGTACCGGCCGACCGGCGCGTCCAGGTCCAGCAGCCCGCGCTCGTGCAGCATCAGCAGCGCGGCGGCCGCGACGCCCTTGGTGGCCGACCGGACGACCTGGGCGGTGTCCCGCTGCCAGGGTCCGTCGCCGTCGACGTCCTTGGTCCCGGCCCACAGGTCCACGACCCGGCGCCCGTCCCGGTACACGGCGAGCGCCGCCCCCCGCTCCCCGAGCCGCTCGAAGTTCCGGGCGAACGCCTCCCGGACCGGTTCGTACCCGTCGGCCACCGTGCCGTGCACGTCGACGTCCACGTCCTGTGTTCCTTCCACTCGCCTGCGACAGTGGGTGCAACCGCGCCGCCGCGCCTGCGATTCCAGGGCGCGGTGCGCTCGTCACCCACGGACGGACAGCACCGGCACGCCGCTCGGAAGCGCGGATTCCGATTTGGGTGCACGATGGGACGGGGGTGGGTAGGCGGCCGGCAAGCCTGGGAAGCCTTGACGGGCGCACGACACAGCGTAAGGGGCCCACCGATGTCCGTGATCGAGCAGTACGCGCGAGTCCACATCATGACGGACGCGGCCCCCCTGCCGGAGAGTCACAGGGCCGTCCCCGTGACGCTGCGGTACGACCCCGAGGCCGACCCCCGTCACGTGCGGGTCGCCCTCCCCGGGGCGGTGCCCCGCGAGTGGGTCGTCGAACGGGACCTGCTGGAACACGGCCTCACCGCGCCCGTGGACCGCGGCGGCACACGGGTGTGGCCGTGCGGCCGGGCGCAGACGGTCGTGGAGTTCCACAGCGGCCGGGGCCACTCGGTCGTCGAGTTCGACACCAGGACCCTGTCCCGCTTCCTCCACCTCACCCGCGTGCCGGCGGCCCAGCCGGTCCCCCACTGACCGGCGGGGCGTCCCGGACCCGCACCGCCCGGCTCCCTCAGCCGCCCGCCTTCAGCAGGGCCGCCACGATCGGGCCCGCCGTGGAGCCGCCGTGGCCGGCGGACTGGACGACGGCGGCCGCCGCCAGGTCGCCGCGGTAGGCGGTGAACCAGCCGTTGGGCTTCTTCTGCCCGTCCACCTCGGCCGACCCCGTCTTGGCGCCCCGCTCACCGTCCACCCCGGCCATCGCCTCCGCGGCGGTGCCGCTGGTCGCGGTGTACGCCATCAGCTCCCGCACCTGCGCCAGCGTCCTGGCGGACAGCGTGCGCGGCGCCTTCGCCAGCCGGCGCCCGTCCACCTCCGGCGACACCAGGTACGGCTGGCGGAACACCCCCGCCTTGACCGTCGCCGACACCGACGCCATGTTCAGCGGGTTCATCCGCACTCCGCCCTGGCCTATCAGCGACGCGGCCATCGGGGCCTTCGACTGCACGGGCACCGAGCCGTCGAAGGTGGACACGCCGACCTGCCAGTCGTTCCGGCCAAGACCGTAGTAGTCCCGGGCGTGCTCGGTGAGGTCGTCGTCCTCCAGCTTCGGGGCCTGGCTGATGAAGGCGGTGTTGCAGGAGCGGGCGAAGCTCGCGCGGAACGTGCCGTCCTTGATCTGGAACTTGTCGAGGTTCTGGAACTTCCAGCCGCCGTAGCCGAAGTACTTGGGGCACGGGTGCTTCTTGTCCATGGACGCGAGGCCCTTCTCGATCAGCATCGAGGAGGTGACCACCTTCATGGTGGAGCCCGGCGCCAGCGACCCCTGGAAGGCGACGTTGAAGCCGCGCGAGGAGTTCGCCACCGCGAGTATCTCGCCGGTCGACGGCCGCAGCACCACCACCGACGCCCGCTTCCTCTTCGCCACCTCGGCCTCGGCGACCGCCTGCAGGGACGGGTTCAGCGTGGTCCTCACCGTGCCCGGCGTGCCCTCGCTCAGCTCCAGCAGGGTCGTGTCGGACAGCTCCGCCTTCTTCGACTCCTCGCCGCGCACCACGCGCAGCTCCACGCCGGCCCGACCGCCCGCCTTCTCGCCGTACTTCGCGCGCAGCCCGTCCAGCACGGACCCGAGGGACGGGTACGTCGCCGTGGTCAGCTCGCCGCCGTCGCGGTCCAGCGCCTTCACCGGCGGGGTGCCCGCCTCACCGGTGACCAGCCTGTCGCCCTCCCTGAGCTCCGGGTGCAGCACGGACGGCCGCCAGTCGACGCGCGGCTCCCCGTCCCCGGCCCGGCGCACCACGTGCAGCGTGCTGTCGTACGCCAGCGGCTTCGACGACTGCTCGTACGACACCGTGCCCTTGACGGAGAAGGTGACCGTGTCCTGGGCGGGGGCGCCCGGGGTGAGGGCGAGGTTCCGGACGCGGGCGTCCTTGACGTACGAGGTGAGCGCCGCCTTGGCGGCCGCCGGGTCGTCGGTCGCGGCGGCGGCCTCGGCGACCTGGCCGGACTGCCAGGCGGCCAGGAACCGCTCGGCGGCGGCGGTGACCTCGTCGGCCGACAGCGGCCCCGACTTCACGGTCTCCGCCTGCGTGGTGGTGTCCCCGCCGTCCTGTCCGGCGCCGCCGACGAGTGCGTACGCGCCGTAGCCGGCGCCGCCCATGACCACGGCCATCGCCGCGCCGATCACGACCGGCCTGACACTCCGCCGGTCCCCGGCGCGCCCTCTGTTCCCCACTGCTGTCCGTTCCTCCGTCGCCCCGCCCCGGCCCCCCGCGGCCCGCGTGGCTCTCGATCGAGTCAAGGCCCCGTCGGCGCTGCTGCGCCGACGACGGCCCCCACCCTAAAGTCCCGCCGGACGGGCCGTGCGCTCAGCCGCCCGCTCGTAGCACGGCTGCGACAATCGGCCCCGCCGCGTCGCCGCCGTGGCCGCCCTGCTGCGCCATGGCCGCCGCCGCGACGTCGTCGCGGAAGCCGGTGAACCAGCTGTCCGACGTGGCGTTGCCGTCGACCTCCGCGGAACCGGTCTTCGCGCCGACGTCACCGCCCAGGCCGGACATCGCCCGCTGCGCGGTGCCCTGGGCGGCGGTGAGCCGCATCATCTCCTTGAGCTGCGCGGCCGTACCCGCCGGCAGGCCCTTCGCCTGCGCGAGCTGCCGGCCGTCCAGCTCGGGGGAGACCAGGTACGGCTGGCGGAAGGCGCCGGTGACGGCGGTGGCCGTCACGGAGGCCATGGTCAGCGGGTTCATCTGCACCTGGCCCTGGCCGATGGCGTTCGCCGCCCGGTCCGGGCCGCCGACGGCCGGCACGCTGCCGTCGAAGGAGGCGATGCCGGTCTTCCAGTCGTCCCGGCCGAGCCCGAACCGCTCCTGCGCCTCCTGGGTGAGCGAGGCGTCGGTGAGCGGCTCCTCGTCGATCAGCTTGATGAAGGCGGTGTTGCAGGAGCGCAGGAAGCTGTCGGCGAGGGTGGCGCCCTCGTTCGGCGCCATGCCGGTGAGGTTCTTGAAGGTCTGGCTCTTCCAGACCGCGGTGTCCGTGCAGGGCGCGGGGCCGTTCATGGAGGTCACGCCGTTGTCGATGAGCATCGCGGCGGTGATGATCTTCATGGTGGAGCCGGGGGCGACCTGGCCCTGGAAGGCCGCGTTGAAGCCGTCGTCGCGGTGGTTGGCCACGGCCAGCACCTCGCCGGTGCTGGGCTTCAGCGCCACCACCGACGACTCGGGGTACGCCCGCACCGCCTTCTCGGCGGCCGCCTGCACCCCGGCGCTGAGCGTGGTGCGCAGCGTGCCCGGCTCGCCCGCGGCGAGGGTGAGCAGCGGGGTGTCCGCCTCGTCGGTCGCGTGCCGGATCGACAGCTCGACGGCCGGGCTGCCGCCCGCCTCGTCGCCGTACTTCTGCCGCAGGGTGTCCAGGACCGGTCCGAGGGAGGGGTACTTCTCCTTCGTCAGCACGGTGCCGTCGCGGTCCACCGCCTCGATGGGCGGCTGCGCGGACTCGCCGGTGACGAGGGTGTCGCCGTCCCTCAGGTCCGGGTGGACGACGGACGGCGCCCAGTCGACCAGCGCGCGGCCGGTGGTCTCGCCGCGCACGACGGTCAGCGCGCTGGTGTAGCGCAGGGGCTCGGAGACGCCGTCGAAGGAGACGGTCGCCTTCACCGTGAACGGCACGGTGGTGCCGCGCGGGGCGCCCGGCGTGATGTCGACCCGGCCGATCCGCGCCTCCTCGCCGTACGCGGTCAGCAGCGCGCCGGCGTCCTGCGCGTCGTTCGTGTACGACGCGGCCTCGGCGGCCCGCCCCGTCTCCCAGGCGCCGAAGAACGCCTCGGTCGTCTCACGCACCTCGTCCCGGTCCGGAGGCCCCGACTTCGGCGTGTCCGACACGGCGGAACCGCCGCCCCCGCCGCCGACGGCCGAGACGATGTTGTACGCCCCGTACCCGGCCCCGCCGACCATCACGGCGAACACGCCGCCTATGACGGCGACCTTGACCCCCCTGCCCATCGGCCGATCCCTCCCCCCGGCCGGGCCCCGCATCTCCTGAACGCGTTCAAAAGCCCCGGCACGTGCCGAACTCTATGCGCTGCCCGCACCCGACGGGGCCTGAGTTCTGGATCGTTGTCCCAAAGAGACCCGTGCCGGGCGGCCTCCGCCGCACCCCGCGACGAGTGGGCCACTGTTGTCCCCGGGGCGAGCGGGGCGGGCGGAACGGCGGCCACCGTATGGCGCATGGACGGGGGAGCGACGACCCGTACGCGGCCGTGCACGTGGTGCGGTACGCCGGTGCCGCAGCCGCGAGGCCGGTGGCGCAGGCCGGGCGGTACTGGGGCAAGCGGCACCGCCGCTGGAACCGCTCCTGGAACGCCGTCCTGCGGGTGCTCGGCGTCTGGCGACCGCTCCCTCAGGGCGTCCGGCCCGCTACACCCACGTGTCCAGCCACATCCGCGACCGCCAGTCGTCGATCGGGATGGGCGTGCCCGTGTAGATCGGCCAGAAGTAGATGAAGTTCCAGAGGATCAGGAGGGTCACCACGCCCGCCGCCGTCGCGCCCGCCACGCGGCGGGTGTCGGTGGAGCGGGGCGGGCCGACGACCGCGCCCAGGAGCATCGCCACCGCCAGGCACAGGAACGGCAGGAAGACGACCGCGTAGAAGTAGAAGATCGTGCGTTCCTGGTACAGGAACCAGGGGGCGTAGCCGGCGGCGATGCCGCAGGCGATCGCGCCCGCGCGCCAGTCGCGGCGGAAGAACCAGCGCCACAGCACGTACACCAGGGCGAGGCAGCCCACCCACCACAGCATCGGCGTGCCGAGGGCCAGGACCTCCTGCGCGCACTTCTCGCCCGCGTCCGCCGGGCAGCCGTCCACGCCCGGCGCGGGCGACTCGTAGAAGTACGACACCGGCCGGCCGGCGACGATCCAGCTCCACGGGTTGGACTCGTACGTGTGCGGCGAGGAGAGGCCGACGTGGAAGTCGTACACCTGGGTCTCGTAGTGCCACAGGCTGCGCCACCAGTCGGGGAACAGCCACGACCAGTCGCTCCGCCGGCCGTCGCGGGTGGCCCAGTCGCGGTAGTAGCCGCCGCTGCCGTCGGTGGCGGAGAGGATCCAGCCGGTCCAGGACGCGAAGTACGTGACCACCGCCACCGGCACCGTCGACAGGAACGCCCGGCCCAGGTCCCGCCTCAGCACCGCCCGCCGGGGCCGGACCGCGCCCGCGACCCGGCGCGCGCCGACGTCCCACAGCACGGACATCACGCAGAACGCGGCCATGATGTACAGGCCGTTCCACTTGGTGCCGATCGCCAGGCCCAGCATCAGGCCCGCCGCCAGCCGCCAGGGGCGGAAACCGATCCGGGTGCTCTCGGCGGCCTCCACGTCCGGGCGGGCGCGCCCGTCCGCGTCCACCGGCAGCGCGGCGGCCAGCTTCGCGCGGGCCCTG
Organism: Streptomyces sp. NPDC096105; assembly: GCF_044763335.1. Taxonomy (NCBI): domain Bacteria; kingdom Bacillati; phylum Actinomycetota; class Actinomycetes; order Kitasatosporales; family Streptomycetaceae; genus Streptomyces; species Streptomyces sp. NPDC096105. The sequence continues at coordinate 332,314 of NZ_JBIWGC010000004.1, forward strand.
TCCCGGTCGATCAGCAGGCAGCCGAAGGCGGCCAGCACGAAGAACATCAGCACGCCGTCGAGCAGCGCGGTGCGGCTCATCACGAAGTGCAGCCCGTCCACCGCCATCAGCGCGCCCGCGAGGCAGCCGAGGAACGTGGAGCGGAACAGCCGCCGCCCGATCCGGCACAGCATCAGCACCGACAGCGTGCCGAGCAGCGCCGTCATGAACCGCCAGCCGAACGGGTCGAAGCCGAACAGCAGCTCGCCCAGTCCGATGACGTACTTGCCGACCGGCGGATGGACCACGTACGCCGCGTCCGTGGGGATCGGGACGTCGCCGCCCGAGTCCAGGACGAGCCGGTTGACCTCCTTGTCCCAGTTGACCTCGAACCCGCGGTGGACGAGCGCCCACGCGTCCTTCGCGTAGTACGTCTCGTCGAATATCACCGCCTTGGGGCTGCCCAGGTTCCAGAACCGCAGCACCCCCGCCACCAGCGTCACCAGCAGCGGGCCTCCCCACTCCGACCAGCGGACGAGACGGCCGGCCGGCACCGGGGGCACGCCGAGCGTCTTCCACAGCCGGCCCGACGGCCCGGTGTACGGCGGGACCAGGCGGTCGCGGACGTCCCCTCCGGCGGCGGACGTCCGGTGGCCGAAACGCCGCAGCCGGTGCTGCCACGTCTGCCGCTGGTCGAGCGGCGGCTGCTCCTGGCGGGTGTCCGTGGAGGACGCGGTACTGGTCACCGCGCCATCGTAGGGAAAGGCGCTGTGCGAGTCCCGCGCATGGGCGGTATGCCCCGCCTCCGTCCGCTCCTGGGAGGATGACCCCGTGACCGGAACCCTCGTACTCGCAGGCACCCCCATCGGCGACATCTCCGACGCGCCGCCCCGGCTCGCCGAGGAACTCGCCGGAGCCGACGTCGTCGCCGCCGAGGACACGCGGCGGCTGCGCCGGCTGACCCAGGCGCTCGGCGTCACCCCCAAGGGGCGGGTGGTGTCGTACTTCGAGGGCAACGAGACCGCCCGCACGCCCGAACTGGTCGAGGAACTGGCGGGCGGCGCGCGGGTGCTGCTCGTCACCGACGCCGGCATGCCGTCCGTGTCCGACCCCGGCTACCGGCTGGTCGCCGCGGCCGTCGAACGGGACGTCCGGGTCACCGCGGTGCCGGGACCGTCCGCCGTGCTCACCGCGCTCGCCCTGTCCGGGCTGCCCGTCGACCGGTTCTGCTTCGAGGGGTTCCTGCCCCGCAAGGCGGGGGAGCGGCTGGGCCGGCTGCGGGAGGTCGCGGACGAACGCCGCACCCTCGTCTACTTCGAGGCCCCGCACCGCCTCGACGACACCCTCGCCGCGATGGCCGAGGTGTTCGGCGCCGAGCGCCGCGCCGCCGTCTGCCGCGAGCTGACGAAGACGTACGAGGAGGTCCGGCGCGGCCCGCTGGCCGAGCTGGCCGCGTGGGCGGCCGAGGGCGTGCGCGGGGAGATCACCGTGGTCGTCGAGGGCGCACCCGAGAAGGGCCCCGAGGAGACCGACGACGCCGAGCTGGTGCGCCGGGTGCGGGTGCGCGAGGAGGCGGGCGAGCGGCGCAAGGAGGCCATCGCGGCGGTCGCGGCGGAGGCCGGGCTGCCGAAGCGGCAGGTGTTCGACGCGGTGGTGGCGGCCAAGAACGCGGGGGAGCTGCCGTAGGGCAGGGGGCGGTCAGGAACGCGGGGGAGCTGCCGTAGGGCAGGGGGCGGTCAGGAACGCGGGGGAGTGCCGTAGGGCAGGGGGCGGCCAGGAACGCGGGGGAGCTGCCGTAGGGACCGTAGGGCAGAGGGCTGCCGTAGGAGCCGGGGCTTCCGCGGGAGGGGTGCGCGCGCCGCTTCCGTAGGATCGGGAGCATGCCTGCCAACGACCCCGGCAAGAACGCCGCGCCGCCGCTCCCGGAACCCCTGCGGGTGCCGGTCGCGGACTCCCACACGCACCTCGACATGCAGTCCGGCACGGTCGAGGAGGCCCTCGCCAAGGCCGCGTCGGTGGGGGTGACGACCGTGGTGCAGGTCGGCTGCGACCTCAAGGGGTCCCGGTGGGCGGCCGAGACGGCGGCGGCGTACGACGCCGTGCACGCGACGGTCGCGCTGCACCCCAACGAGGCGCCCCGCATCGTGCTCGGCGACCCCGAGGGAGGGCGGTCGCGGCAGGGCGCCCGCGAGCCGGGCGGGGACGCGGCGCTGGACGACGCGCTCGCCGAGATCGACCGGCTGGCCGCGCTGCCGCAGGTCAAGGGCGTCGGCGAGACCGGCCTCGACCACTTCCGCACCGGCGAGGAGGGCAGGCAGGCGCAGGAGCGGTCCTTCCGCGCCCACATCGAGATCGCCAAGCGGCACGGCAAGACGCTGGTCATCCACGACCGCGACGCCCACGCGGACGTGCTGCGCGTGCTGAAGGAGGAGGGCGCCCCCGAGCGCACCGTCTTCCACTGCTACTCCGGGGACGCGGAGATGGCGGAGATCTGCGCCCGCGCCGGCTACTACATGTCGTTCGCCGGCAACGTCACCTTCAAGAACGCGCAGAACCTGCGGGACGCGCTGGCCGTCGCCCCGCTGGAGCTGGTGCTGGTGGAGACCGACGCGCCGTTCCTCACCCCGGCGCCCTACCGCGGGCGGCCCAACGCCCCCTACCTGGTGCCGGTCACCGTGCGTGCCATGGCCGCCGTGCGCGGCATCGACGAGGACACCCTGGCCACCGCGCTCGGCGCCAACACCGCCCGCGCCTTCGGCTGCTGAGGGCCCGGCCGTGCGCCACGCTCCGTAGCCGTGCCGCTCGGGAGGGCGACCGGCGCTCGGCCGGGTTCCGGGAGCCCCCTCGGGGGTTCCCGGCGGCCGGCCCCGGAGCGTGCCGGCGTGAGCACCACCCCGCGGTTCGGGACGTGCCGGAGGACGTGCCCGGCGCACGCCGTGCGCGGCGGGATCCACGAGCGGAGACCGTGCCCGCCCCGTCCCGCCCCGTTCCGCCGCGCGCCCGCCCGACCGCCGTCCCGGCGGTGGCCGCGCCGCGGGGAGCGGCTGCGCGGACGACGGCACCCGCGGTGACCGGGGCGGACCCGGCCGCCCCGTACCCTTGTCCCGTGACCAGCCCCACCCCCGACGCCCTCCTGGGCCCCGCCGACGTCCGTGAACTGGCGGCCGCCCTCGGCGTACGGCCCACCAAGCAGCGCGGCCAGAACTTCGTCATCGACGCCAACACGGTCCGCCGTATCGTGCGTACCGCCGAGGTCCGCCCCGACGACGTGGTCGTCGAGGTCGGCCCCGGGCTCGGCTCGCTCACGCTGGCGCTGCTGGAGGCCGCCGACCGGGTCACCGCGGTGGAGATCGACGACGTGCTGGCCGGTGCGTTGCCCGCCACCGTCGCCGCCCGCATGCCGGAGCGCGCCGGCCGGTTCGCGCTGGTCCACTCCGACGCCATGCACGTCACCGAGCTGCCCGGTCCGGCCCCGACCGCGCTGGTCGCGAACCTCCCCTACAACGTCGCCGTCCCGGTGCTGCTGCACATGCTCGAGACCTTCCCGAGCATCGAGCGCACCCTGGTGATGGTCCAGGCCGAGGTCGCCGACCGGCTCGCCGCCGCCCCCGGCTCGAAGGTGTACGGCGTCCCCTCGGTCAAGGCCAACTGGTACGCCGAGGTGAAGCGGGCCGGGGCCATCGGCCGCACCGTCTTCTGGCCCGCGCCGAACGTCGACAGCGGCCTGGTGTCGCTGGTGCGGCGCGCGGAGCCGCTGAAGACCACCGCGACCCGGCGCGAGGTGTTCGCCGTCGTCGACGCGGCCTTCGCCCAGCGCCGCAAGACGCTGCGCGCCGCCCTCGCCGGATGGGCGGGCTCGGCGGCCGCCGCCGAGGCCGCGCTGGTCGCGGCGGGCGTCTCGCCGCAGGCGCGGGGGGAGTCGCTGACCGTCGAGGAGTTCGCCCGTATCGCCGAGCACGGGCCGCGGCACGCGCCGGATCACGCGCCGCGGCACGCGTCCGACAAGGAGCCCGGTCAGCAGTGAGCGTCACCGTCCGCGTCCCCGCCAAGGTCAACGTCCAGCTCGCGGTCGGCGCGGCCCGCCCCGACGGCTTCCACGAGCTGGCCAACGTCTTCCTCGCGGTCGGCCTGTACGACGAGGTGACCGCCACCCCGTCGCCGGACGGGCTGCGGATCACCTGCGACGGACCCGACGCCGCCCAGGTCCCCCTCGACCGCACCAACCTCGCCGCCCGCGCCGCCCTGGCCCTCGCCGAGCGGTACGGCCGGACGCCGGACGTCCATCTGCACATCGCCAAGGACATCCCCGTCGCGGGCGGCATGGCCGGCGGCAGCGCGGACGGCGCGGGCGCCCTGCTCGCCTGCGACGCGCTGTGGGGCACCGGCGCGAGCCGCGGGGAACTGCTCGACATCTGCGCCGAGCTGGGCAGCGACGTGCCGTTCAGCCTGGTCGGCGGGGCGGCGCTCGGCACCGGGCGGGGCGAGAAGCTGACCGGACTGGAGGTCGGGGGCGTCTTCCACTGGGTGTTCGCCATGGCCACCCGGGGACTGTCCACGCCGGCGGTCTTCCGCGCGTTCGACCGGCTCGGCGAGGGGCGCGACATCCCGGAGCCGGTCGCGTCCCGGCCGCTGCTCGACGCCCTCGCCGAGGGCGATCCGGACGCCCTCGCCGCCACCGTCACCAACGACCTCCAGCCGGCCGCCCTGTCCCTGTTCCCGGAACTGTCGGACACCCTCGCGGCAGGCCGCGAGGCAGGCGCCCTCGCCGCCCTGGTCTCCGGCTCGGGTCCGACGACGGCCTTCCTCGCCCGCGACGAGGAGGAGGCGGGGGTGATCGCCGAGGCGCTGGAGTCCTCGGCCGCTTGCCGTACGGTGCGCACGGCGACCGGGCCGGTGCCGGGGGCGACGGTTCTCTGAGGCGTCAGGAGCGCTGGTCGACCGCGGTCAGTTCGATGTCGACGGGGGAGGGCTTGTCGACCTTGATCCGGTCGCTCTGCCGGCCCATGTGCACGTACGACATCGTCGCGAGGTCGAGCTCGTAGACGTGGACGACGGGCCGGCCGGTGATCCCGTCCTGCTCGACGCGCCAGAAATTCGGAATCCCGGCGACGGCGTACTTGTGCGGCTTGTACATGCGGTCGCGGGCTTCCGAGTCGGGGGAGACGACCTCCACGGCGAGCAGCACGTCCTTGGCGTGGAAGCACGTCTGGTCCAGTCCGGTGACCGCGTCGGCCCGTACCACGCTGACATCCGGTTCGGGACCGTTGCGCCGGTCGAGGACGACCGTCATCTCCCGCTCCACACTGAACTCCGGGCCCAGACAGGTGCGCAGTCCCTGGACCAGGAGATCGATCACCAGGAAATGGAATCTGCGCTGCGGACTCACGAAAACCAGACTCCCGTCGATCAGCTCGGTGTGCGGCGGGAGATCAGGCAGGGTGAACAGGTCGTCCACGGTGTAGCCGTCCGGGGGCGGCACCGGCCAGCGGCGGTGCTCTGCGGGCTCGGCGGTCATGAGTCCTCCCATGGACGGGATCCTGCTGCCTGCCCACCACGGTAGTCGCCCGATTCCGATCACGTCATCACAAAGGGTGACCATCTCCTCGCGTCACGGCCGCCCTCCGGCAGGGCCTACGCTGGAAAGCTGATCGATCCACCGGGCAGGAGAGAAATGGCCGTCAATCTGGTCAATGTCGAGAACGTCAGCAAGGTGTACGGCACGCGTGCGCTGCTGGACGGGATCTCCCTCGGCGTCTCCGAGGGCGACCGGATCGGGGTCGTGGGGCGCAACGGGGACGGCAAGACCACGCTGATCCGCATGCTGGCCCGGCTCGAGGAGGCGGACAGCGGGCGCGTCACGCACTCCGGCGGGCTGCGGCTCGGCGTGCTCACGCAGCACGACTCGCTCGACCCCGGGGCCACCGTCCGGCACGAGGTCATCGGCGACATGGCCGACCACGAGTGGGCCGGGAACGCCAAGGTCCGCGACGTGCTCACCGGACTGTTCGGCGGGCTCGACCTGCCCGGCTTCCCCAAGGGGCTCGACACCGTCATCGGGCCGCTGTCCGGTGGCGAGCGGCGCCGGATCGCGCTCGCCAAGCTGCTCATCGAGGAGCAGGACCTGATCGTCCTCGACGAGCCGACCAACCACCTCGACGTCGAGGGCATCGCCTGGCTCGCCGAGCACCTGCGCGACCGCCGTTCCGCGCTCGTCTGCGTCACCCACGACCGGTGGTTCCTCGACCAGGTCTGCACCCGCATGTGGGACGTGCAGCGCGGCACCGTCCACGAGTACGAGGGCGGCTACTCCGACTACGTCTTCGCCCGTGCCGAGCGCGAGCGCATCGCCGCCACCGAGGAGGCCAAGCGGCAGAACCTGGTCCGCAAGGAGCTGGCCTGGCTGCGGCGCGGCGCCCCCGCCCGCACCTCCAAGCCGCGCTTCCGCGTCGAGGCCGCCAACGAGCTGATCAAGGACGTGCCGCCGCCGCGTGACAGCAGCGAGCTGATGAAGTTCGCCTCCTCCCGGCTGGGCAAGACGGTGTTCGACCTGGAGGACGTGACCGTCCAGGCCGGACCGAAGGTGCTGCTGAAGCACGTGACCTGGCAGCTCGGCCCCGGCGACCGCATCGGCCTGGTCGGCGTCAACGGCGCCGGCAAGACGTCCCTGCTGCGGGCGCTCGCCGAGGCCGCCCGCAGCGAGGGCGAGACACAGCCCGCCGAGGGGCGGATCCGCGTCGGCAGGACGGTCAAGCTGGCCTACCTGTCGCAGGAGGTCGCCGAACTCGACCCCGAGTGGCGGGTGCTGCAGGCCGTGCAGCAGGTGCGGGAGCGCGTCGACCTCGGCAAGGGCCGCGAGATGACCGCCGGCCAGCTCTGCGAGACCTTCGGCTTCAACAAGGAGAAGCAGTGGACGCCCGTCGGGGACCTGTCCGGCGGTGAGCGCCGCCGCCTCCAGCTGCTGCGGCTGCTGATGGACGAGCCCAACGTGCTCTTCCTCGACGAGCCCACCAACGACCTCGACATCGAGACCCTGACCCAGCTCGAGGACCTCCTCGACGGCTGGCCCGGCTCCATGATCGTCATCTCCCACGACCGGTTCTTCGTCGAGCGCACCACCGACCGCGTCTTCGCCCTGCTCGGCGACGGCACCCTGCGGATGCTGCCGCGCGGCGTCGACGAGTACCTGGAGCGCCGCAAGCGCATGGAGGAGGCCGCCGCCTCCGCCCCGTCCGCCGCTCCGGCCCGGAGCGCGGCGCCCGAGAAGAGCGCCGCCGACCAGCGCGCCGCGAAGAAGGAACTCCAGCGGATCGAGCGCCAGCTGGACAAGATCTCGGCCAGGGAGGCCACCCTCCACGCCGCCATCGCCGAGAACGCCACGGACTTCGCGAAGGTGGCCGAACTGGACGCCGAGCTGCGGGACCTGGCCGGCCAGCGCGACGAACTGGAGCTGCGCTGGCTGGAACTCGCCGAGGACGCCTGACCGGTGTGAAAGCCGCGTCACGCGCCCGCGCGCGGGGAGCGCGCGCCGCGTGAAGAGGGCGTGGAGGCACGTAACGGACGCATCACAGGCCGGTCCTCCCTTGGGAACAGGGGAGGACGCGGCCCGGTGGCGTGTCGGTGCCGGGTGATAGAAAGAGCCGTCTGGTAAGTGACCGACGACGACTCTGGGTCATCACGTACCTCAGGGCGTGGCTAAAAATCAGTGAGCAAGGGGGAACGCGCTGATGACTCAGCCGCCCAGCCAGCCGCCTCAGGGCGGCTTCGGACCGCCGCAGGATCCGCCGCCGGGCGGTGGCTTCGGACCGCCGCAGACCCCGCCGCCCCCGCAGGACCGGCCGTCCGGCGCCCCGCAGCCCGGGTACGGCCACCCGCAGCAGCCTCCGCAGCAGCCCGGCCCCTACGCCTCCGGGCCGTACGGCCCGCCCGGCCGGTACGGACAGCCGCAGCAGCCGGGCCCGTACGGCCGGCAGCCCGGGTACGGCTACCCGCAGCAGCCCCAGTTCCCCGGCGCGCCCGGCACCCCGCCCGGCGGCGGCTCCCGCAACCCGTTCAAGGGCAAGCCGCTGCTCGTCGCCGCCGCCGCGGTGGCGGTCGCGCTGATCGTCGGCGGCACGGTGTGGGCCGTCTCCGGCGACGACGGGAAGAGGAAGGAGCCGGTCGCCCAGAAGACCGACGACCCCGAGCCGGGCGAGCCCAGCGGCGCCCCGGTCAACCCGGGCGACGGCAGCGGCGACGGCGGCGAGGACCCCCAGGACCTCAACGAGGGCCGTCAGGCGGGCGAGTCCAAGGTGCTCTGGTACAAGGAGGCGCCCGACGCCCCCGGTTCCGGCGCCGAGGCCCCCGGCCTGTGGGTCACCGGCAGGACCGCGGTCAAGGCGGCCTACAAGGACCTCTACGGGTACGACGTCACCGACGGCACGCCCGCCTGGGACACCCTCACCTTCCCGCACAAGATCTGCGCGGTCACCCCGCAGAAGACGGCCGACGACAAGATCGTCGTCGCGCACATGAGCAGCGGCGGCGACCGCGCCAAGTGCAACCAGCTCCAGCTCGTCGACCTCGCCACCGGCGAGAAGGGCTGGACCCAGGAGGTCGCCGACGGCGACCTGTTCGACACCGTGGTGTCCATCGAGATGTCCCTCACCGGCAACACGCTGATGGTGGGCCGCTCCCAGTCCGGCACGGCGTACGACGTGCGCTCCGGCAAGAAGCTGTTCGACTCCAAGCGGTACGGCGACGCCCCCTGCTTCCCGGCCGCGTTCGCGGGCGGCGAGCGACTGATCCAGGTCGCGTCCTGCGGCGCCGGCGGCGCCAACGCCCACGACGAGGTCCGCGAGCTCGACCCCGCCACCGGCAAGGCCAAGTGGACCTACCGGTACGCCAAGGGCTGGAGGGTCGAGCGCGCCTTCTCCGTCGACCCGCTGGTCGTCTACGCCACCAGGCAGGAGGAGGGCAGCGACAAGAAGTCGTGGAACATCGCCGCCTTCACCGCCGCCGGCAAGCTGCGCTCGCAGGTCTCCGTCGACGAGAAGTTCGACCCCGGCTGCGGCTGGGCCATCCTCGCGCGTGACCTCCAGGGCTGCGACGGCGTCGTCGTCGCGGGCGACACCCTCTACCTGCCGACCGCCGCGACCACCGGGGCCAACGAACTGGTCGCCATCAGCCTCGCCGACGGCAAGGAACTGTGGCGCGAGTCCTCCCCCGTGGAGGAGCCGATGGTCCCGGTGAAGGTGGAGAACGGCAAGCTGATCGCGTACGTCGAGCCGTCCTACGACGCCGGCGGCCGCATCGTCGCCCTGCCGGTCAGCGGCGCGAGCCACGAGCCGGCCGTGCTGATGCAGAACCCGCAGGCGGTCGCCGACATCGAGAACGGCTTCTTCAGCAAGGCGATCGACTGGGTCGACGGCCGCTTCTACCTGTCGACCACCCGGCTGACCGGCAATGACGACGCGAAGGAGAAGTTGATGCTCGCCTACGGCAAGTGAGGCCGTGAGCGCCGCCCACGTCACTTCCCCGCCGTCCGCCGTCCCCTTCCCCGAGGTACCCACGTCATGACCCAGCCGCCCCCGCCGCCCAACCAGCCCCCGCAGCAGCCGGGGTTCGGGCCGCCGCAGGGACCGTCGGAGCCGCAGCAGCCGCCGCAGCAGCCGACGCCCCCGGCGCCCGCCACGCCGCCCGCTCCGCAGGCGCCTTCCGGGCAGCCGCCGCAGCAGCCGCCCGCGCAGCCGCCTGCCGGGCCTGATCTGACCAAGGCGCCCCAGCCGGGCTACGGCTACCCGCAGGCGCCGGGGACGCCGCCGCCCGCCGCCCCGCCGACGCCTCCGCAGGGGCCCGGCTACGGCTACCCGCAGCAGCCGCCGCCCGCCGGTTACGGCTACCCCGCCCAGCAGCCCGGCCCGTACGGTCAGCCCGGCCCGTACGGCCCGCCCGGGCCCTACGGCCAGCCGCAGCAGCCGGGACCGTACGGGCAGCAGTCCCCGTACGTCCACGCGCAGCCGACCGTGCCGATGCAGGCGCAGGCCGGACAGCAGGGCGGCGGGCGCAAGATCAACGCTCAGGTGGCCATCATCGTGTCGGCCGTCGTGGCGATCGCCCTGATCGTCGGCGCCGGCGTCTGGTACTCGTCCTCGTCCGGCAAGGACGACGACAGGCGGACCACCGCCGAGGGCGGCGACGGCAAGGGCGAGAAGGGCGACGGCAAGGGCGACGGCGGTTCCGGCGACGGGGGCACCACCTCCGGCGAGGCCGAGGAGAAGGCGCCGGCCGACACGGGCTCCAAGGTGCTGTTCCAGGTGCCCGCGCCCCAGGTGCCCAAGGGCGTCTCGAGCGTCCCCACCTCCGGTTCCTGGCTGACCGACACCGTCTACGCCAAGAGCGGGCTGTCGGAGATCACCGGCTACGACCGCAAGACCGGCACCAAGAAGTGGACGCTGGACCTGCCCGGCCCGGTGTGCGCGGCGACCCCGCACCTCACCGAGGACGACAGGACGGCGATCGTCCACAAGCCGGCCATGCCGACCAAGCAGGACCCCAAGTCCTGCACGCAGGTCGCGCTGATCGACCTCGAGGCCGGCAAGACGGTGTGGACGAAGACCGCCAAGTCCGGCACCATGCCGGTCAGCTTCAACAACGTGACGCTCAGCGGCGGCACCGTCGCGGCCGGCAGCACCAGCGGCGGCGCCGCCTGGGACACCGCCACCGGCCAGGAGCGGTGGGCGCCGAAGACGTCCGACGCCTGCTACGACTCCGGGTACGGCGGCGGCGCCAAGCTGGTCGCGGTCCGCCGGTGCGGCACGTACGACGAGCGCCAGCTGCACATCCAGGTCGTCGACCCCGCGTCGGGCGACGTCACCACCGAGTACACGATGGACAAGGGCATCGAGTACGCGGCCGTCGTCTCCACCGACCCGCTGGTCGTGGCCGCCGACGTCGGCGACAGCGCCGGTGACGGCAGCGGCATCTCCGACTTCTTCTCCGTCGACAACAGGACCGGCAAGCTGCGCGCCCGCATCTCCGCGCCGGGCGACGAGTTCGCCGCCCGCTGCGACGGCATCTACAAGCTGGAGAACTGCTCGGGCGTCACGGTCGGCAACGACCGGCTGTACATCGCGACCGAGGAGCACGACAGCGGCGGCGAGTCGTACAGCCAGACCAACGAGATCGTGGCCTTCGACCTGTCCACCGGCAAGCAGACCGGTCAGCGCGCCGACGCCGGCGACGACTACGAGATCTACCCGCTGCGCATGGACGGCCCCAACGTGATCGCGTACAAGCGGCCGCCGTACGACAAGGGCGGGCAGATCGTCAGCATCGACGGCGGCTCCTTCAAGGAGACGCTCCTCATGGAGAACCCGTCGACGGAGGCGGTGCGCGACGTGGAGTCCCGCATGTCCCCGGACTACGCGGAGATCCTCTACGGGCAGGGAGGGCTGTACATGTCCTCCGTGTACGCGAGCGACTTCACGAGCCGCGACAAGGAGTACTCGGTGATCGCCTTCGGTACGGGCTGATCGGTTCCGGCTGATCCCCTTCCGGGCCGACACGGCCCCGGACACGGCCACGACCACGGCCCCGCCCCTGTTCAGGGGCGGGGCCGTTCGCGTACCGCTCGTCACGCGTACCGCTCCCCGCACGCTCTTCGCCATCGAACACGGGAATTTCGGTGGTACCGGGCGATTCTCGCCGGTAGGGGGAGCGCGACGTCGAACAAGCGTGTAGCTTCCGGGGGCATCCGGGGGTGTGTTGTCTGGGGGGATGGTTGTCCGATGGGAGTGCGGCTGATGGTGGTCGACGACCACCGACTGCTCGCCGAGGCGCTGGCGTCGGCGCTGAAGCTGCGAGGGCACAGGGTGCTGGCCGCGGCGGCGCCCGCGGCGGGGGCCGCGGACCTGGTGATCAGCAGGGCGCCGGAGGTCTGTCTGCTGGGGACGGCGGCGCCGGCCGAGGCCGGGACGTTCGATCCGGTGGTGAAGATCAAGCGGGAGCGGCCGCAGGTGGCGGTCGTGGTGCTGGGGCCGGTGCCGTCGCCGCGGGGGATCGCGGCGGCGTTCGCGGCGGGGGCGTCGGGGTACGTCCGGCACGACGAGCGGATCGAGGGCGTCGAGCGGGCGATGCTGAAGGCGCGGGCGGGGGAGGCGGCGGTGGCGCCGGCGCTGTTGCAGGGGGCGTTCGGGGAGCTGCTGAACCCGGCGGCTCAGCCGGATGACGAGGGGGCCCGGTTGTTGCAGATGCTGACGCCGAGGGAGGTGGAGGTGCTGGTGCGGGTCGCGGAGGGGGAGGACACGCGGCTGATCGCGGCGGGGATGGGGATCGCGCCGTCCACGGCGCGGACGCATGTGCAGCGGGTGCTGATGAAACTGGGCGTGGGCTCGAGGCTGGAAGCGGCGGCGCTGGCCGCTCGCACGGGGCTCCTCGAGCGTGCGTCGTCACGGCCGTGAGGGGGCGCTGACGGTTGCGGGGCAGCGTCCCGCCCGGTGGGGGGCCGAGGTCCGGCGCCCGCGGCGCAGGGGCGCGGTCCGGCGGGGGCGGGCACAGCGTCCACGGCCGGCGGGTGGAGCGGGGCCGTGACGGGGCGGTCGTCCTCGGCCTGGCGCGAGAGTGCGTGCTGGTCAGGCGCGGGGCGCGGACGTGCCGGCCGCTGCGGGCGCCCGCCCCCACCCCGTTCCCTCCCCGCCGTGCGCGGCTGCACCCCGCCCACACCGGGTGGTGCAGAGGCCCACGGGGCGTGCGCCCCCGTAGGTCGAGGGCGCACACCCCGTGTGGAAACGGGAGGGTGGGTCAGGGGGCGGACGTGTCCTGGTCGTCCGGGACCGTGTCCGGGGGCGGCGGCGCCGTGGGACGGAGCCAGAGCCACAGGAGGAACAGGAGGCCGAGGATCAGCATCCCCAGTCCCGTCCAGAGGTTGATGTTGACCCCCTCCGCCTTGTCGATGTCGGCGTCCGACGCGGTGAACCCGGCGATCATCACGATCACCCCGTACACCACGAACAACCCACCGATGATCCGCCGGATGTCGAACAACCGGGCGGCCGTCGCGGACTTGGTCTCCAGCTCGGTGATCTCCTTCTGGAGATCGGCCTCGGAGTAGTGGTCGGACATGCTCTCTCAATCCTCCCGCGGTCAGAACGAGAACGGGATGTAGCAGGCGGCAGCCAGGATCACCGCGCCCCAGCCCAGCAGCGCCGGCTTGCGGTACCACGCGTCGTCGCCCTCCGCGGGCGGCTCCGCCATGCCGGGCGAGCGGGTGCCGTACACCAGGCCCTGCAGCTCGGCCTGCGGCTTGGGCGCCGTGAACAGCGACACCGCGACCATGACCACCGCGCCCGCCACGAAGCCCGCGATCGCGGAGACGAAGTTGGCGCCCTGGTCGGTGGGGATGTCGATGATGCCCTGCTCGTAGATGACGAAGTAGTTGACCATCGCGGCGGTGGTGCCGGCGAGCAGGCCCCAGAAGCCGGACTTCATGGACGCGCGCTTCCAGAACATGCCGATGATGAAGACGACGAACATCGGCACGTTGAAGAAGGAGAACAGCGTCTGGAGGTAGGCCATGATGTTGGAGAAGGAGCTGGCCAGGAACGCCGTGCCGATCGAGGCCAGGACGCCGATCGCGGTGATCAGGCGGCCGAAGCGGACGTAGTACGCGTCCTCGCGGCCCTTCACCACGTACTTCGCCCAGATGTCGGCGGTGAAGACGGTGTTGAAGGAGGAGACGTTCGCCGCCATGCCCGCCATGAACGCGGCCAGCAGACCGGTCACGGCGATGCCGAGCACGCCGTTGGGCAGGAGCTGCTGCATCAGGTAGGGGATCGCGTCGTTGTACTGCAGGTCCGAGCCGGCGGTGCCGATCCGGGGGACCAGCACGGCGGCGACCAGACCGGGGATCATCACCAGGAAGACGATGAAGATCTTCGGGAACGCGGCGATCAGCGGGGTGCGCTGGGCCGCCGAGAGGTTCTTCGCGGACAGCGCGCGCTGCACCTCGGCGAAGTTGGTCGTCCAGTAGCCGAAGGAGAGGACGAAACCGAGGCCGAGGACGATGGTCAGCCAGTTGGCGCCGAGCGGGTTGTCGCTGCCGATGCCGGTGCCGCCCCAGGAGGTCATGAAGTCCGCGCCGCGTGACTGCGTGAGGGAGTCGGACAGGCCGTCCCAGCCGCCGACGCTCCTCAGGCCGAGCACGGTGATCGGGATGAGCGCGGCGAGGATGACGAAGAACTGCAGGACCTCGTTGTAGATGGCCGAGGAGAGGCCGCCGAGGGTGATGTAGGCGAGGACGAAGAAGCCGGCGACGACGATGGACACCCACTGGGGCCAGCCCAGCAGGGCCTCGACGACGATGGCGAGCGCGTAGAGGTTCACCCCGGCGATCAGGATGGCGGCGGCCGCGAAGAGGACCGCGCTGAGCAGGTGGGCCGCCTTGTCGAAGCGCAGCAGCAGGAACTCGGGGACCGAGCGGACCTTGCTGCCGTAGTAGAAGGGCATCATCACCAGGCCCAGGAAGACCATGGCGGGGATGGCGCCGATCCAGTACCAGTGCGTGGTGTAGACGCCGTACTGCGCGCTGTTCGCGGCCATGCCGAGGATCTCGGTGGCGCCCAGGTTGGCGGCGATGAACGCGAGCCCGGTGATCCAGGCGGGCAGGGACCGGCCGGAGAGGAAGAAGTCCAGGCTGGTCCTGACCGAGCGGCGGGCGGCGAAGCCGATGCCCAGCACGACGACGAAGTAGATCCCGAGGATCGTGTAGTCCAGCCAGTTGGTGGGGAGCCGAAGCTCCGCGGCCAGGTATGTGGGGGTATGCATACGCACTCGCTTCGTTCGCGAACTGATCCGACGCGGAAGATACGCCTCCGTGTTCAATGACTGAACACGTTCCTGCACGTTCTTTGTTTGATCGTGATGAGACCGCTTGCTGGTGGGTTGTGATGTGTTATGTTTGATTGTGTTGGGTGATTGGCGGGTGCGGAGGAGTGCCACAGTGAAGAAGACCTCGACCCGGCTGGCCGACGGGCGTGAGCTCATCTACTACGACCTCGCCGACGACACCGTGCGCGACGCGGTCGACCGCCGTCCGCTGGACGCCACCGCGACCACGTCCGAGATCCGCCGTGACGAGCTGCTGGGCGACTGCGTCGCCATCGCCTCGCACCGGCAGGGCCGTACGTATCACCCGCCGGCCGACGAGTGCCCGCTGTGCCCGTCGGAGGGCGACCGGCTGAGCGAGATCCCCGACTCGTCGTACGACGTGGTGGTCTTCGAGAACCGCTTCCCCTCGCTCGCCGGCGACTCCGGCCGCTGCGAGGTCGTGTGCTTCACCTCCGACCACCACGCCTCCTTCGCCGGTCTGAGCGAACGGCAGGCGCGACTGGTGCTGGACGCCTGGACGGACCGCACGGCCGAGCTGTCGCATCTGCCCTCCGTTGAACAGGTGTTCTGCTTCGAGAACCGGGGGGCCGAGATCGGGGTCACCCTCCAGCACCCGCACGGGCAGATCTACGCCTACCCCTTCACCACCCCCCGCACCGCCCTGATGCTGCGCCAAGTGGCGGCACACAAGGAGGCGACCGGCGGAGAGAACCTGTTCGACGCCGTGGTCGAGCGGGAACGCGCCGGCGAGCGTGTCGTCCTTGAGGGTGAACACTGGGTGGCGTTCGTGCCGTACGCGGCGCACTGGCCGTACGAGGTCCACCTGTACCCCAGGCGCAGGGTGCCCGACCTGCTGGGACTGGGTGAGGCGGCGCGCGCGGAGTTCCCCCGGATGTACCTGGAACTGCTGAGGCGCTTCGACCGGATCTTCGGGGAGAACGAGCCGCCCACGCCGTACATCGCCGCCTGGCACCAGGCGCCGTTCGGCCCGCCGGCGGAGTCCGCCGGCGTCACGCGCGACGACTTCGCCCTGCACCTGGAGCTTTTCACCATCCGCCGTACGCCCGGCAAGCTGAAGTTCCTCGCGGGCTCCGAGTCCGGCATGAACGTGTTCATCAATGACGTGCCGCCGGAGCGCGCGGCCGAGCGACTGCGGGAGGTAGCGAGTTCATGAGCGGGAAGTACCTGGTCACCGGGGGCGCCGGTTACGTCGGCAGCGTCGTCGCCCAGCATCTGGTCGAGGCCGGTCACGAGGTCGTCGTGCTCGACAACCTCTCCACCGGCTTCCGCGAGGGCGTCCCCGCGGACGCCGCCTTCATCGAGGGCGACATCCGCGACGCCGCCAAGTGGCTGGACCCCTCCTACGACGGCGTGCTGCACTTCGCCGCCTTCTCCCAGGTCGGCGAGTCCGTGCAGAAGCCCGAGAAGTACTGGGACAACAACGTCGGCGGCACCATGGCGCTGCTCGGCGCGATGCGCGAGGCCGGCGTGCGCCGCCTGGTGTTCTCCTCCACGGCCGCCACGTACGGCGAGCCCGAGCAGGTCCCGATCCTGGAGACCGCCCCCACCCGTCCCACCAGCCCCTACGGCGCCTCCAAGCTCGCCGTCGACCACATGATCACCGGCGAGGCGCAGGCCCACGGACTCGGCGCGGTCTCCCTGCGCTACTTCAACGTCGCCGGCGCCTACGGCGCCTACGGCGAGCGCCACGACCCCGAGTCGCACCTCATCCCCCTGGTGCTCCAGGTCGCCCAGGGCCGGCGCGAGGCGATCTCCGTCTACGGCGACGACTACCCGACGCCCGACGGCACCTGCGTCCGCGACTACATCCACGTTGCCGACCTGGCCGAGGCCCACCTGCTCGCGCTGGAGGCGGCCACGCCCGGCGAGCACCTGGTGTGCAACCTCGGCAACGGCAACGGCTTCTCCGTCCGCGAGGTCATCGAGACCGTCCGCAAGGTCACCGGGCACCCGATCCCCGAGGTCGTCGCACCCCGCCGGGGCGGCGACCCCGCGGTCCTGGTGGCGTCCGCCGCCACGGCCCGCGAGAAGCTCGGCTGGAACCCGTCACGCGCGGACCTCGAGGGGATCGTCGCGGACGCGTGGCAGTTCGCGCAGCGGCGCGGCGACCAGAAGGCAACGAAGGGTCAGGGGTCCAGGGCATGAGCGAATCCAGCGCGGCCGCCGCGGAAGCCGTCGCCGAACGGTTCGAGAAGCTGTACGGGAGCGCGCCCGACGGGGTGTGGGAGGCCCCCGGCCGCGTCAACCTCATCGGCGAGCACACCGACTACAACGACGGCTTCGTCATGCCGTTCGCCCTGCCGCACACCGCGGTCGCGGCGGTCTCCCGGCGCGACGACGGCGTGCTGCGCCTGCACTCCGCCGACATCGGCGGCTCCGTCGTGGAGCTCGCCGTCGACGGCCTCACCCCCGAGTCCGACAAGCGCTGGACCGCCTACCCGGCGGGCGTGGTGTGGGCGCTGCGCGAGGCGGGGCACGCCGTCACCGGCGCGGACGTCCACCTGGCCTCCACCGTCCCGGCGGGCGCCGGCCTGTCCTCCTCGGCCGCCCTGGAGGTCGTCGTCGCCCTGGCGCTGAACGACCTCTTCGGCCTCGGCCTGCGCGGCTGGCAGCTCGCCCGCCTCTCGCAGCGCGCGGAGAACGTCTACGTCGGCGCGCCCGTCGGCATCATGGACCAGACGGCGTCCGCCTGCTGCGAGGCGGGCCACGCGCTGTTCCTCGACACCCGCGACCTGTCCCAGCGGCAGATCCCCTTCGACCTGGCCGCCGAGGGCATGCGCCTGCTGGTCGTCGACACGCAGGTCAAGCACAGTCACAGCGAGGGCGAGTACGGCAAGCGCCGCGAGGGCTGCGAGAAGGGCGCCGCCCTCCTCGGCGTCGACGCCCTGCGGGACGTGCCCTTCGACGACCTGGACGCGGCGCTGGAACGGCTCGGCGACGAGGAGGAGGTCCGCCGCCTGGTCCGCCACGTGGTGACCGAGGACCACCGCGTCGAGCAGGTCGTCTCCCTCCTGGAGTCCGGCGACACCCGCGCCATCGGCCCCCTCCTGATCGAGGGGCACGCCTCCCTGCGCGACGACTTCCGCGTCTCCTGCCCCGAACTCGACCTGGCCGTCGACACGGCGGTCGCCGCCGGCGCCCTGGGCGCCCGCATGACGGGCGGCGGCTTCGGCGGCTCGGCGATCGTCCTGGCGGAGGAGGCGGACGTCCCGGCCCTCACGAAGGCGGTGGAGGAAGCCTTCGCCGCGGCGGACTACAAGACGCCCCGCGTCTTCGAGGCGGTGCCTTCGGCGGGGGCACGGCGGGTGCGGTAGGCGCCGCGCTCGCGTCGGATGCCCCGCCCACGGCCGTCGCCGGGCGGGGCGTTCCCCCGCCCGGCCGCTCTGGACGGTCGTTCAGGACTCCGAGCGCAGCCCCGGCGCACTGTGCTGCGCGAGCCCGGCGGCCTGCTCACCAAGCTCACCCTTCCCGGTGATGACCTCACCACTGGGCGCGCTGCCCGCCGTCACGTACGGGACACCGCCCGGTCCTGGGGACGGCCGGCGGAGGCTGGGGACGACCTGGAGCCGGCCACCACGTCCGTGACGGTCAGCGTGACCGACGAGGGCGGGGGAGGCGCGGCCGTGGTGCCCGAGGCGCCGGGCGCGGAACAGGAGCACGGACGAGGTGTGACGTCCAGGGGTGGGTCAGGGCGAACCGCCCCGCGTGAAGCCACCCTTGACGCTCACCCCAACCGCTTCGTCAGCGTGTACTCCGTGATCCCCGGCGGGTAGTCCGGGATCACGCACACCACCTCGTAGCCCTGCTTCTTGTAGAAGCCCGGGGCCTGGAAGTCCCAGGTCTCCACGCGGGAGTGCGCGCAGGCGCGTTCGGCGGCGGCCAGGCGTTCCGCCTCGGTGAGGAGGGCGGAGCCGAGGCCCGCGCCGCGGTGGGGGGCGTCGACCCACAGGTAGGTCACGTGCAGCCAGGCCGTCCAGGTGTGGCCGACCAGGCCGCCCGCGAGTTCGCCGTTCGCGTCCAACGCCCACACATGCAAAGGGGATTGCCGCTCGGCAGGGGTGCCGCGCAGGGCGCGCAGGACGGGGGAGGCCGCCGTGTTGGTGTCCCGGAGCCGCTTGTGGAGCAGATCGCGTCGGGCTTTGTCGACTTCTGTCTCAAGACGAAACATGCGGCACACCATAAACGTGCAAGGCCGCAAGTTCTGCAAATCTGCTTCCGCTCCGGGTCCCCGCCCGTACTCTGATGAACAGCGCCGGTGGGGGTCGGCGCGTGTTCAGGGGCGAGACGGCCGGGCACGGCGTCCGGGGCGGGGGCGGCGGCTGGCGCGCGGCGGCGACCGTGCGGACAGTGCCGGCCCGTCCCGCTCCGGTGAGGAAAAGCCACGGGGGCCTCGGTGCCGTGCCCGCGCCGGTGTCGTCCACCGGCGACGGGGTAGTCCCCTGCTCTGGGAAGAGCATGGGGGAGGGGGTTACGTGGTTCGCATTCGAGTCCTGGTCGTCGACGACCATCGCATCTTCGCCGAGTCGCTGGCCGCGGCGCTGGCCGCGGAGCCCGACGTCGAGGTGTCCGCGGCGGGCAGCGGCCCTGCGGCGCTGCGCTGTCTGGAGCGGGCGGCAGCCGAGGGGCGCCGGTTCGACGTGCTGCTCGTCGACGCCGACCTGGGCGTCCCGGTGCCGGACGGACGCCCGGCCGTGCCCGTGCAGGCGGTCGGCGAGGACGGCTCCGTGGACGGCATCTCCCTGGTGGGCGGGGTGCGTTCGGCCCAGCCGCAGGCGCGGGTCGTCGTGCTCGCCGAGAAGGACGACCCGGCCCGCGCCGCCCTCGCCCTGCAGGCGGGCGCCTCCGGCTGGGTCGCCAAGGACTGCTCGCTGAGCCGGCTGCTCACCGTCATCCGCGGTGTGCTGCGCGACGAGACCCACCTTCCTCCCGCCCTGCTGACCGGCGTCCTGAGGGAGTTGACCGCCGCCCGGCGGCACCGCACGGAGAGCGAGCGGCTCGTGGAGTCGCTGACCCCGCGCGAGCGGGAGGTGCTGCGCTGCATGGTCGCGGGCCTGGGGCGCAAGGCGGTCGCCGAGCGCCTGTACCTGTCCCCGCACACCGTGCGCACCCACATGCAGAACGTCCTCGGCAAGCTGGGCGTGCACTCCACGCTGGCCGCGGTGGCCCTCGCCCGGCGGGCGGGCGTCGGACCGGTCGACCTATCCGGGGACGTTGTCGAACGGGGCGGTCAACTGGCGTAGCAGTCCGGCCAGTTCCATCCGCTGGGCGCGGGTGAGCTCCCCGAGGATGGCCCGCTCCTGGGCGAGCAGCCCGGCCAGCGCCTGGTCCGCGCGGTCCTTGCCCTCCTCGGTCAGCCGCACCAGCACACCGCGCCGGTCACTGGGGTCCGGCAGCCGTTCCACCAGGCCCTTCTTGGTGAGCCGGTCGATGCGGTTGGTCATCGTGCCCGAGGTGACGAGCGTCTGGGTGAGGAGCTGCCCGGGGGAGAGCTGGTACGGGGTGCCCGCGCGGCGCAGCGCGGTCAGCACGTCGAACTCCCAGGACTCCAGGCCGTGCTCGGTGAAGGCGAGGCGGCGCGCCCGGTCCAGGTGCCGGGCCAGCCTGCTGACCCGGCTGAGCACCTCGAGCGGTTCCACGTCGAGGTCCGGGCGCTCCCGGCGCCACGCTGCGACCAGCCGATCGACCTCGTCCTCCATAAGGATCAGTGTAGTGGTTGTGTCGATGTGAAGTCTCTTGACGTCAAGTATCTTGACGTCGAGGAGATGGGTGGGTGACGCTGGGGTCACGCCGATCCGTGATCCGGGAGGTCCCGTGTCCGCAGCCGCCGCCCGTCCCGTCTGGGACCCCGCCCAGTACCTGCGTCACGCCGGGCACCGCACCCGGCCCTTCACCGACCTGCTCGCCCGCGTCCCCGCCCTGCCCGGCGACCCGCCCCGCATCGCCGACCTCGGCTGCGGCGCCGGCAACGTCACCGCCCTCCTCGCCGGCCGCTGGCCCGCCGCCCGCGTCACCGGCTACGACAACGCACCCGAGATGCTCGAGAAGGCCCGCGCCGACCACGAGGGCCCCACCGGAGGGGGCGGCCGCCTCGACTTCGCCCACGCCGACGCCGGCGTCTGGACGCCGCAGGAGCCGTACGACCTGATCGTCAGCAACGCCACCCTGCAGTGGGTGCCCGGGCACGTGGAGCGGTTCGGCGACTGGATCGACGGGCTCGTGCCCGGCGGCGTCCTCGCCCTCCAGGTGCCCGGCAACTTCGACGCGCCCAGCCACGCCCTGATGCGCGACCTCGCCGCCTCCCCGCGCCGGCGCGACCGCCTGGCCGGCGTGCTGCGCCACCAGGACGCCGTCCTGCCGCCCGAGGAGTACCTGGACCGCCTGGCTGCCCTCGGCTGCGCGGCGGACGCCTGGGAGACCACCTACGTCCATCTGCTGACGGGGGAGGACCCCGTGCTCGACTGGGTGAGGGGGACCGGGCTGCGGCCCGTCCTCACCGCCCTCGACGGCGACCCCGAGGCGCGGGAGGCGTTCCTCGCCGAGTACCGCGCCGCCCTGCGCGCGGCCTACCCGGCCACCGCGCACGGCACCCCGTTCCGCTTCCGCCGCGTCTTCGCCGTCGCCGTCAAGAAGGGCTGAAAACCGATGCTGACCGCCGTCGACCATGTGCAGCTCGCCGCCCCGCCCGGATCGGAGGACCTGCTGCGCGCCTACTACGCCGGCGCCCTCGGCATGACCGAGACGCCCAAGCCGCCCGCCCTGGCCGCGCGCGGCGGCTGCTGGTTCGAGACCGGGGACGTACGCCTCCACCTCGGGATCGAGCGGGACTTCCGGCCCGCCCGCAAGGCCCACCCCGGCCTGCGGGTCACCGGCATCGACGCGTTCGCCGCCCGGCTGGCCGCCCACGGCGCCCCGGCCGCCTGGGACGACGATCTCCCCGGGCACCGCCGCTTCTTCAGCGAGGACCCCGTCGGCAACCGCCTGGAGTTCCTGGAGCCGGACCCGGCCTAAGCCTTGCGGTGGCCTATCAGCCGCGGCTTCGGCTCCAGGCCGTCCAGACCGTGCCAGGCGAGGTTCACCAGGTGGGCCGCGACCTCCGCCTTCTTCGGCTTGCGCACGTCCAGCCACCACTGGCCGGTCAGCGCCACCATGCCGACCAGCGCCTGCGCGTACAGCGGGGCCAGCTTCGGGTCGAAGCCGCGGCTCTTGAACTCGCGGCCCAGGATGTCCTCCACCTGGGTGGCGATGTCCGAGATCAGCGAGGCGAACGACCCCGTCGACTGGGGGATGGGGGAGTCACGGACCAGGATGCGGAACCCGTCCGTGTACTCCTCGATGTAGTCCAGCAGCGCGAACGCGGCCTGCTCGCACAGCTCCCGGGGATGGCCGGCGGTCAGCGAGCCGGTCACCATGTCCAGCAGCCGCCGCATCTCACGGTCCACCACGACCGCGTACAGGCCCTCCTTGCCGCCGAAGTGTTCGTACACCACGGGTTTGGAGACCCCGGCCTTCGCCGCGATCTCCTCCACCGACGTGCCCTCGAACCCCTTCGCCGCGAAGAGGGTGCGGCCGATCTCCAGCAGCTGCTGGCGGCGCTCGGCACCGGTCATCCGGGTGCGGCGCGCACGCCGCGGCTTGTCATTGCTGGGGGTGCTGCTGGAGTCGGTCGCCACGGCGACCATCATGCCGCCTCGGCAGGTTCCTTCCCCCGCCGGGCGGCGCCGTCGGAGGCGATACGGCGCGAATCGATACGCGAGCGTGACGGCCACCGCACGTCGTACGCCCAGCCGAGCTGCTCGAACCAGCGGATCAGCCGGGCCGAGGAGTCCACCTGCCAGCGCTCCACACCGTGGCGCGCCGACGTCGGGTCGGCGTGGTGCAGGTTGTGCCAGGACTCACCGCACGACAGCACCGCCAGCCACCACACGTTGCCCGAACGGTCCCGCGACTTGAACGGGCGCTTGCCCACCGCGTGGCAGATCGAGTTGATCGACCACGTCACGTGGTGCAGCAGGGCCACCCGGACGAGTGAACCCCAGAAGAAGGCGGTGAACGCGCCCCACCACGACATGGTCACCAGACCGCCGATCAGCGCGGGCAGCGCCAGCGACACCGCCGTCCACAGCACGAACTGCCGGGAGATCGCCCGCATCGCGGGGTCCTTGATCAGGTCCGGCGCGTACTTGTCCTGCGGCGTCTGCTCCTCGTCGAACATCCATCCGATGTGCGCCCACCACAGGCCCTTGAGCAGCGCCGGGATCGTCTCCCCGTACCGCCACGGCGAGTGCGGGTCGCCCTCCGCGTCGGAGAACTTGTGATGCTTGCGGTGGTCGGCCACCCAGCGCACCAGCGGCCCCTCGACGGCCATCGAACCGGCGATGGCCAGCGCGATCTTCAGCGGCCGCTTCGCCTTGAAGGAACCGTGCGTGAAGTGACGGTGGAAGCCGATGGTGATGCCGTGGCACCCCAGGAAGTAGAAGAAGACCAGCAGGCCGAGGTCCAGCCAGCTCACCCCCCACCCCCACGCCAGCGGCACGGCCGCCACCAGCGCGAGGAAGGGGACGACGATGAAGAGCAGCAGCGTGATCTGCTCGATGGACCGTTTCCGCTCCCCGCCCAGCGTGGCGGAGGCCGCGGTGTCGTCGGGCCGGGACCGCTTCGAGGCTTCGTCGAGCACATCGGAGGTTGAGGTCATGCGTTCCCCTGTGGGGTATGTGGACTTGAGGAAGGTGCCGGGCCGCCGGAACCGCATCGCTTTCCTACGGTTCCGTAACCTACGGCATCGTAAGTATGGCAGTGCGTCGCCCCGCGGCAAGAGCCCGTGAACCAGCGCGTCCGGCTCGACACCTATCCTTGGAAGTCGGTCGGACAGCGCGGTCCGCTCTGATTTCTTCCCGGACGTCCGGCCCGCAGCGGCGCCCGCCGCGCGAGACGCTCATCCGGGTTCCCTCCAGACGAGCTTCAACACTGCAAGGAGCCGCACCTGTGAGCAGTGCCGACGACCAGACCACCACGACGAGCGCCGAACTGCGTGCCGACATCCGCCGACTGGGTGACCTCCTCGGAGAGACGCTCGTCCGGCAGGAGGGCCCGGAGCTCCTCGAACTCGTCGAGAAGGTCCGCCGCCTCACCCGCGAGGACGGCGAGGCCGCCGCCGAACTGCTGCGCGGCACCGAACTGGAGACGGCCGCCAAGCTGGTGCGCGCCTTCTCCACGTACTTCCATCTGGCCAACGTCACCGAGCAGGTGCACCGCGGACGCGAACTGGCCGCCCGCCGCGCCGCCGAGGGCGGCCTGCTCTCCCGCACCGCCGACCGCCTCAAGGACGCCGACCCCGAGCACCTGCGGGAGACCGTCCGCCACCTCAACGTACGGCCCGTCTTCACCGCCCACCCCACCGAGGCCGCCCGCCGCTCCGTCCTCAACAAGCTCCGCCGCATCGCCGCCCTCCTGGAGACCCCGGTCCTCGCCTCCGACCGGCGCCGCCTCGACACCCGCCTGGCGGAGAACATCGACCTCGTCTGGCAGACCGACGAACTGCGCGTGGTGCGCCCCGAGCCCGCCGACGAGGCCCGCAACGCCATCTACTACCTCGACGAACTCCACGCCGGCGCCGTCGGCGACGTCCTGGAGGACCTCACCGCCGAACTCGAGCGCGTCGGCGTCCGCCTCCCCGACGACACCCGCCCCCTCACCTTCGGCACCTGGATCGGCGGCGACCGCGACGGCAACCCCAACGTCACCCCCCAGGTCACCTGGGACGTCCTCATCCTCCAGCACGAACACGGCATCAACGACGCCCTGGAGATGATCGACGAACTGCGCGGCTTCCTCTCCAACTCCATCCGCTACACCGGAGCCACCGAGGAACTGCTCACCTCCCTCCAGGCCGACCTCGAGGCCCTCCCCGAGATCAGCCCCCGCTACAAGCGCCTCAACGCCGAGGAGCCCTACCGGCTCAAGGCCACCTGCATCCGGCAGAAGCTGGAGAACACCAAGCTCCGCCTCGCCAAGGGCACCCCCCACGAGCCCGGCCGCGACTACCTCGGCACCAGCGAACTGATCACCGACCTGCGGATCATCCAGGCCTCCCTGCGCGAACACCGCGGCGGCCTCTTCGCCGACGGGCGCCTCGCCCGCACCATCCGCACCCTCGCCGCCTTCGGCCTCCAGCTCGCCACCATGGACGTCCGCGAACACGCCGACGCCCACCACCACGCCCTCGGCCAGCTCTTCGACCGGCTCGGCGAGGAATCGTGGCGCTACGCCGACATGCCCCGCGAGTACCGCGCCAAGCTCCTCGCCAAGGAACTGCGCTCCCGCCGTCCCCTCGCGCCCAGCCCGGCGCCCGTCGACGCGGCCGGCGAGAAGACCCTCGGCGTCTTCCAGACCGTCAAGCGCGCCCTGGATGTCTTCGGCCCCGAGGTCGTCGAGTCCTACATCATCTCCATGTGCCGGGGCGCCGACGACGTGTTCGCCGCCGCCGTCCTCGCCCGCGAGGCCGGCCTCATCGACCTGCACGCCGGCTGGGCCAAGATCGGCATCGTGCCGCTCCTCGAGACCACCGACGAGCTCAAGGCCGCCGACACCATCCTCGAGGACATGCTCTCCGACCCGTCCTACCGGCGCCTCGTCGCGCTGCGGGGCGACGTCCAGGAGGTCATGCTCGGCTACTCCGACTCCTCCAAGTTCGGCGGCATCACCACCAGCCAGTGGGAGATCCACCGCGCCCAGCGTCGCCTGCGCGACGTCGCCCACCGCTACGGCGTCCGCCTGCGCCTCTTCCACGGCCGCGGCGGCACCGTCGGCCGCGGCGGCGGCCCCACCCACGACGCGATCCTCGCCCAGCCCTGGGGCACCCTCGAGGGCGAGATCAAGGTCACCGAGCAGGGCGAGGTCATCTCCGACAAGTACCTCATCCCGTCCCTCGCCCGGGAGAACCTCGAACTGACCGTCGCCGCCACCCTGCAGGCCTCCGCCCTGCACACCGCGCCCCGCCAGTCCGTCGAGGCCCTCGCCCGCTGGGACGCCGCCATGGACGTCGTCTCCGACGCCGCCCACGCCGCCTACCGCGCCTTCGTCGAGGACCCCGACCTGCCGACGTACTTCCTCGCCTCCACCCCCGTCGACCAGCTCGCCGAGCTGCACCTGGGCTCCCGGCCCTCCCGCCGCCCCGGCTCCGGCGTCTCCCTCGACGGCCTGCGCGCCATCCCCTGGGTGTTCGGCTGGACCCAGTCCCGGCAGATCGTCCCCGGCTGGTTCGGCGTCGGCTCCGGCCTCAAGGCCCTGCGCGAGGCCGGCCTGGACACCGTGCTCGACGAGATGTACGAGCAGTGGCACTTCTTCCGCAACTTCATCTCCAACGTCGAGATGACCCTCGCCAAGACCGACCTGCGGATCGCCCGCCACTACGTCGACAGCCTCGTGCCCGACGAGCTCAAGCACGTCTTCGACACCATCGTGGCCGAACACGAGCTCACCGTCACCGAGGTGCTCCGCGTCACCGGCGAACAGGAACTGCTCGACGCCGACCCCGTCCTCAAGCAGACCTTCGCCATCCGCGACGCCTACCTGGACCCGATCTCCTACCTCCAGGTGGCGCTCCTCAAGCGCCAGCGCGACGCGGTCGCCGCCGGCGACCAGCCCGACCCGCTGCTCTCCCGCGCCCTGCTGCTCACCGTCAACGGCGTCGCCGCGGGCCTGCGCAACACCGGCTGACCACCGGACGCACAAAGGGGCGGTGCCCCCCGGCCCGTACGAGCCGGGGGGCACCGCCCCTTTCCCGTCCCGGGAGGTCTACAGCGCCACGAACGCCGCCGTCAGCAGTCCCGCGCCCCCCAGCGCCAACACCCACGCCGCACGCGTCCGCAGCAGGCCGCCCGCCACCACCACCGACGTCAGCAGCAAGGCGCCCCCGAGCGGCACCCACGCGTACAGCACCCCCGCCGGACCCGAGCGCACCGCCTCCGCACCGCCCGGCTTCAGCACCACCGTGTACGTGCGGCCCCTCTCCACCGCCACCGTGTCGTCCAGCACCACCTTGGCGCGCGGCTGCGACCCCGGCGACAACGGCGCGTACGGACCCTCGCAGACGTCCTCGGCGCACCGCGTCACCTCCACCGTGCCGCGCTCGCGCCCCTTGGTCAGCATCACGTGCTGCGCCGTCCCCCACGACGCCCACACACCGGCGATCAGGATCAGCGCGGCGACCGTCCCCATCGCCGCGAACCGGCCGAAGCGCAGCGCGGAAGAACCGCGCGGGGAACGGACAGCGGAAGGCATGGCCGCGATCCTTGGCCATGACCTCGCGCCCGGTCAACTCCGTCGGACGGCACCAGGTGACATGCCGGCCCACGTCACCGTCGTCGCCGCGTCAGGAGTTGTACGCGCTCTGCGCCCGCTCCAGACCCTCCGTCACCAGGCACTCCACCGCGTCCGCCGCCCGGTCCACGAGATAGTCCAGCTCCTTGCGCTCCGCCGAGGAGAAGTCCTTCAGCACGTAGTCCGCCACCGGCATCCGCCCCGGCGGCCGGCCGATCCCGAACCGCACCCGGTGGTAGTCCCGGCCGAACGCCCCCGTCAGCGACTTCAGACCGTTGTGCCCGTTGTCCCCGCCGCCCAGCTTCAGCCGCAGGGTCCCGTAGTCGATGTCCAGCTCGTCGTGGACCGCCACCACCCGCTGCGGCGGCACCTTGTAGAACTCCCGCAGCGCGTTCACCGGCCCGCCCGACAGGTTCATGTACGACATCGGCTTCACCAGCACCACCCGCCGGCTGCCCGGCCCCGGCGGACCGGTCCGGCCCTCCACGACCTGCGCCTGCGCCTTCGCCGCCCGCTTGAACCGGCCGCCCATCCGCTCCGCCAGCAGATCCGCCACCATGAACCCCACGTTGTGCCGGTTCATCGCGTACCCCGGCCCCGGATTGCCCAGCCCGGCGACCAGCCAGGGACCCGCCGCGTCCTCCGTCACGCCCACGCTTCCTCCCACACATACGCGTCGGCCGCCGCCCCGCACGGGAGCAGCGGCCGACGAACGACTGGTACCGAAAGGCTCAGGCCCCGGCGGCCTCTCCGCCCTCACCCTCGGCGGGGGCCTCCTCCGCCTGCGCGGCCAGCACCTGGATGACGACCGCGTCCTCGTCGACGGCCAGCTTGGCGCCCTTCGGAAGGGTGATGTCCTTGGCGAGGATGGAGGCACCGGCCGCCAGGCCCTCGACGGACACCGTGACGGACTCGGGGATGTGGGTGGCCTCGGCCTCGACCGTCAGGGTGCCCAGTACGTGCTCCAGCAGGTTGCCGCCCGCGGCCAGCTCGCCCTCGGTGAGGACCGGGATCTCCACCGTGACGGTCTCGCCGCGCTGCACCAGCTGCAGGTCGACGTGCTCCAGGAAGCCCTTCAGCGGGTCACGCTGGACGGCCTTCGGGATGGCCAGCTCGTTGGTCTTGCCGTCGATGTCCAGCGCGATCAGGACGTTCGGCGTACGCAGGGCGAGCAGCAGGTCGTGGCCCGGGAAGGTCAGGTGCAGCGGGTCCGAACCGTGCCCGTACAGCACACCCGGAACCTTGTCCTCACGACGGATACGGCGGGCGGCGCCCTTGCCGAACTCGGTGCGCGTCTCGGCGGCGATCTTCACCTCGGACATGATCACTCCTCATAGTCAGAAACGGACGTGGTCACCCGGCCACGAACGGCCTGCTACGAAGAGCGCGTCGATAACGGACCGCCGTACGAATCTTCCGAAGAAGCGGTACGGCCTCCCTCGCCGAGCAACTCGAGCAGTTTACCCGGACCGGAAGGCCGCACCCAAAACGATCACCGGCATCCGAACGGACGTCGGAGCGCAGAACCCTTACTGCTCGTCGAACAGGCTGGTCACAGACCCGTCCTCGAACACCTCACGCACCGCGCGCGCGATCGTCGGCGCGATCGACAGCACCGTGATCTTGTCCAGGCTCTCACTCAGCTCGGTCGGCGTCGGCAGCGTGTTCGTGAACACGAACTCGCTCACCTTCGAGTTCTTCAGCCGGTCCGCCGCCGGACCCGACAGCACACCGTGCGTCGCCGTCACGATCACGTCCTCCGCGCCGTGCGCGAACAACGCGTCCGCCGCCGCGCAGATCGTGCCACCCGTGTCGATCATGTCGTCCACCAGCACACACACGCGGCCCTTCACCTCGCCGACCACCTCGTGCACCGTGACCTGGTTCGCCACGTCCTTGTCCCGGCGCTTGTGCACGATCGCCAGCGGCGCACCCAGCCGGTCGCACCACCGGTCCGCCACCCGCACCCGGCCCGCGTCCGGGGACACCACCGTCAGCTTCGACCGGTCCACCTTCGCGCCCACGTAGTCCGCCAGCAGCGGCAACGCGAACAGATGGTCCACCGGACCGTCGAAGAAGCCCTGGATCTGGTCCGTGTGCAGATCCACCGTCAACAGCCGGTCCGCACCCGCCGTCTTCATCAGGTCCGCGATCAGACGCGCCGAGATCGGCTCACGCCCCCGGTGCTTCTTGTCCTGCCGGGCATACCCGTAGAACGGCACGATCACCGTGATCGAACGGGCCGACGCACGCTTCAACGCGTCGATCATGATCAACTGCTCCATGATCCACTTGTTGATCGGCGCCGTGTGGCTCTGGATCAGGAAACAGTCCGCGCCGCGCGCCGACTCCTGATACCGCACATAGATCTCACCGTTCGCGAAGTCGAAGGCCTTCGTCGGGACGACCCCGACACCCAACTGCTGGGCGACCTCCTCGGCAAGCTCGGGGTGGGCGCGGCCGGAGAAGAACATCATCTTCTTCTCGCCGGTCGTCTTGATCCCGGTCACAGCACTGTCTCCTCAGAGGTGTCTCAGCTGGTGGGGGTGCACACTGCACCCCTCACGGTACGCCGTCCCGAACGGAACGCTCTCCCGGTCACTCCTCGCCGGCCGGCTCCCGCGACGCCGCCTCCGCGGCCTTCGCGGCGGCACTCCCCGGCCGCTTGCGAGCCACCCAGCCCTCGATGTTCCGCTGCTGACCGCGCGCCACCGCCAGCGAACCGGGCGGCACATCCTTCGTGATCACCGAACCCGCGGCCGTGTAAGCGCCGTCGCCGATCGTGACAGGAGCCACAAACATGTTGTCCGACCCCGTCCGGCAGTGCGACCCGACCGTCGTGTGATGTTTGTCCTGTCCGTCGTAATTGACGAACACGCTCGCCGCACCGATGTTCGAAAACTCACCGATCGTGGCATCCCCCACGTACGACAGGTGCGGAATCTTCGTCCCCTCACCGATCGACGCGTTCTTCGTCTCCACGTACGTACCGATCTTGCCCTTGCGCGCCAGCCGCGTCCCCGGACGCAAATACGCGAACGGACCCACCGACGCCTCAGGACCCACCTCGGCCCCCACCGCCACCGTGTTGTCCACCCGCGCCCCCGCACCCACCCGGGTGTCCGTCAGCCGCGTGTTCGGACCCACCTCACAGCCCTCACCCAGATGCGTCGCACCGTGAAGCTGCGTCCCCGGATGCACCACCGCGTCCCGCTCGAACGTCACCGACACGTCCACCCACGTCGACGCCGGATCCACCACCGTCACGCCCGACAGCATCGCCGCCGTCAGCAACCGCTCGTTCAGGATCCGCCGCGCCTCCGACAGCTGCACACGGTTGTTGATCCCCGCGATCTCCCGGTGGTCCCCCGCCACCGACGCACCCACCCGGTGCCCCGCCTCACGCAGGATCCCCAGCACGTCCGTCAGGTACTCCTCACCCTGACTGTTGTCCGTACGCACCCTCTTCAGCGCGTCCGCCAACAGCGCCCCGTCGAACGCGAACACACCCGAGTTGATCTCCCGGACCGCCCGCACCTCGTCGGAGGCGTCCTTGTGCTCCACGATCGCGGTCACCGCGCCGGAGCCGTCCCGCACGATCCGGCCGTACCCGGTCGCGTCCGGCACCTCCGCCGTCAGCACCGTCACCGCGTTGCCGTCCGCACCGTGCGTCTCCGACAGCCGGCGCAGCGTCTCACCGGTCAGCAGCGGAGTGTCACCGCACACCACCACCACGGTCCCGTCCACGGAACCGCCCAGCTCCTCCAGCCCCATCCGCACGGCATGACCGGTGCCGTTCTGCTCCTCCTGCACCGCGGTGCGGACGGCGGGGGCGACCTCGGCGAGATGGGCGGTCACCTGCTCGCGGGCGTGACCCACGACGACGACCAGGTTCTCCGGCTCCAGCTCACCGGCGGCGGCGAGGACGTGGCCCACCAGGGAACGGCCACAGATGTCGTGCAGGACCTTCGGTGTGGCCGACTTCATACGGGTGCCCTCACCCGCTGCGAGGACGACGACGGCTGCCGGGCGGTTGGCGCTCACGGGATGCCCTTCGGCTGTGTTGGAGGTGGGGGGATGGACATCCGCAGGATACCGGGGCGTCTCCGGGGCGACATGAGCGCGGGTCCTGACCGGTTACCAGTCAGGACCCGAACCTGGACGCTGTGCGCTGTGAGCTCCCCCGCAAGGATTCGAACCTTGACCTGCCAAGACCAAAACTTGGTGTGCTGCCGGGTTACACCACGGGGGACCGCGCGTCAGACCTTACCGGAGGCGTGCTTGCGCGTGCGCGACGATACCGCTCCACCACCCTTCGATACGGCGGTACAGCTCGGCTCCGTCCCGGACGTCGACACGAAGACATCCGCGGTAGCTGTCAGCGGTGTTCTTCCGGTTGGTGAGTGGGTTGTGCTTCTTGAGGGTGGTCTTCATGAGGCTGCCTGTGTCGATGCCTGCATGGTGGGCCCAGAACGCCTCCGCGGCTGCCACATCGGCGGTCTCGTGGATCTGTACCGCGAACCTGAGGGTTGTCGGGTCCACGTCGAGGAGTGCGAGCCAGCGCAGGAAGAGTGTGATCATGTCCGGGTCGCTGTTGACGAAGGTGATTCGCTCCCGGCGGCTGTACGGCTTGCTCTTCGAGCCTTCGGCCCAGTACAGGGCCACGCCGATGACGAACAGTTCACGATCGGTCAGCGTGCCGATCTCGCTGGCTGCGGCCGCCTTCGTCTGCTGCCGTTCCTCCTCGCGCCGCCGGAGTGTGGCCTCCCAGCCGCGCTTCGCGATCGCCGAGGCCTCCTCGCGGGTGCGCTTCCGCTCAGGCTTGGGCAGATCTCGCACCCACAGCGAGATCGAGCCCTTGGAGCACCCCAGCTCGACCTGGATCCGGTCGTAGGTCCAGCCCTGGAGGCGTAGCTCGCGGGCCTTCGCCCGCAGGTCGTCCTTGGCGTTGGGGCGCCGTGTCCAGTCCGGGGCGGGTTCGCCCTGGAGGAGGCGGTTGAGGAGGTCGTTGTTGTCGACGTGGAGCCGGTCGCGGATCTGGCGTCGGCTCAGTCCCGCGCGTCGCAGGGTGACCGCCTGCTCGCGCAGGCCTTCGAAGTCGGCGTACTTGCCGGTCGGATGTGCCATGGACATACCGTCCGGGAGGAATGGCAGGTTCCCCCTCGAACGGTGTCCGATTCAACAGTTCGAGGGAATGTCGGGCGTACCGCGGCCGATCGGTCGGTCGGTGTGGTCCGGTGCCGAGGTGAAAACTCCCCGGAAAACGGGCTGGGAGCGCCCTTAGGCTGGGAGGCATGACCACGACGGGGGAAGATCATGTGACGGCCCGGGGAGGGCCGTGGTGGTGGGAGCGGCGGCGCGGTGCCGTGCTCGACGCGGGGCTCGCGGCGGTGTCCGCGCTGGAGTGCGGGATCGAGGGGGTGCCGTTCGCGTGGGAGGCGGGGCTCCCGGTGGCCGTGGGTGTGGTGTTCGGGCTGGCCGCGGGGTCGGTGCTGCTGGTGCGGCGGCGGTGGCCGATCGCGGTGGTGCTGGTGGCGATCGCGGTGACGCCGGCGGCGATGGGGTTCCTGCTGGGGGTCGTGGGGCTGTACTCGCTGGCGGCGTCGGATCTGCCGCGGCGGATCATCGGTTCGCTGGCGGGGATGCAGTCGGTGGGCGTGCTGATCGTGATGTTCGTGCGGATGCGGCAGGACATCGCGCGGGGGGACGTGGAGGTCGGTGACTGGCTGGTGCCGTTCGCGTCGGTGACGATGGCGCTGGGGGTGACGGCTCCGCCGTTGCTGCTGGGCCTGTACGTGGGGGCGCGACGGCGGTTGATGGAGAGTCTGCGGGAGCGGGCGGACAGTCTGGAGCGGGAGCTCCAGTTGCTCGCGGAGCGGGCGGAGGAGCGTGCGGAGTGGGCGCGTAACGAGGAGCGGACGCGGATCGCGCGGGAGATGCACGACGTGGTGGCGCACCGGGTGAGTCTGATGGTGGTGCATGCGGCGGCGTTGCAGGCGGTGGCGCGGAAGGACCCGGAGAAGGCGGTGAGGAATGCCGCGCTGGTGGGGGACATGGGGCGGCAGGCGCTGACCGAGTTGCGTCAGATGCTGGGGGTGCTGCGGGCGGACGCGGTGCGGCCCGGGGCGGGAGGGGGGTCGGTGCCGTTGGCCGCGGTGGGTGCGGCGGCGGCTGCCGCGGCGTCGCGGGTGGTCGAGGAGGAGGCGGTCGAGGGGCCGTCGCTGGCGGAGATCGACGAGTTGGTGGGGCAGTCGGCGGCTGCGGGGATGGTGGTCGATCTGTCGGTGGAGGGGGAGTACCGGCCGTATGCGCCGGAGGTGGAGGCGACGGCGTACCGGGTGGTGCAGGAGGCGTTGACGAACGTCCACAAGCATGCGGCGGGTGCGAAGACGTACGTGCGTCTGGCGCACCGGGTGTCGGAGATCGCGATGCAGGTGGAGAACGAGCCGCCGTCGGGTGCGGGGTCGGCGGCGGGGCTGCCGTCGGGGGGCAACGGTCTGGTGGGGATGCGGGAGCGGGTGTCGGCGCTGGGCGGGGTGTTCGTGTCGGGGCCGACGGACGCGGGGGGTTTTCGGGTGTCGGCGGTGATTCCGGCGTCGTGAGGGCGTCGTTCGCGGGCTGTGCCGGGGTCAACCGGCGGTGAGGCGCTGGGGCTGGATGCCGGTGATCAGGGTGGCGAGGGCGTGGTCGATGTCGGGGCCGAGGTACCAGTCGCCGGTGTGGTCGAGGGCGTAGACGCGGCCCGGTGCGTCGATGGCGAGGAGTGCCTGGGTGTCGGTCTCGGCGCCGAGGGGGCAGACCTCGGTGCCGAGGGCGCGGCCGAGGTCGTTGAGGGTGCGGGCGAGGTGGAGGCCGTGGAGGGGGTCGAGGTGGAAGGGGGTGGGGGCGATCTGGCGGCCGGGTCCGCCGGGCCGGATGTGGAGTCCGCCGAATTCGGCCCAGGCCTCGACGGCGGCGGGGAAGACGGTGTGGCGGTGTCCGGCGGGTGAGGTGTGGCCGCGCAGGGTGTCGGCCCAGATCTCGGCCTGTTTGATGTCCCAGCGGCCGGGTTGCCATCCGGCGGCGCGCAGTGCGGCGTCGACGGGGACGGCGAACCGGGTGGTCGAGGTGCGGTCGGTGTGCATCTGCCCTTCGTTCGTCTAGGTCGTGTGGTGGTGCGGGGGTGGTTCAGCCGCCGGTGCGGGCGGCGGGGTCGACCAGGCGGACGCCGAAGTGGGCGGTGAGGGCGGTGCAGGCGCGGCAGGGGGCGGCGTAGCTGCCGTGGAGGGGGTCGCCGTCCTCGCGGATGCGGCGGGTGGTGAGTTTGGCGTGTTTGAGGGCTTTGCGGGCTTCGCCGTTGGTCATGGGTCTGCGGGCGGCGCGTTTGCTGCGGGCGGCGTCGGCGGTGGCGATGTGCCGGGAGATGAGGATGGTCTCGGCGCAGCGTCCGGTGAAGCGGTCGCGCTGGTCGCTGGTGAGGGTGTCGAGGAAGTCCTGGACGAGCGGGTGGAGCGCGGGGGGTGTGTCGCCGCGGGCGGGGGTGCCGGTGAGGGTGGCGCCGCGGACGGAGAGGGCGGCGGCGATGGTGGGGAGGATGCCGTCGCGGCGGTGCCGGAGGACGGGTGCGGGGGTGGTGTCGGTGGCGCTCCAGCCGATGCGGGGGTCGCCGGAGCGGGGGTCGCCGGCCGGCCCGGTGTGCGTCCCCGTCTGCGTCGCGTTCATGATCGTCATCCCCTCCCGAGCATCCCCCCGGTGGTCACAGAGTGCCAAATCGTGTGGCGGGTGGGGAAGCTGGGGCGGGACGACACGCCAGGCCGGGGGCGGACCGTCACGGGAGGGTGACGTGGGGTCACGGAAGCGGAGGGGCTGGTGGGTGGTGCCCGGTGACCGGCGGTGGTGTACCGCATAGGCTGTCGGCACCGCGATCCGGCGGTGTTCCGTGTGCGGGCGCCGTGGGGTCGTACCGGTGAAGCAGACGTGACAGTCGAATACGCTCCGTGACGGTCCTGATGGAGGGCGGCGGGCGTACAGAGTGCCGCAGGGGGCAACCGCCATGACGACAGGTCGGCTCGGGCTGGGGGCACCTCCCGGCCGTCAGGCCGGGGGCACTTCCGCGCCGCCGAACGCGGCCTATGCCGGGCAGGTCGTGCACTTCCCGGATCCGGTGCGGGCGGCCCGCCACCCGAGGGGGGTGCGGGTGGACGAGCGTGGCTATCCCGACTTCTCGCCCTACGCGCGCGCGGCCGCGGAGATCGCGGATCCGCCGGAGGGTTTCGGTGTCGACGAGCTGCGGCTGACGGATTACGTGTCGGCGAACGCGGCGTTGGCGGCGACGGGTCACGAGTTGTGGGACACGGTGCCTGCGGTGGCGACGCCGCACGGCTGGACGTGGCATCACGTGGCGGGGACGCGGCGGCTGGAGCTGGTGCCGGTCGAGGTGAAGGCGCTGCTGCGGCATCACGGTGGTGTGGCGACGGCGGCGGTGGACCACGCCAAGCGGGGCACGCGGCCGTTGCAGGAGACGCGACCGGCGCACTTCGGGCTGCCGAAGTCGGGTGTGGCGGTGACGGAGTCGCAGGTGCTGGGGGTCGAGGAGGACCTCGGGTACCGGCTGCCGGGTGCGTACCGGTCGTTCCTGAAGGCGGCGGGCGGCTGTGCGCCGGTGGGGACGGCGCTGGACGCGGAGCTGGGTCTGCTGGTGGACCAGCCGTTCTTCACGGTACGGGACGAGGCCGCGGTCAACGACCTGGTGTACGTGAACAAGTGTCTGCGGGACCACCTGACCAAGGACTACCTGTGCGTGGCGTTCGTGCAGGGCGGTCTGCTGGCCGTGAAGGTGAGGGGCGAGCGGCGGGGTTCGGTGTGGTTCTGCGCGTACGACGACGTGCGGGACGTGGATCCGTCGTGGTCGCAGGCGGAGCGGGTGGAGCGGCTGCTGCTTTCGTGCGGTGAGGATTTCGACGTGTTCCTGTCGCGGCTCGCGGGGTCTCCTCCGGAGTTGGAGACGGTGGCGCATCTGATGGTGGACGGCGGGTTCGCGCATGCCGTTCCGGTTTCTTCCGCGGGGGAGTGAGTCGTAGCGATGGTGACGTTCGCGCAGGCGCAGGAGCGCGCGGAGGAGTGGGTCAACGGGGACGTGCCCGCGTATCAGCACCGTGAGGTGCGGGTGCGGGAGTTCGGTCTCGGGTTCGTGGTGTGGGCGGAGGACCGTGCGGAGGGTCCGCGGTCGGACGGCGGCGGGCAGCGGCTGGTGATCGCCCGGGACAGTGGCGATGCGACGCTGTGGCCGGCGCTGCCGGTGGGCGAGGTGATCCGCCGGTACGAGGAGGAGTACGGCCGGGACGAGGCGGAGGAGGAGCCGGCGCCGGCGCCCGCGGCGCGGGTGGACCTGAACCAGACGTCGTTCCTGCTGAGTCCGCCGGAGTGGCTGCAGGAGGCGGCGGACCGGCTGGGCATCCCGGACCGGCGCGGGGCGACGTCGGGGGGTGCCGGCGGGGCGGCCTCGGGGGCGTCCGCCGGTGCCGGTCCGGCGCCGGGTGCGGTGCCGGAGCAGGCGGACGCGCCGGACGCGAGCTGGGCGTCGTCGGGTGCGGGGCGGGGCGCCGACGCGTCCGGGTCCGGCTCCGAGGGGACGTCCGCGCGTTCCGGTGCGGCGGCTTCCGCGTCCGACGGCGGCGGGTCGGCGTGGCCGGCGGCCGGCGGCGGTGCGGACGAGGGGACGCCGTGGGCCGGTACGGACACCACGGCGGACGGCGGTGAGGACCGGTCGGTGCCGTTGCCGCAGACCGTGTACGCACCGCAGGTGAGGGAGCCGGACGAGGACGGCGCGGCGACGCCCGACGCGAAGACGACGTTGATGTCGGGCGGCAGCGCGCTGCCGCCGACGGCGGTCGCGCCCGCGGTACCGGAGGGCGGGACGGGCCAGGCCACGCCGCCGGCCCCGACCCGGGCCGGTGTGCCCGGCACCCCGGCGCCGGGCACTCCCGCGCCGGGTGCTCCCGTGCCGCCGCCGGCGGCTCCGGGCACGCCGGGCGGCACGCCGGACGCCGGTGACATCGCCGACGCGGCGACCGGCAGGGCGACGCCGCCGCCGAAGCGCGACCAGGGCCCGACGCCCCCGCCGCCTCCGGGCGCTCCGGGTACGCCGGGCGGCACGCCCGCGCCCGCTCAGGGCGGGGCGAGCGGTTATGTGCCGACGCAGCTGGTGTCGTCACTGGGCACGGAGGGCGCCTCCGGCTCCCGGACGCCGCCCCCGCCGGGCACGCCCGCTTCGGGCACACCGGCTCCGGGCACCCCGACGCCGCCTCCGCCCGGTGCGCCGGGTACGCCCGGCACGCCGCCGGGTGGGGTGCACCACGCGGCGACGATGCTCGCCGGCCCCGACAGCCCGGGCGCCGGCGCGCCCACGCCTCCGGGGCCGGCCCCGGCCGCCCCGGGTACGCCCGGTACGCCTCAGCCGCCCGGTCAGCCGGGTGCTCCGGGTGCTCCTGGTGCCCCCGGCGCATCCGCACCGCCCGGCCCGCCCGGTGCTCCGGGTGTCCCCGGCATCCCCGGCATCCCCGGCGCCCCCCAGCCGCCCGCCCCGCCCCGCGCCCCTGGAGCGCCGGGCGCCCCCGGCGCTCCGCGGGTGCACCACGCGGAGACGGTGCTGGCCGGCGGTCCGGGCACGCCTCCGCCGCCGGGGCCGCCCGGTGCGCCGCCGATGGCTCCCGGCGCCATGCCTCCGGGTACGCCCCCGCCGGGTGCTCCCGCGCCGGGGCGGCCGCCGGCGTACGGCTATCCGCAGCAGCCGCCCGGTCAGCCGACCGTCGGCCCCGGTTACCAGGCCGTGCTGCGTTACCGCGCGCAGGACGGCTCCGAGCAGCAGTTGATCCGGCGTTCCGCGCCGGGCACCCCGCATCCGGAGTGGCAGATCTTCCACGAGCTGCGCGCGATGAACGTGCCGCCGAACCAGGTGCTGGAGCTGCACACGGAGCTGGAGTCGTGCGAGCTGCCGGGCGCGTACTGCGCGCGGATGATCCGCGAGCAGTGGCCGCAGGCGCGGATCACGTCGATCGCGCCGTACGGCACGGACCACGCGAGCCGGCAGCAGGGCATGCGGCAGCTCCTCGCCCACCAGGGCGAGCTGCACCAGGTGGCGGACGGTCCCGCGCGTCCGGCTCCGGTGCGGGCGCCGATCCCGCCGGTGCCGCCGGCCCCGCCGATCCCGCCGGAGGCGATCGGGCAGGAGCTGGCGGCCGCGTTCGGGCCGGGCGTGTTCCGGTTCGAGCAGGCGGCGGTGGCCCGGCAGGGCGTGCCGCCGATCGTGGCGCACACGCTGGTCGTGGCGGGCCTGCCGCTGGACATGGGCCCGTTCTTCTGGGCGCAGGCCCAGCCGGGCCGCCCGGTGCCGACGCTGGCGGAGCTGGCCGTGGAGCGGGGTGTGCAGCCGGCGCCGGACGCGGGCTCGTACCTGGTGATGGGCAGCGACTTCGGCAAGGCGCTCTGTGTGCAGTACGGCACGGCGAACATCGTCGCGGTACCGGTGGAGGCCGGTCCGGGCGGTACGGCGGTGGCGCCGCAGTTCGTGAACACCGGGCTGCCGGAGTTCGCGCGGTGCCTGGCGCTGCTGGGCCGGATGTGGCGGCTGCGGTTCGGGCTGAACCAGGAGCAGGCGGGCCGCTGGACCGTCGATTTCCAGGCGCAGCTGGCCGCCCTCGACCCGGCGGCGCTGGGGTCGCCGGAGACCTGGTGGTCGGTGCTGCTGGAGCAGATGTGGGACGGTCTGCTGTGAGCCGCCGCCGCTGAAGGCGTGACCCGTGAGCCGGGCCCGGTCGTGCGACGACCGGGCCCGGCTCACGTCTGCCGGCCGTCTCCGCGCGCCGCCTCCGCACCCCTCGAGCGGAGTGTCGCGTTATGAACACTTCCTTGTCATCGATCAAGATGTGCGCGATTCATCCCTTTTTGTGCTCGGTCGTCGTGCTGGGCTTCATGTCCGTCGGTGGAAGGGGTTCCAGGGTGAGCAGCGCATCGGTGTCGTCACGGGGTTTCGAGGTCGTCAGGGGGCGCGGGTACCGCCCGCTGCAGGTGATCGCGTACGTCGAGGCGCTGTCGGACGACCGGGACGCCGCCTGGGAACGCGCGGCGCGGCTCACCGTGCTGGCCCGGGAGATGGAGGAGGAGCTGGAGCGGCTGCGGGCGCGGGTGGCCGGGCTGCCCGAGCAGACGTACGAGTCGCTGGGTGACGGCCCCCGGCGGCTGTTCCTGCTGGCGCTGGAGGAGGCCACGGCCGTACGGGAGTCGGCGCGGCAGTACGCGCAGGACCTGACCGACCTGGCGCGGGACGACGCCGCCGAGGTGGAGGAGGCCGCACGGGCCTACGCGGCCGCGCTGCGCGCCGTCGCCGACGCGTACGCCCGTGACCGGCTGGCCGCGGCGCGCGAGGAGGCCGACGAGATCCGCGTCGAGGCGCGGCTGGAGGTGAAGGAGCGGCGCACCGAGGCGCTGGCGGAGGTGCGGCGGGCGCGGGAGCGCACCTCGGAGCTGCTCGCCGAGGGGGCCAGGGCGCAGGCGCAGCGGCTGGACGAGACCGCCCGGGAGGAGGCGGCACGCGCGGCCGGGCTGGACGCCCGGCACGCGGAGGCGGAGGAGCGCGCCGAGCAGGTGCTGGCCGAGGCGCGTCAGGCGTTCGCGGACGCGGAGGAGGAGGCGCGGCGGTGCGCGGACGAGGCGCGGGAGCGCGCGGCGGAAGTGCTGGCCGAGGCGCAGGCGCGCGCGGAGGACATCGAGCGGGAGACCGCGCGGGTGCTGCGCGAGCACGCGGACCGGCGCGAGGACGTGCAGACGCAGATGGACCACGTCTGCGCGAGCCTCACCGCGCTGACCGGCCGCGCGGCGGAGTGACGCGCGGCCGGGCCGGGGGACGCGGCGGGTCAGGGCTTCCGCTGATCACGGCCTGCCGCGACGAGAAGCTGGAGCGGGGCGTGCCCAGGTGCCCGGTACGGCCTGGGCGGGTGCGGGGCGGGCGGCTGTCGGGGGCTGGTGCGGTGGGCGGAGGAGGCGGCGTGGGGGACGGCCGCGAGAAGTTCCGTGTACGGGGCATCGAAGGGCGGGTGCGGGTGGGGCGCGGGTCGTGGGGGCGCGGGAAGGGGGCGGCGGGCATCCCGTGCTCCTCGCGTGGCTTCGGGCCCGTGCGGGGGCCGCGGGGAGGGGGCGGGAGCGGGAGCCCGCACGTCACTCGCGCGGAGAGCGGAGCGCGGCGGTTCGGGCGGAACTCCCCGCCGGTGAGCGCTCCCGCGGGTGGTCCGTGCCCTGAGCTGGGGTGTCGCCCGCATCAGCTCCGGCTTGTGCGGTGCGTGCGGTGTGTGCGGGACAGCGTGCTGTCCGCCGGCCGCCGGTCGGCTTGACCCTGACGCGGCGGCAGGGTGGACGCTGGGCGGCGCCGGGAAGGACGGGTCCCGGCGGCGCGGGCGGGAGGAGATCCGGTGTGCCGGAGGGAGGAGCGACCCCGAGACGGTCTCCGCCCCACGGGGGAGAGCCCCTAGGGGCAGCTCCGCCCTGTGGCTCGGGGAGGGGTCGTCCCGGCGGAGGACGAAGCGCGGCGGGCCCCGTCCTTAGCCTGGTTCCACGCCGCCGGGGGGGGTGGCGGAGCACAGCACCGGGGGTGGGGTTTTCCACAGCAGAAGACTGCGTGAAACACCAGCGCGCCGGACCCTCCCCCCACGCCAGACTGAAGCACGTCCCGAGCACCACGCACCGGGCGGCCGCCGCACCGCACACGGGCGACCGCCAGGGGCACCGCTTTCTCTTGACGACCGACATAGGAGACTTACCGTGACATCGGCTGTGACCATTCCCAGGCACGGGGGTACTGGAGGGACTACGGCCGTTGCCGCGCGGGCGCGGCAGGTCGTGAAGGCGTACGGGTCCGGGGAGACCCGTGTCGTCGCCCTCGACCACGTCGACGTGGACATCGCCCGCGGCCAGTTCACCGCGATCATGGGCCCCTCGGGGTCCGGCAAGTCCACGCTGATGCACTGCCTCGCCGGGCTCGACACCGTGACGAGCGGTCAGATCCACCTGGACGACACCGAGATCACCGGGCTGAAGGACAAGAAGCTCACCCGGCTGCGCCGCGACCGGATCGGCTTCATCTTCCAGGCGTTCAACCTGCTGCCGACGCTCAACGCGCTCGAGAACATCACGCTGCCCATGGACATCGCCGGCCGCAAGCCCGACAAGGCGTGGCTGGACCGGGTGGTGGAGACCGTCGGGCTCGCGGAGCGGCTGAAGCACCGGCCGACGCAGCTCTCCGGCGGCCAGCAGCAGCGGGTCGCCGTGGCGCGGGCGCTGGCCGCCCGGCCGGAGATCATCTTCGGGGACGAGCCGACCGGGAACCTCGACTCCCGCGCCGGCGCCGAGGTGCTCGGCTTCCTGCGCCGCTCGGTCGACGAGCTGGGCCAGACCATCGTCATGGTCACCCACGACCCCGTCGCCGCCTCCTACGCGGACCGGGTGCTGTACCTGGCCGACGGCCGCATCGTCGACGAGATGCTGCAGCCGACCGCCGAGCAGGTCCTGGACCGCATGAAGGACTTCGACGCCCGGGGGCGCACGTCATGACCGTCCTCAGGACCTCGATGCGCAATTTCGTCGCGCACAAGGGACGCATGGCGCTGTCGGCGGTGGCGGTGCTGCTGTCGGTGGCGTTCGTGTGCGGGACGCTGGTGTTCACGGACACCATGGGCACCACGTTCGACAAGCTGTTCGCGGCGACCGCCTCGGACGTCACCGTCAGCTCCAAGGACGCCTCCGAGGGCGGCGAGACCACCTCCGGCAACGGCAGGCCGCCGGTGATACCGGCCTCCGTGGTCGAGGAGGTGCAGCGCGCGGAGGGGGTGAAGGCGGCCGAGGGCGCGGTGTTCTCCACCGCCGTCACCGTCGTCGACGGCGACCGGGACAACCTGTCGCCCACCAACGGCGGCCCGACCATCGTCGGCAGCTGGAACGCCAACGACGCCCGCACCATGGACATCACCTCCGGGGCGGAGCCGAAGGGCGCCGGCCAGATCATGCTCGACGCGGACACCGCCGAGAAGCACGACCTGGGCGTCGGCGACGAGCTCAGCGTCATCACGGCGCTCGGCACGCACACCGCGAAGGTCTCCGGCGTCGCCGACT
The DNA here is from genome assembly GCF_044763335.1 of Streptomyces sp. NPDC096105. Classification (NCBI taxonomy): domain Bacteria; kingdom Bacillati; phylum Actinomycetota; class Actinomycetes; order Kitasatosporales; family Streptomycetaceae; genus Streptomyces; species Streptomyces sp. NPDC096105. The sequence continues at coordinate 374,632 of NZ_JBIWGC010000004.1, forward strand.
TCACCGTCACCAACCCCGGCGCCGCGGTCTTCTTCCTCGACACGCCCACCGCACAGAAGGTCCTGGTCGGCGAGGACGGCGTCTACACCGACGTCTACGTCACGGCCGCCGAGGGCGTCAGCGACGAGCAGGTGAAGCAGAACGTCCTGGCCGAGCTGGGCGGCGGCTACAGGGTGCTCACCGAGAAGGAGGCCGCCGAGGCCAACCAGAAGAGCGTCGAGGGCTTCATGAACGTCCTGAAGTACGCGATGCTCGGCTTCGCCGGGATCGCCTTCCTCGTCGGCATCTTCCTGATCATCAACACGTTCTCCATGCTGGTCGCCCAGCGCACCCGCGAGATCGGCCTGATGCGGGCCATCGGCTCCTCCCGCCGGCAGGTCAACCGGTCCGTGCTGATCGAGGCGCTGCTGCTCGGCGTCGTCGGCTCCGTCCTCGGCGTCGCCGCCGGCATCGGCCTCGCGGTCGGCCTGATGGAGCTCATGGGCGCGATCGGCATGGAGCTGTCCACCGGCGACCTCACCATCGCCTGGACGACCCCGGCACTCGGCCTGCTCCTCGGCGTGGTCGTCACCGTCCTCGCCGCCTACCTGCCCGCCCGCCGCGCCGGGAAGGTCTCCCCGATGGCCGCGCTGCGCGACGCCGGCACCCCGGCGGACGGGCGGACCGGCCGGATCCGCGCCGTCACCGGCCTGGTCCTCACCGGCGCCGGAGCGGCCGCCCTGTACCTGGCGGGCGCCGCCGAGAAGGCCGCCGACGGCTCGATGTGGCTGGGCCTCGGGATCGTGCTGACCCTGATCGGCTTCGTCGTCGTCGGCCCGGTGCTGGCGAGCGGCGTGGTCCGCGTCCTCGGCGCGGTCCTGCTGCGGGCGTTCGGACCGGTGGGCCGCATGGCCGAGCGCAACGCCCTGCGCAACCCGCGCCGCACCGGCGCGACCGGCGCCGCGCTGATGATCGGGCTCGCGCTGGTGGCGTGCCTGTCCGTGGTCGGCTCCTCCATGGTCGCCTCGGCCACCGAGGAGCTCGACAAGGCGGTCGGCACGGACTTCATCGTCCAGGACGACAACGGCCAGCGGATCACCCCGGAGGTCGTCGAGGCGATCAGGGCGACCGAGGGCATCGAGCGGGTCACCGAGTACAAGTGGACGAAGGCCGACTTCACCACGCCCGACGGGAAGACCAGCGACGACACCCCGATCAGCGCCGCCGACCCGACGTACGCCACGGATCTGCAGGTCGAGACCGTCGAGGGGAGGCTGGAGGACGCCTACCGGCCGGACTCCATGTCCGTCCACGAGGACTTCGCGAAGGAGCACGGGGTCACCCTCGGCTCGACGATCGACGTCGCCTTCGAGAACGGCACCACCGGCACCCTCACCGTGCGGGCCGTCACCAGCAGCGACGGCGCCATCGACGCCGGCGCGATGTACACGTCGATCGAGACCCTCGGCCGGTACGTGCCGGCCGACAGGATGCCGCTCGACCTGATGGTGTTCGCCTCGGCGGAGGACGGCCGGAAGGACGCCGCGTACTCGGCCCTGAAGCAGACCATGGACCGCTTCCCGCAGTACGAGGTGCGCGACCAGACCGACTACAAGGAGGCGCTGCAGGGCCAGATCGGCCAGCTGCTGAACATGATCTACGGCCTGCTGGCCCTGGCGATCGTCGTCGCGATCCTCGGCGTGGTGAACACCCTGGCCCTGTCGGTCGTCGAGCGCACCCGGGAGATCGGCCTGATGCGGGCCATCGGCCTCTCGCGCCGGCAGCTGCGCCGCATGATCCGGATGGAGTCGGTCGTGATCGCCCTCTTCGGCGCCCTGCTGGGCCTCGGACTGGGCCTGGGCTGGGGCGCCACCGCCCAGCAGCTCCTCGCCCTGGAGGGCCTGAAGGTCCTCGACATCCCGTGGCCCACCATCGCCGGGGTGTTCGTCGGATCCGCCTTCGTCGGCCTGTTCGCCGCGCTGGTCCCGGCCTTCCGCGCCGGGAGAATGAACGTCCTGAACGCCATCGCGACCGAGTAGCGGCCGCCCGGACACCGCGCACGGGGGTGGCGGGGAGACGGCGCCGGAAAGTCCTCACGAGGGCCTTCCGGCGCCGGTGCGTGCGCCCGGGGCGGGGTGCCCGTCGTCGTCCACAGCCCCGGCGACCGCGGGCGGGGCGACGTACCCTGGACACCCCCCGGCCCGCCGCGCGCGTCGGGTCTGTCGTGTTGCACATCCCCGGAAGGGATTCCGCCCCGCATGAGCCTGCACGGTCTGCTCGACGCCGTCGTCAAGGACACCGCCCTCGCGGAAGCGGTCTCGGCCGCCGCCGACGGCAACCGCATGCACGTCGACCTCGTCGGCCCGCCGGCGGCCCGTCCCTTCGCGGTCGCCGCCCTCGCCCGGGACGCGGGCCGCCCCGTGCTCGCCGTGACGGCCACGGGACGCGAGGCGGAGGACCTGGCGGCCGCCCTGCGCTCGCTGCTCCCGCCCCAGGGGGTCGTGGAGTACCCCTCGTGGGAGACGCTGCCGCACGAGCGGCTCAGCCCCCGCAGCGACACCGTCGGCCGCCGCCTCGCCGTGCTGCGGCGCCTGGCCCACCCGCGTCCGGACGACCCCGAGACCGGCCCGGTCTCCGTGGTCGTCGCCCCCGTGCGCTCCGTCCTCCAGCCGCAGGTCAAGGGCCTGGGCGACCTGGAGCCTGTCGCCCTGCGCACCGGGCAGACCGCCGACCTGGACGACGTCGTCGACGCCCTCGCCGCCGCCGCGTACGCGCGCGTGGAGCTGGTCGAGAAGCGCGGCGAGTTCGCGGTGCGCGGCGGCATCCTCGACGTGTTCCCGCCCACCGAGGAGCACCCCCTCCGGGTGGAGTTCTGGGGTGACGACGTCGAGGAGATCCGCTACTTCAAGGTCGCCGACCAGCGGTCCCTGGAGGTCGCCGAGCACGGCCTGTGGGCGCCGCCCTGCCGTGAGCTGCTGCTCACCGACGAGGTGCGCGAGCGGGCACGGGTCCTCGCCGAGGACCACCCGGAGCTGGGCGAACTGCTCGGCAAGATCGCCGAGGGCATCGCGGTGGAGGGCATGGAGTCCCTCGCCCCGGTCCTCGTCGACGACATGGAGCTGCTGCTGGACGTGCTGCCCGAGGGCGCCATGACCGTCGTCTGCGACCCGGAGCGGGTGCGCACGCGCGCCTCCGACCTGGTCGCCACCTCCCAGGAGTTCCTCCAGGCGTCCTGGGCGGCCACGGCCGGCGGGGGCGAGGCTCCCATCGACGTCGGTGCGGCCTCCCTGTGGTCCCTCGCCGACGTCCGGGGCCGGGCCCGCGAGCTGGACATGATGTGGTGGACGGTGTCGCCGTTCGCCGCCGACGAGGAGCTGACGGAGACATTCGCCGCTGACGCGGCGGGCGACACCCTCAAGCTCGGCATGCGCGCCCCCGAGTCCTACCGCGGCGACACCGCGCGGGCGCTCGCCGACACCAAGGGCTGGCTCGCCGACGGCTGGCGCGCGGTCTACGTCACCGAGGGGCACGGGCCGGCGTCCCGCACCGTCGAGGTGCTCGGCGGCGAGGGCATCGCCGCCCGCCTGGACGACGACCTGGGCGAGCTGACCCCGTCCGTCGTGCACGTCTCCTGCGGCTGCCTCGACCACGGCTTCGTCGACCCGGCGCTCAAGCTGGCCGTGCTCACCGAGACCGACCTCACCGGCCAGAAGGCGTCCGGCCGCGAGGGCGCCCGGATGCCCGCCCGGCGCCGCAAGACGATCGACCCGCTCACCCTGGAGTCGGGCGACTACATCGTCCACGAGCAGCACGGCGTCGGCCGGTACATCGAGATGGTGCAGCGCACCGTGCAGGGCGCCACCCGCGAGTACCTGGTCGTGGAGTACGCGCCCGCCAAGCGCGGCCAGCCCGGCGACCGGCTCTACATCCCCACCGACCAGCTCGAGCAGATCACCAAGTACGTCGGCGGTGAGGCGCCCACCCTGCACCGGCTCGGCGGCGCCGACTGGACCAAGACCAAGGCGCGCGCCAAGAAGGCCGTCAAGGAGATCGCCGCCGACCTGATCAAGCTGTACAGCGCGCGGATGGCGGCGCCCGGGCACGCCTTCGGCCCCGACACGCCCTGGCAGCGCGAGCTGGAGGACGCCTTCCCGTACACGGAGACGCCCGACCAGCTCACCACCATCGCCGAGGTCAAGGAGGACATGGAGAAGACGGTCCCCATGGACCGGCTGATCTGCGGCGACGTCGGCTACGGCAAGACCGAGATCGCGGTGCGGGCGGCGTTCAAGGCCGTCCAGGACGGCAAGCAGGTCGCTGTGCTGGTGCCGACCACGCTGCTGGTGCAGCAGCACTTCGGGACGTTCAGCGAGCGGTACGCGCAGTTCCCGGTGACCGTGCGCGCCCTGTCCCGGTTCCAGACCGACACCGAGGCCAAGGCGGTCCTGGAGGGCCTGAGGGACGGCACGGTGGACGTCGTCATCGGCACCCACCGGCTGTTCTCCTCCGAGACGAAGTTCAAGGACCTGGGGCTGGTCATCGTCGACGAGGAGCAGCGGTTCGGCGTCGAGCACAAGGAGCAGCTGAAGAAGCTGCGCGCCAACGTCGACGTGCTGACCATGTCCGCCACGCCCATCCCGCGCACCCTGGAGATGGCGGTCACCGGCATCCGCGAGATGTCGACGATCACCACCCCGCCGGAGGAGCGCCACCCGGTGCTCACCTTCGTCGGCCCCTACGACCAGCGGCAGATCGGCGCCGCCATCCGCCGTGAGCTGCTGCGCGAGGGCCAGGTCTTCTACATCCACAACCGCGTCGAGTCCATCGACCGGGCGGCGGCCCGGCTGCGCGAGATCGTGCCCGAGGCGCGCATCGCCACGGCCCACGGCCAGATGTCGGAGCAGGCGCTGGAGCAGGTCGTCGTCGACTTCTGGGAGAAGAAGTTCGACGTGCTGGTGTCGACGACGATCGTCGAGTCCGGCATCGACATCTCCAACGCCAACACCCTGATCGTCGAGCGCGGCGACAACTTCGGCCTCAGCCAGCTGCACCAGCTGCGCGGCCGGGTCGGCCGCGGCCGTGAGCGCGGGTACGCGTACTTCCTGTACCCGCCGGAGAAGCCGCTGACGGAGACCGCGCACGAGCGGCTCGCGACCATCGCCCAGCACACCGAGATGGGCGCCGGCATGTACGTGGCGATGAAGGACCTGGAGATCCGCGGCGCGGGCAACCTGCTCGGCGGCGAGCAGTCCGGGCACATCGCGGGCGTCGGCTTCGACCTGTACGTCCGCATGGTGGGCGAGGCGGTCGCGGACTACCGCCGCCAGCTGGAGACCGGCGAGGTCCAGGAGGAGCCGCCGCTCGAGGTGAAGATCGAGCTGCCGGTCGACGCGCACGTCCCGCACGACTACGCGCCCGGCGAGCGGCTGCGCCTCCAGGCGTACCGCGCGATCGCCTCCGCCAACAGCGAGGAGGACGTCAAGGCCGTCCGCGAGGAACTGGCCGACCGCTACGGCAAGCTGCCGGAGCCGGTGGAGAACCTGCTGCTGGTGGCGGGCCTGAGGATGCTCGCGCGGGCGTGCGGCGTCGGCGAGATCGTGCTGCAGGGCACCAGCATCCGGTTCGCGCCGGTGGAGCTGCGCGAGTCGCAGGAGCTGCGGCTCAAGCGGCTCTACCCGGGCTCGGTGATCAAGGCGACGTCCCATCAGGTGCTGGTGCCGCGCCCGAAGACCGCGAAGGTCGGCGGCAAGCCGCTGGTCGGGCGGGACCTGCTCGGGTGGGTCGGGGAGTTCCTCACCTCGGTGCTGGGGTCCTGAGCCGGCCGGTCCGGCAGACGGCGGGGCCGTCCGCGGCGCGCGAGAGGCGTCGCGGACGGCCCTGACGCGTACGGGGCCCTACGGCCGGTCGGGGCGGTCGCGGTCCATGCCGAGGCGGCGTTCCGCCTGCTGCTGCCCGGTGTCGATGTGCTGCTCGTGCTTGCCGCCGGTCCTCTCGTTCAGCTTCTTCTCCGCGGCGTCCGAGGCCTTGTGCGCCTTCTCGCGCGCCGCCTTGCTGCCCTTGAACTTGTCGAGGATGCCCATGCGGAGCTCCTTCCGAAGTGGCTCGAATCCGACCATACGCGCGGATCGGACGGAGTGCCCACGGGGGTGGCGGACGGTCTGCACCGCTCGCTCGTTACGGTGAGTTCCGGGATCGGACCGCCCCTGCCGGGGCAGGGGTACAGCAGACCGAGGGAGGGGCGCGGTGACGAGAGATCCGGGACGGGGCGTCAGGGTGCGGCGTGCGGGAGGGGCCGCGGCCGTCGCGGTGGTCCTCCTCGCGGGATGCGAGTCCATACCGGAGGCGGACGTCCCCGCCGTCGGGAGCAGCGGAGCGGCGACGCCCGACGGGAAGGCGGTGAGCCCGCTGGACAATCCCGACGGCACCCGCCCCGGCCTCGCCCCCGTGCGCGACGCCCGGGACCGCGCCGAGGCCGCCGCCCTCATCGACAAGGTCGCCACCAAGGGCCGCGGCCCCAGGACCGGCTACGACCGCGACGAGTACGGCTACGCGTGGATGGACACGGCGGACGGAGTGCCGCTGGCCCGGAACGGCTGCGACACCCGGAACGACATCCTCCGGCGCGACGGCCAGGAGGTGCGCTTCCGCTCCGGCTCCGACTGCGTCGTCGTCTCCCTGACACTGGCCGACCCCTACACCGGCAAGACCATCGAGTGGCGCAAGCAGCAGGCCGCCGAGGTGCAGATCGACCACGTCGTGCCGCTCTCCTACAGCTGGCAGATGGGCGCCTCCCGCTGGTCCGAGGCCAAGCGCCGGCAACTGGCCAACGACCCGCTCAACCTGATGCCGGTCGACGGCGGCGCCAACTCCGCCAAGAGCGACTCCGGACCGGCCTCCTGGCTGCCGCCCAGCAGGGCCGTCCGCTGCGCCTACGCCGTCCGCTTCGCCCAGGTCGCGGTGAAGTACGAGATGCCGGTGACGTCGGCCGACAAGCGCGCGATGGCCGCGCAGTGCGGCGGCTGAGCGCGCCGGCGGCCGCCGTCCCCGAATCCTCCCGTGCGCGGCGGGCGTTGGCCGTGCGCCGCCGCTGACCCCGCGCGGGCTGCGCACCGCCGGCCACCGCGAGGCCGGCAGCCACCCGTCCGCCGCCTCCGGCTCGGCGTCCGCCGCCTCCGGCTCCCGCGTCCCGCACCGGACGAACAGCGGCGCTACGAGGGGCGGTTGCCCGCCCTCGACCCGTTCGCCCCCGACCGACGCCCCAGCCGGAGCCCGCGGGTCCGCCCGGACACCGCCCCTGCCGCCCTCCGCGCCCCCGCGCGGGGGGAGTTCGCGCCGGTGCCCGGCGTGCTCCGGTACGACAACGGTTCGGTACATCACGGGAACGGTTGTGGCCGCGGACCTATACGCTCGGAGTCTCCACCGGAGTCCACACATCGGCTACACCCGTCCAGGAGCAGCATGTACGGCCACGGCGCGCCGCCCACACCCAGCACGGGATCGGTCATCACGCAGCGCGTGCTGTACGCGGCCTCCGGGGTGCTGTGCTGCGGCATGCTGGCCTCCGTGCCGCTGTTCCGGATCGCGGTGCGGCGCGGGCGGGTCTTCGACTGGATAGCGGCCTGGGCGAGCATTCCGCTGATCATCGCCTGCCTCGTCCTGATCGGCTCCGTCCCGGAGGAGGACTGGCGGAGCGACGCGGGCCTCGGCGTCCTTCTCCTCCTGGGCGCCTGCGCCTCCGCCCACTACCTGATCGTGGACATCCGGCTGCCGCGCCGGCCGGGTCCCTACGGCGGCCCGGTGCCGCCGTCGCCGCACGCCACCACGGTGCACGCCCCCTACGGCTACCCGCAGCCGGCCTCGCCGTACGCGTCCACGGCCGTGCCGCAGCCGCCGCACACCCCCCTCGCCGGCCCCGTGCCGCCCGCCCCCGTGCCCTCGCAGGCGCAGCCGCCGCAGCGGCCCGCGCCCGCCCGGATCGACCAGGTGCGCGCCGAGCTCGACGAGCTGAGCGACTACCTGCGCCGGCAGGACGGACAGCAGCGGCGGCCGGGCGACCACGAAGGCGGACGGTGAGCGTGACGGCGGGACGAGTCGTCGCCGGCCGCTACGAACTGTCCACGCTCATCGGCCAGGGCGGCATGGGACAGGTCTGGACGGCCTACGACAAGCGGCTGGACCGGCGCGTGGCCGTGAAGCTGCTGCGCCCCGACAAGGTGGCCGGCCAGGAGGCCGACGAACTGCGCCGCCGCTTCGTGCGCGAGTGCCGGGTGACCGCCCAGGTCGACCACCCCGGCCTGGTCACCGTGCACGACGCGGGCAGCGAGGGCGAGGAACTGTTCCTCGTCATGCAGTACGTCGACGGCGCCGACCTCGGCGACCACCTCGCCGAGCACGACCCCTACCCGTGGCAGTGGGCGGTCGCGGTCGCCGCGCAGCTGTGCGCGGTGCTCAGCGCCGTGCACGCGGTGCCGATCGTGCACCGCGACCTCAAGCCGCGCAACGTGATGGTGAGGCAGGACGGCACGCTCACCGTGCTGGACCTCGGCGTCGCCTCCGTGATGGACGCCGACACCACCCGCCTGACCCACACCGGCACCCCCATCGGCTCGCCCGCCTACATGGCGCCCGAGCAGGCGATGGGCGGCGCGGTCGGCCCGTACACGGACCTGTACGCGCTCGGCGTGCTGATGCACGAACTGCTCAGCGGGGACGTGCCGTTCTCCGGTTCCACGGCGCTCGGGGTGCTGCACCGGCACCTGTACGAGCCGCCGGTGCCGGTGCGCCGGCTGCGCCCCGAGGTGCCCGAGGCGCTGGAGGCCCTGGTGCTGCGGCTGCTCGCCAAGGACCCGCAGCACCGCCCGGACTCCGCGCAGGAGGTCTACGAACACCTGTCGCTGCTGCTGCCCGCCCGGGGCACGCCCACCGGCGCCCCGCTGGACCCGACCCGGCCCTTCCTGCGCCCGCACGCCCCCTGGCCGGACCGGGCCAGGACGCCGGCGCCGCAGCCCGCGCCCGCCGCGCCGCCCGCGCCGGCTGCGGAGAAGGCCGACGTGGCCGCCGCCGTCGACGAGGTGAAGCGGCTGCTCGGCGAGGGCCGCATCACCCAGGCCGTCGACATCCTCGGCTCCATCCTCCCGGTCGCCGCCGAGCAGCACGGCGAGCACTCCCCGGTCGTGCGCACCCTGCGCAAGCAGTACGCGGCCACGCTGCTCGACGACGGGCAGTACCGGCGGGCCCTGCCCGAGCTGCGCCGCCTCGCCGACGAGCGCGCGGCCGAGGCGGGGCAGGCCGACCCGCAGTCGCTGCGCCACCGCTACGAGGCCGCCCAGTGCCTGGAGCAGCTCGGCGACCCGGTGGCCGCCCTCGCCGAGTACCGGGCGCTGCTGCCGTACTACGAGAACCGGTACGTGGCCGCCGGGGACATGCAGCAGGCCCACGACGTGCGCCGCCGCATCGGCCACCTGCTGCTCGCCCTCGGTGACCGCCCCGCCGCGCACGACACGCTGGCGCGGCTGCTGCACGACGTGGAGCGCGTCCAGGGGCCGGGTCACCCGCTCGCCGCGGACATCCGGCGGACCCTCCAGTGGCTGGGACAGGTGCGCGGCTAGCGCGGCCGGACCCGGCGAAGGGGAGACGGCGGGCGCGGCGGTGCCCGAAGTCGCCGTGAATCGTTGGTCGAATGGGTTGGCCAGAGCTTGGCCGATGCCTACCATCGATCACCGCAAGACTTTGTGCACCGCCGCACAAGCTCTCCTCAGGAGGTTTCCTTGCACCGCCGCCGTCGCACCGCGTTCCTCCTCACCGCCGCGATCGCCGCGGCGGCGCCCCTGCTCACCGCCTGCGGAAACGACGCGCACCCCGGTGCGGCGGCAGTGGTCGGCGGGGAGCGGATCACCGTGTCGCAGCTGGAGAACCGCGTCGACGAGGTGCGGTCCGCCCAGCGGGCCGCCGTCCCGGACGAGGCGCAGTACCAGCAGGCCATCGCGCGCACCGGCGGCCTGACCCGCGACACCCTGCACAGCATGGTGCTGGACAAGGTGCTGGAGCGCGCCGCGCGCGACGCCGGGGTGACCGTCTCGGACCGCGAGGTGCAGCGGACGCGGGCCGAGTTCGAGCAGCAGGCCGGCGGCGCGAAGGCGCTGGAGGCCGCCTGGCTCCAGCAGTACGGCGTCCCGCCGCAGCGCCTCGACGAGAACCTCCGCGTCCAGGTGACGGCGCAGAAGCTCGCCCAGAAGCTCGGCACCGACACCAGCCGTCCCGAGTTCTGGAAGGCGCTGTCCGACGCGAGCGAGGAGCTCGGGGTCGACCTCAACCCGCGCTACGGCGAGTGGGACGCGGAGAAGAGCAGCCGGGTGGACGCGAGGACGCCGTGGGTGAAGGACGTCACCGCCGCGGACGGGCCGCCGCTGGGCCTGTGACGTGGGCTAGTTTCGAAGGGTGAACGCAACCAGCCCCGCACCGACCCCCGAGGCCGCCGCCGGCCGTGTCGTCCTGCTCACCACCAGCCACCGGGTCGCGCCCGGACTGCTGTCCTGGCCCGCCTGGCAGACCCTGCACGCGGCCGACCGGGTGCTGTGCGCGGACGGCGCCCATCCGCAGCTGCCGTACCTGCGGGAGGCGGGGATATCCGTCGAGGAGGCCGCGCCCACCGCCGAGGAGGTCGTCGACGCCTGCGCCGGCGGACGCACCGTGGTCGTCGTCGCGACCGGCGAGGGCGAGCCCGCGCTCACCGACGGACTGGCGCGGCTGGCCGGCGGCGGGCGGGTGCGGATGCCCGAGCTGGAGCTGCTGCCCGCCTCCTACGACCTGCCGGGCGCCCGCCTGCTCGACCTGGTGCAGGTCATGGACCGCATCCGCGCGGAGTGCCCCTGGTCCTCCCGGCAGACCCACAAGGGCCTCGCCAAGTACGGCATCGAGGAGGCGTACGAGCTCGTCGAGGCCATCGAGGACGGCGACCGGGAGGAACTGCGCGAGGAGCTGGGGGACGTGCTGCTCCAGGTCGTCTTCCACGCGCGGATCGCCGAGGAGCACCCGGACGAGCCGTTCTCCGTCGACGACGTGGCGGGCGGCATCGTCGCCAAGCTCGTCCACCGGCATCCGCACGTCTTCGGGGAGGAGACGGCGCGGACGCCGGAGGAGGTCAAGGCGCACTGGATGCGGACGAAGGCGGAGGAGAAGCGGCGGGAGTCCGTCACGGACGGGGTGCCGGTGGGGCAGCCGGCGCTCGCCCTCGCCGCCAAGCTGGCGGGCCGGGCCCGCGGGGCGGGCCTCTCCGTTCCTCTTCCCTCCGCGGAAGGGATCGGGTACGAGCTGCTGGCGCTGGCGGCGCGGGCGGAGGCGGAGGGGGTGGACGCGGAGGCGGCCCTCCGGGCCGCCGCCCGGGCCTACCGGGATGCGATCCGCGCCGCGGAAAAGGTCACGGGCGTCTGACCTCCCCGTCTCGGGGGCTCCGCCCCCGGACCCCCATGCGCGCGGTTCCCCGCGCCCCTGTAGGCGTACTGGTCCCCAGCCCTTCAAGAGGAGAGCCCGAGCCCTCGCGGACGCGCGGGGGCAGCGTCCCTCCAGGGGCGCGGGGAACTGCGCGAACACCCCCCCGCGCCCGCACCTGCCCTGCGCGCCGGCCACCCCGCCCCCGCTGCCGCCGCCGCGGGCCCCCGTTAGGGTCGCCCCATGCGCGACCAGTCACCCCCCACCCCCCAGGGCCCCGCCCCCGACCTGTTCACCTGGGAATTCGCAGCCGACCCCTACCCCGCCTACGCCTGGCTCCGCGAGCACGCCCCCGTGCGCAGGACCCGGCTGCCCAGCGGCGTCGAGGCCTGGCTGGTCACGCGGTACGCCGACGCCCGGCAGACCCTCGCCGACAACCGGCTGTCCAAGAACCCCGCGCACCACGACGAGCCCGCCCACGCCAAGGGCAAGACCGGCATCCCGGGCGAGCGGCAGGCCGACCTCATGACGCACCTGCTGAACATCGACCCGCCGGACCACACCCGTCTGCGCCGGCTGGTCAGCAAGGCGTTCACCCCGCGCCGGGTCGCGGAGTTCGCGCCCCGCGTGCAGGAGCTCACCGACGGCCTCATCGACCGCTTCGCGGCGACCGGCTCCGCCGACCTGATCCACGAGTTCGCCTTCCCGCTCCCCATCTACGCCATCTGCGACCTGCTCGGCGTCCCGCGCGAGGACCAGGACGACTTCCGGGACTGGGCGGGCATGATGATCCGCCACGGCGGCGGCCCGCGCGGCGGGGTGGCCCGGTCGGTGAAGAAGATGCGCGGCTACCTCGCCGAGCTGATCCACCGCAAGCGCGAGGCGCTGCCCGCCGAGCCCGTCCCCGGCGAGGACCTCATCTCGGGTCTGATCCGCGCCTCCGACCACGGGGAGCACCTCACCGAGAACGAGGCCGCCGCGATGGCGTTCATCCTTCTCTTCGCCGGCTTCGAGACCACCGTCAACCTCATCGGCAACGGCACCTACGCCCTGCTCACCCACCCCGGGCAGCGGGAGCGCCTGCAACGGGCGCTGGCCGAGGGGGACCGCGGGCTGCTGGAGACCGGGGTGGAGGAACTGCTGCGCTACGACGGGCCGGTGGAGCTGGCGACGTGGCGGTTCGCCACCGAGCCGGTGGTCATCGGCGGGCAGCGTGTCGAGGCCGGCGACCCGGTCCTCGTCGTGCTGGCCGCGGCCGACCGGGACCCGGAGCGGTTCGCCGACCCGGACACCCTGGACCTGGGCCGCCGCGAAAACCAGCACCTGGGGTACGGGCACGGCATCCACTACTGCCTGGGCGCCCCCCTCGCGCGCCTGGAGGGGCAGACCGCGCTGGCCACCCTGCTGACCCGGCTGCCGGACCTCAGGCTCGCCGTGGAGCCGGCCGAGCTGCGGTGGCGCGGCGGCCTCATCATGCGGGGACTCCGCACGCTTCCGGTGGAATTCTCTCCTCCGCGTCCAGGACGGGCCTGACGAGGAGGCTGACCTTCCTGTCCGGTTCCTGCGGGTTACGCGCGGAAACCTGAGACGTGCTCAACTCTGTGATCTCCATGTGATCTGCACGGCATGAACTTGTGACAAGTGATCGTCTGCCTATACGTTCACCCATCAAGTACGGCGCGCCGCAAGGTTTTGCTCACCGTGCCGGTCCTCGTCGCCGAGTGAAAGGCTTCCGCATGCTCTCCGGGAACGGCCGACACCGTCGCCCTCGCCAGGCTCCGGCTCTTCTCGTCGCGGCCGGGGTGACCGGCTCCGCCATCGCGATCCCTCTGCTCGGGGCGGGCAGTGCCAGTGCGGCGGACGGCGAGACCTGGGACCGGGTCGCGGAGTGCGAGAGCGGCGGATCCTGGAGCCAGAACACCGGCAACGGCTATTACGGCGGCCTTCAGTTGACCCAGGACGACTGGGAGGCCTACGGCGGCCTGGAGTTCGCGCCCAGCGCCGACCAGGCCAGCCGCAACCAGCAGATCACCGTCGCCGAGAGGCTCCTCGCCGACCAGGGGGTCGGCAAGTGGCGCGCCTGCGGCCTGCTCACGGGCCTGAACCAGGACGCGGCGTCCCCGGACGTCGACCCGGGCGTGGCCGACGACGCGACCCCGGACGACTCCCGGACCGCCGGCACCACCACTCCGTCCGGTTCGCCGGAACCGGGTGATGCGTCCGCTTCTCCCTCTCCGTCCGCCACGCCCGGTTCGTCCGGCGGGGAGGAGGGTGACGCGAACGACAAGGCCTCCCCGTCCGCCCCCGCCGCCTCCGAGCGTGACGAGTCGGACAAGTCGGGGCAGAGCACCGGTTCTTCGGAGGTCACCGAGTCCGAGTCCGCCGGCCCGGGCCGCCACCGCGGCCCCAGCGCCCAGGAGGACGAGCGCGCCGACGCCGCGGCCTCGTCGGCCGGCCGGCACGCCTCGCGCTCCGCCGGCACGCCGGCCGGGGCCGCCGACGACCGTTACACCGTGCGGGCCGGGGACAGTCTGGTGTCCATCGCCGACTCCCTTGCCCTCACCGGCGGATGGACGGCGCTCTACGTCGAGAACCAGCAGGTCATCGGCGACGACCCGAACCTGATCCTGCCAGGTCAGCGGCTTCTCGTGGACGCGGAGACCGGCGAGTAGCGGGCGCGGGCGGCGTTCGAAGGCGCCTCCGCGCGGCGGCAGTTGACGGAGTGATTCGGGCTGAATGTCCGTAATAAGGGCTGTGAGAGATAGGTCTCAGAAGACCTGATCATCTTTGAAATTCCGTCGGGCCCGTGCTTACGGTCGTGACCGCTCGCCATCGCGGGCCCCGGCTGCCGCCACGCCGAATCCTGCCAGTGGCAGCACGGGAACAGTCGTCGCGTCATGCGCCGTAGGCAGGAGCGGGGGACCCAGGTAGGCGCCGGACCCGGACGGTTCACGTCCGGTACGGCTCGGGGTGAAGCCGCGTCCCGGGAGGGACGTGGCCGGGCAACTCAACCGGCCCGAACCCGACAGCTCACCTCGTAGGCGTCGGTGAGGGGATCCATCCATGCTGTTTTCCGGCAAGGGCAAGCACCGTCGTCCGTCCAAGGCCACTCGCGCCATCGCCATCGCCGGTGTCACCGGCGCCGCCGTCGCCGGTCCGCTGATGGCGGCCGGCAACGCCTCCGCCGCCACCGCGTCCGAGTGGGACGCCGTCGCCCAGTGCGAGTCCGGCGGCAACTGGTCCATCAACACCGGCAACGGCTACTACGGCGGTCTGCAGTTCTCCGCCTCCACCTGGGCCGGGTACGGCGGCACCAAGTACGCGGCCACCGCCGACCAGGCCACCAAGGCCCAGCAGATCGAGATCGCCGAGAAGGTCCTCGCGGGCCAGGGCAAGGGCGCCTGGCCGGTCTGCGGCACCGGCCTGTCCAACGCCGCCTACAACGGCTCCTCCGCCGAGGGCTCCTCCCAGGAGTCCGGCGCCGCGGAGTCCCGCGAGAGCGAGCAGAAGGCCTCCCGCTCCGCCGAGCGCCCGGCCGCCCCGGCCGAGCAGAAGGCCGAGCAGAAGAGCGAGAAGAAGACCGTCACCACCCCGACCGGCGAGAAGGTCGAGAAGGGCGACGGCGAGTACAAGGTCGTCAAGGGCGACACCCTCAGCTCGATCGCCGCGGAGCACGACGTCAAGGGCGGCTGGGCGAAGCTGTTCGAGCTGAACGACGACATCGTCGACGACGCCGACCTCATCTACCCGGGCCAGCAGCTGCACCTGAAGTAAGGCCGGCCGCACGGTCCCTCCCCCCGTCCCCACGGGCCACCCGCCCCGGTGCGTTTCTTCCCCGTACGCACCGGGGCGGGGTCATGTCCGGACGCTTTCCGGTCACGGTTTCCCGAACCTGCTTTGTTCCGTTCGGAAACAATTTACTCTCGGTTCTGTCCATGAGGCGGGCGGCCGGATGGCCGATCGCCCGGAGCCGGTTAGGCTCGGACTCGCAGGGCCCCCGCGGCCCCGCTCACCCGCGTCACATCCCAAGAAGGAGATGCTCGTGCCGTCCATCGACGTCGTCGTAGCCCGGGAAATCCTGGACTCCCGAGGCAACCCCACGGTCGAGGTCGAGGTCGGCCTCGACGACGGCAGCACGGGTCGTGCCGCCGTCCCGTCCGGCGCCTCCACCGGCGCCTTCGAGGCCGTCGAACTCCGTGACGGCGACGCCGGCCGTTACCTCGGCAAGGGCGTCGAGAAGGCCGTACTGGCCGTCATCGAGCAGATCGGCCCGGAGCTCGTCGGCTACGACGCCACCGAGCAGCGCCTGATCGACCAGGCGATGTTCGACCTGGACGCCACCGACAACAAGGGCTCGCTCGGCGCCAACGCCATCCTCGGCGTCTCGCTCGCCGTCGCGCACGCCGCCTCCGAGGCCAGCGACCTGCCGCTGTTCCGCTACCTGGGCGGCCCGAACGCGCACCTGCTGCCGGTGCCGATGATGAACATCCTGAACGGCGGCTCGCACGCCGACTCCAACGTGGACATCCAGGAGTTCATGATCGCCCCGATCGGCGCGGAGTCCTTCTCCGAGGCGCTGCGCTGGGGCGCCGAGGTCTACCACACCCTCAAGAAGGTGCTGAAGGGCAAGGGCCTGGCCACCGGCCTCGGCGACGAGGGCGGCTTCGCCCCGAACCTCGGCTCCAACCGCGAGGCCCTCGACCTCATCCTCGAGGCCATCCAGGAAGCCGGCTACACCCCCGGCGAGCAGATCGCCCTGGCCCTGGACGTGGCCGCCTCCGAGTTCTACAAGGACGGCGTCTACAGCTTCGAGGGCAAGGAGCGCTCGGCCGCCGAGATGACCGAGTACTACGCGGAGCTCGTCGACGCGTACCCGCTCGTGTCCATCGAGGATCCGCTGTTCGAGGACGACTGGGAGGGCTGGAAGACCATCACCGCCAAGCTCGGCGACAAGGTCCAGCTCGTCGGTGACGACCTGTTCGTCACCAACCCGGAGCGCCTGGCCCGCGGCATCGAGGAGGGCGCCGCCAACGCCCTGCTGGTGAAGGTCAACCAGATCGGCTCGCTCACCGAGACCCTGGACGCCGTCGAGCTGGCCCAGCGCAACGGCTTCAAGTGCATGATGTCCCACCGCTCCGGCGAGACCGAGGACGTCACCATCGCCGACCTCGCCGTCGCCACCAACTGCGGCCAGATCAAGACCGGCGCCCCGGCCCGCTCCGAGCGCGTCGCCAAGTACAACCAGCTGCTGCGCATCGAGGAGATCCTCGACGACGCCGCGGTGTACGCCGGCCGCAGCGCGTTCCCCCGCTTCAAGGGCTGACCCCGCCCTCCGCAGGAGGCGTCGTACGTACGTCCCCGTACCCGGTCCCGTACCGTGTGCGGGGACGTACGCGCGTAGGAGACCGAACGAGAGGCGGGAACATGGCGGTCAAGGACCGGGACCGTTTCTCCACCGCGACCAGGATCCGGCTGATCGGTGAGCAGACCGCGGCCCGGGTCTACCGCTCGCAGACCAAGCGGCAGGCCCGCCGCTCCCGGCTGACCGGCCGCGCGGCCCTGCTCGTCCTGGTCGTCTGCTCCCTGGTCGTGGCCCTCGCCTACCCGATGCGGCAGTACGTCTCCCAGCGCGCGGAGATCGCCGACCTGCAGAAGGAGCAGGACGAGACCCGCCGGCGGGTCGAACGGCTGCGCGACCTCAAGGCCCGCTGGCAGGACGACGCCTACGCCGAGCAGGAGATCCGCAGGCGCCTGCACTACGTCATGCCGGGGGAGACCGGCTACATCGTCGTCGACCCGGCCGGCGCCGGAACCACGCGCGGCGACCTCCGGGCCGCCGACCGCCCCTGGTACGCCAACGTCTGGGACGGCGTCGACAAGGCCGACGCCGCCGACCAGTGACCCGACGGAACACCGCAGAAAGACACGTATGGACACCCCTCCGCCCACGACCCCGCGCACCGAGCCCACCGCCGCGGACGTCGAGGCCTTCAAGCAGCAGCTCGGCAGGCCCCCGCGCGGGCTGCGCGCCATCGCGCACCGCTGTCCCTGCGGGCAGCCGGACGTCGTGGAGACCGCACCGCGGCTGCCCGACGGCACGCCCTTCCCGACGCTGTACTACCTGACGTGCCCGCGGGCGAACTCCGCGATCGGCACGCTGGAGGCGAACGGCGTGATGAAGGAGATGACCGAGCGGCTGGCCGCCGACCCGGAGCTCGCGGCCGCCTACCGCGCGGCGCACGAGGACTACGTCCGGCGCCGCGACGAGATCGAGGAGCTGAGGAACTTCCCCAGCGCGGGCGGCATGCCGGACCGGGTGAAGTGCCTGCACGTGCTGGTCGCCCACTCGCTCGCGGCCGGCCCCGGCGTGAACCCGCTGGGCGACGAGGCGCTGGCGATGCTGCCGGAGTGGTGGAGCAAGGGGCCGTGCGTGACGCCGGCGGAGGAGACGGGGGAGGGCCGGTGACCCGGGTCGCCGCGATCGACTGCGGGACGAACTCCATCCGGCTGCTGGTGGCCGACGTCGACCCGGTGACGGGCGAACTCACCGACCTGGACCGGCGGATGACGATCGTGCGGCTCGGCCAGGGCGTCGACCGCACCGGCCGGCTGGCGCCGGAGGCGCTGGAGCGGACCTTCGCCGCCTGCCGCGAGTACGCGGAGGTCATCGAGAAGCACGGCGCGCGGAAGCTGCGCTTCGTCGCCACCTCGGCCTCCCGCGACGCCGAGAACCGCGACGTGTTCGTGCGCGGGGTGGTGGACATCCTGGGTGTGGAGCCCGAGGTGATCACCGGCGACCAGGAGGCGGAGCTCTCCTTCACCGGCGCCACCAGGGAGCTGACCGGCCGGGACGGCCTGCACCGGCCGTTCCTGGTGGTGGACATCGGCGGCGGCTCCACCGAGTTCGTCGTCGGCGACGACCACGTGCGCGCCGCCCGCTCCGTGGACGTCGGCTGCGTCCGGATGACCGAGCGCCACCTGGTGCGGGACGGAGCCGTGACGGACCCGCCCACCGAGGAGCAGATCGCCGCGATGCGCGCCGACATCGAGGCCGCCCTGGACCGGGCGGAGGAGGCGGTGCCGCTGCGCGAGGCACGGACGCTGGTGGGCCTCGCCGGATCCGTCACCACCGTGTCGGCGATCGCCCAGGACCTGCCCGAGTACGACTCGGCGGCCATCCACCACTCCCGCGTCTCCCGCGACCGGGTCCGCGGGATCACCGAGTGGCTGCTGCGTTCCACCCACGCCGAACGGGCGGCGGTGCCGTCGATGCACCCGGGGCGGGTCGACGTGATCGGCGCCGGGGCCCTGGTGCTCCTGGCGGTCATGGAGCGGACGGGCGCGGAGGAGGTCGTGGTGTCGGAGCACGACATCCTCGACGGGATCGCTCACAGCTGCGCCGCCGAGGCGCGCTGAGGGGCGCTGCCGGACGAGGCCGGCACCGGGCGGGGCGTCGCAGCGTGCGGCGGACGTCCCGCCGGTCGTCCGCCTCGGCCGCGAGCGCGGCGATTCACCACCGCCTGGTCCGCGGCCCGACCCCTTTTGTTATCGGCGAGTAGACCTCCGCTGAGCAGTCGGGATGGCGTTTGAGCGGTGCTCCGGGGGGTCTTCGGGCCCTTCGGGGCGGACCTCTGCGGGAAAGTTCGTGAAGTTCTTCACAAGGATTTGGCCCCGGGAGGGCGGAGAAGTGGGTCCGATTGACCCGTTCGGGCGCTCAACACCCCTTTGAACACGTTCAGAAGGGAGTCGGAGAGGGTCTGCGCGCACCGGTCGCACCGACCGCCCGGTCGGCCTCACAGTCCGTCCGGGACGACAGAGAGGCAGCTCACGCGGCATTGACAACGCGTCACCCGCGGCGCCGGTTCCCGATCCGCACTGTGATCTGGATCAAGAAATGCGGGATGGTAACACAGGCCCTGTCAAAGCTTGTGAAGGGGCGCACGAGGTACCCCTCTGAGGCGGGTGGATACTCGATGCCATGAGCACCACGGAGCGTCCCAGGATCCTCGTAGTAGGCGGTGGGTACGTAGGCCTGTACGCAGCTCGGCGCATCCAGAAGAAGATGCGTTACGGCGAGGCGACCGTCACCGTCGTCGACCCGCGGTCGTACATGACCTACCAGCCCTTCCTCCCCGAAGCCGCCGCCGGCAGCATCTCCCCGCGGCACGTCGTCGTCCCGTTGCGGCGCGTGCTTCCCAAGGCGGAGGTCCTCACCGGCCGGGTCACCACCATCGACCAGGACCGCAAGGTCGCCACGATCGCCCCGCTGGTGGGCGAGGCGTACGAGCTGCCCTTCGACTACCTGGTGATCGCGCTGGGCGCGGTCTCCCGCACCTTCCCGATCCCCGGTCTCGCGGAGCAGGGCATCGGCATGAAGGGCGTCGAGGAGGCCATCGGCCTGCGCAACCACGTCCTCGAGCAGCTCGACAAGGCCGACTCCACCACGGACGAGGAGATCCGGCGCAAGGCGCTCACCTTCGTCTTCGTGGGCGGCGGCTTCGCCGGCGCGGAGACCATCGGTGAGGTCGAGGACATGGCCCGGGACGCGGCCAAGTACTACAAGACGGTGTCCCGCGAGGACATGCGCTTCATCCTCGTCGACGCCGCCGACAAGATCCTCCCCGAGGTCGGCCCCAAGCTCGGCGCGTACGGCAAGAAGCACCTCGAGAGCCGCGGCGTCGAGGTCTACCTGTCCACCTCCATGGACTCCTGCGTCGACGGCCACGTGGTGCTGAAGAACGGCCTCGAGGTCGACGCCGGCACCATCGTGTGGACCGCGGGCGTCAAGCCCAACCCGGCGCTGGCCCGCTTCGGCCTGCCGCTCGGTCCGCGCGGCCACGTCGACACCGAGCCGACGCTCCAGGTCAAGGGCACCGACTACATCTGGGCCGCGGGCGACAACGCCCAGGTGCCGGACCTCGTGGGCCGCAAGGCCGGCAACGAGAACGCCTGGTGCCCGCCGAACGCCCAGCACGCGCTGCGCCAGGCCAAGGTCCTCGGCGACAACGTGATCTCCGGCATGCGGGGCTTCCCGCAGAAGGAGTACAGCCACGCCAACAAGGGCGCGGTCGCGGGCCTCGGCCTGCACAAGGGCGTGGCGATGATCGTCATGGGCAAGTTCAAGATCAAGCTCAAGGGCCGGCTCGCCTGGTACATGCACCGTGGCTACCACGGTCTGGCCATGCCGACCTGGAACCGCAAGATCCGGGTCTTCGCCGACTGGACCCTCGGCATGTTCCTCAAGCGCGAGGTCGTGTCCCTGGGCGCGATCGAGTCCCCGCGCGAGGAGTTCTACGAGGCCGCCAAGCCGGCCCCGGCGCCCGCCGCGCAGGAGCCGAAGAAGACCGAGGCCAAGGCCTCCTGACCCGAGGCCGGCCGTAGGCAGGCCACTGTCGAAGGGGCCGCCCGCCATCCGTGGTGCGGGCGGTCCCTTCGGCGTGTTCGGGGGTGGCTCCCCGCGGGTCGCGTTCCCTTGCTCCGCCGGAACACGACGCGCGCCGGGCACCGTCACGGCCGCGCCCAGGCGTGTCGCGGTGACGACATTCCGGGCTCCGGTCACGGAGGTGCACACCATGGCAGACGCCGCCCCGCGGCCGAAGACGCCCTCGAACGGTTGACCGGCGCACTCCTCCCCGTGCGCGTCCGTACCCGGGACGGCGCGGAAGCCGGCCCCCCGGACGCCCCCGCTCCGGTCGTGCGCGACCGCCGCGCCCCGCGCCGCCGGGTGGCCGGCCTGGAGTCCGAGCGGGCCCGCGCGGCGGCCCCCGCCGGGCCGGGACGGGCCCGCGTCCGGCAGCTCCGCACGGCCGCCCCCGCGCTCGCCTCCGGACGCGACCGCACCGGCGCCGGCCAGGCCGTCGCCGTGCGGACCCCGGGATCCGGCGCCTCCGGGCTCCCGCTGCGCAGCCGCACCCGGAACCGGCCCGGCACACGACGACGGGTCCCGCTCCGCCCGGAGCGGGACCCGTCCTCGTGCCGGGACGTCCCGGCTACTCGGCCTTGATCGCCTGCAGCATGTTCAGCCGGGCCGCGCGCCGCGCCGGCCACAGCGCGGCCAGCACCCCGACCACCGCCGCCAGCAGCAGGAAGACGCCCATCCGGCCCCACGGCACGATCAGCTCGTACGTGTCCATCCGGGAGGCGACCAGTTCGCCGGCCGCCCAGCCGAAGAACACGCCCAGGCCGATGCCGAGCACGGCGCCGAACAGCGAGATCACCATCGACTCCAGCCGGACCATGCGCTTCACGCCCCGGCGGTCCAGGCCGACCGCCCGCAGCATGCCGATCTCCTGGGACCGCTCGAACACCGACATCGCCAGGGTGTTGACGACGCCGAGCACCGCCACGACCACCGCCATCGCCAGCAGCCCGTACACCATGTTCAGCACCACGGTGAACATCTGGCCGACCTCGTCGGACAGGTCCTTCCGGTCCTGGACCGCGATGCCCGGGTTGCTGCCGAGGGCCTTCTCCAGCGAGTCCTTGACCGCGTCGGACGCGCCGTCGGCCGTCTTCACCAGGACCTGCATGTCGTCCGGTTCCGGGTCGTGCGGGGCGAGGACCGCGGTGTCGAGCAGGACGCCGCGGACCATGTCGTTGGACTCGTAGACGCCGGCGAGCGTCAGCCGCTCCTTCCCGCCGTCCTCGAAGGCCACCGTGAAGACCGAGCCGGTCTTCCAGCCGTAGTACGCCGCGGTCTCCCGGTCCGCGACGACCCGGGCGCCGCCGATCTCGAACGTGCCGTCGTGGACCGGCAGCCGCAGCAGGTCGCCGATGGTGGAGCCGTCGACGCCGGTGACGTACTCGGTCTCGCCGTCGACGCGGGTGACCGCGCCCCGCATCGGGCTGGTGGCGACCACGCCCTCGGTGCTCCTCAGCGTCTTCTCGACGTCCGGGGACAGTGAGTTGTAGTTCACCATCGAGACCGTGTAGTCGGCCTTGACCGCGTCGGCCGCCATCTTGTCGATGGCCTGCTGCAGACTGCCCGCCGCCACGGTCATGCCGGTGATCAGCGTGAGCCCGATCATCAGGGCGGACGCGGTGGCGGCGGTGCGCCGCGGGTTGCGCACCGAGTTCTGCCGGGCCAGCTTGCCGGCCACCCCGAACAGGCGCAGCACCGGCGAGGCGGCGGCGGTCAGCGGACGGGACAGCAGCGGGGTCAGCACGAACACGCCGATGATCAGCAGCACCGCGCCCAGGCCCATCGGCGCCTGGCCTTCGGTGCCGTCCATCGTGGTGGCCGCGAGGACCACCGCGATCCCGGCCGCCGAGAACAGCGCGCCCACGGTGTTGCGCAGCACCAGCGACTTGGTGGTCGCCTGGGCGTGCACCGCGCTCATCGCCGCCACCGGCGGGATCTTCGCGGCGCGCCGGCCCGGCAGCCACGCGGCGAGCACGGTGACGACGATGCCGACGGCGAACGCGGCGGCGACGGTGCCGGGGCTGACGACCAGCGGGCCGTCGGGCACGGGCGCGTCGAGGGCGCCCATCAGGGAGCGCAGCCCGACGCCGATGCCGACGCCGGCGAGCAGACCGGTGGCGGCCGCGACGGTGCCGACCACGAGTGCCTCGACCAGCACCGACCGGGTGACCTGGCGGCGGGAGGCGCCGACGGCCCGCAGCAGCGCCAGCTCCTTGGTGCGCTGGGCGACCAGCATGGTGAAGGTGTTGGCGATGATGAACGTGCCGACGAACAGCGAGATCCCGGCGAAGACCAGCAGGCCCTGCTTCAGGCCGTCCATCTGCGCGGCGATGGACCGCGCCTGGTCGTCGGCCAGCTTCTCGCCGGTCGTCATCTCCACGACGTCGTCCGGCAGCGCCTTCTCCAGCTGGGCCATCAGCGCGGCGTCGCCGACCCCCGGCTTCGCCGTCACGGCGATCTCGTCGAAGACGCCCGGCTCGCCGAGCAGCTTCTGCGCGGTCGCCGTGTCGAACAGGGTGAGGCTGCCGCCGGCCGCGACGAAGCCGTCGTCGGTGGTGAAGACACCGGTGATCACCGGCTCCAGGACCGGGCCGTCGACCGACATGCGCACGCTGTCGCCGACCTCGTAGCCGGCCCGCCGCGCGGTCTCGGAGTCGATGAGGATCTCGCCCTCGCCCTTCGGGGCGCGCCCCTCGGCCAGCGGGTAGCGGGGGTCGTCGTCGCCCCAGTAGTTGCCGCCCTGCGACTGGAAGCCGCCGCCGATCAGCTTGCCGTCCTTGTCGGCGATCGCGGTGAAGCCGGAGACGACGCCGACGGCCCGCTCGGCGCCGGGTACGGCGGCGGCGTCGTCGACCAGGTCGCGGGTGAGGCGGTGCGACTCGCCGACCCGGTCGCCCTCGGCCCTCTCCCAGGCGGCCGTGACGGCGACGTCGACGTGGTCGAAGCCCTTGGCGGACTGCTTCTGCAGGGCGGCGGAGAGGGTGTTGGTGAAGACCAGGGTCCCCGAGACGAAGGCCACGCCGAGCATCACGGCGAGCACGGTCATCAGGAGCCGGGCCTTGTGCGCGAGGACGTTGCGCAAGGCGGTACGGAACATGGGTGTCTTCTCGGTCCAGACGTACGTGAAGAGGGGGGCGAGCGGGACGGGCGGGGGAGGGCGGGCCCGGGTCAGCTGGTGCGGCCCTTGGCGTCGAACCGCTTCATGCGGTCCAGCACCGAGTCGGCCGTCGGGCCGTGCAGCTCGTCGACGATCCGGCCGTCCGCGAGGAAGACCACCCGGTCCGCGTAGGCGGCGGCGACGGGGTCGTGGGTCACCATCACCACCGTCTGGCCGAGTTCGCGCACGGAGTTGCGCAGGAAGCCGAGCACCTCGGCGCCGGAGCGGGAGTCGAGGTTGCCGGTCGGCTCGTCACCGAAGACGATGTCGGGCCGGGAGGCCAGCGCCCGTGCCACCGCGACCCGCTGCTGCTGGCCGCCGGAGAGCTGGGCGGGACGGTGGCTCAGCCGGTCGGACAGGCCGACCATCCGGATCACCGTGTCGAGCCACTCCTTGTCGGGCTTGCGGCCGGCGATGTCCATGGGAAGCGTGATGTTCTCCAGGGCGTTCAGCGTCGGCAGCAGGTTGAACGCCTGGAAGATGAAGCCGATCTTGTCCCGGCGCAGCCGGGTGAGCTGCTTGTCCTTCAGCGCGCCCAGCTCGGTGTCGCCGATGCGCACGGAGCCGGAGGTGAAGGTGTCGAGCCCGGCGACGCAGTGCATCAGCGTGGACTTGCCGGAGCCCGAGGGGCCCATGATCGCGGTGAACTCGGCCTGCCGGAAGTCGACGGAGACCCGGTCCAGGGCGACCACCCGGGTCTCGCCCTGGCCGTAGATCTTCGACAGCTCCGTGGCGCGTGCGGCCACGGCGGTGGTCCGGTCGGCGAGGGGGGCGGTGGTCACGGGCGGGCTCCTGTCG
This sequence comes from Streptomyces sp. NPDC096105, assembly GCF_044763335.1. NCBI lineage: Bacteria > Bacillati > Actinomycetota > Actinomycetes > Kitasatosporales > Streptomycetaceae > Streptomyces > Streptomyces sp. NPDC096105. Next base: position 399,414 of record NZ_JBIWGC010000004.1, read on the forward strand.
GGACGGCGTGTTCTCGGGGACGTGACCATCGTTCCGTGGCTCTGCCGCCGTGTAGTCAGCCGCTGCTCCGGTTCCCGGGGGCGACTCGGGACGGAGCGCCGGCCCCGGGGTCATACCTGGGGATGACGGGGGACCCCGACCGGGAGCGGGCCCGTAACGGGTGGGGCGCCCTTGTCCGGACGGTGAAATTACGTCATTCCGCGTGCGGGGCGTCCCGTCACGCGCAAGGCTGGTGGCGCGTGCTGACGGTGCGTTAGCTGGGCTGATGGACCATCAGGCGTCAATAAAATAAGACAAGATCAGCCGATCCCGCCGCTGCCGGGGGGAGGGCCACCGATAGGCTCGGAACCGCGAAGCGGGGCCCATGGCCTGCCCGGATGGTGGAATGCAGACACGGCGAGCTTAAACCTCGCTGCCCCTGAGCGGGCGTGCCGGTTCGAGTCCGGCTCCGGGCACCACCACGGCCGTCGGGCCCGACCCGTGGGACAGGGCCCGACCCGTGGGACAGGACAGGATTCGCTGCCGCTCGTCCACACCCTGGAGCGCTCCGCCTGCCTGGCGTCCGGCGCCCGGGACGTGGCGGCGCCCTCCTCGCGCCCGGCACCGGCCTCCCCGGACACCCCCGCGCGGCCGTCGGCACGGACGTGCGCACAACACGGGACTCGCGTTCCGCCGCACGCGGAGGGGGACGGCCGGTGCGTACCGCCGCGGGGATCGCCGGGGCCGGGCCGGCCGGGCGCGGCTCGCCCGTCCCGGCCGCGTCGCCCGTCCCGGCCGCGTCGCCCGTCCCGGCCGCGTCGCCGGCTCCCGGTCCGCCGCGGCCGGCCCCGCTGAGGGCTGCACCGGCCCCCCGGAGCGATCACTGTCTCCGGCCGGTACCGGGCGGGTACCGGCTCGGTACCGGTCCGCCGCCCGCCGTGAGGGGAATCATGAAGCCGCGTAGCGTGTTGCGCAGCACAACGAGGGAAAGATCCTCCCCAAGCATTAGGGTCATTCCTTTGCCTACCTATTACTCTTGAGCCAAGGCCGCACCGAGTGGCCATGGAGGAGTGAAATGAGGAGCAGTAACCCGGTCTTCTCGCGACGGGGGTTCGGCCGCGACAACGGCTACGCGGGCTTCAACACCGCGCCGCAGGCCGGGGGCCCCGCCGTCGCCACGCAGGCCAACCCGTACGCACAGCCGACGGACAACCCGTACGCCCAGAACCCGTACGCGCAGCAGCAGTACGGCGCGCCGCCGCAGGCCCCCGCCGCGGCCGGCCGGATGACCATCGACGACGTCGTGATGCGCACGGGCACCACGCTCGGCGTGCTCGTCGTCACCGCCGCGCTCGCCTGGGCGCTGCTGCCCGTCGACGACGCCAACATCGGCCGGTCCTACGGCATCGGCATCGGCGCCGCGCTGATCGCCATGGTCCTGGGCTTCGTGCAGGCCTTCAAGCGCAAGGCGTCGCCCGCGCTGATCCTGACGTACGCCGCCTTCGAGGGCGTGTTCCTCGGCGTCGTCTCCAGCGTCGTCGACAACCGCATCGCCGACGGCGCGGCCATGCAGGCCGTGCTGGGCACCATGGCGGTGTTCGCCGGTGTGCTGGTGGCCTACAAGGCCGGATGGATCCGCGTCAACCGCCGCTTCTACGGCTTCGTGATGGCGGCCGCGCTCGGTTTCGTCCTGCTGATGGCCGTGAACCTGCTGTTCGCGGTGATCGGCGGCGGTGACGGCCTCGGCTTCCGCAGCGGCGCGCTCGGCGTCCTCTTCGGCGTCATCGGCATCATCCTCGGTGCCTGCTTCCTCGCCCTGGACTTCAAGCAGGTCGAGGACGGCATCGCCTACGGCGCCCCGCGCGAGGAGGCCTGGCTCGCCGCCTTCGGCCTCACCCTGACCCTGGTGTGGATCTACCTCGAGTTCCTGCGGCTCATCTCGATCCTCAGCAGCAGCGACTGACGCCACGGCGTCCACCGCGCGCAAGGGCCCCGGCTCCCGCCGGGGCCCTTGCGCGCGTCCGCGCCCGCCCGTTGGCGGCGGTCCCGCCGCGCCGCGTACGCTCGCCGCGTGGTTGATACGACGCCCTTCACCCGTGCCGTGGATCATTTCGCCGACCGCCTGCGGGCCGCGCCGCAGAGCCGGCTGCAGCGGGGCGCGGCGGCCGAGGCGCTCGCCCTGGCCAGGGAGCTGGCGCGGCGCACCCAGCTCGTCGAGGAGCCGGGCACCGAGCCGCGCGAGATGCCGGACGCCGGGATGTTCGCCGCCGCGGACCAGATCACCGTCGCCGGGCACGACCACGCCCTCGTGCTCACGAGCGACGAGGACGTGGCGGAAGCCGCCCGGCTCGTGGAGGAGGCACGCGGACGCGCGGGCGTGTGACCCCGCACGAGGCGTGCGCCGGGCGGTACGGGGACGCCCGCGACCGGAGGGACGCGGCGCCCGGTCCTACAGGGACGCGATGACGCGGTCCGCGAGGATGTAGACGCTGTCCTCGCCGCAGGAGAACGTCAGCGTGTACGCCCCGGAGATGCCGGAGCCGCCCAGCAGGAACGGCGTCTCGCCCGCCCGCAGGGCCTCGGCCAGGCGCTCCGCGGTCTCGCGGTGGCCCGGCGTCATGCACAGCGTGGTGCCGTCGGCGAAAACGTACACGTCCAGGGTGCCCAGCGGGCCCGGACGGACGTCGGTCAGCTCGGTGCGCGCGGCCGCCAGCTCCTCCAGCACCTCCACCGTGTGCTCGTGGTCGCTCACCACCGGCGAGGAGTGCGGCACGAAGTCGGGGTGGGAGGGGTGGCGGCGGCGGGCCGCGGCCAGCTCGGGGGAGTCGCCGCCGTGCTCCTCGGTGTCGGCGCCGGACTCGGCGACCGGCTCCAGGCCCGCGAAGTCGGCCTGCCGGGGCAGGAACAGCTCACTGTCGGGCAGACCCAGCAGGGACGGGCCGTCGGAGGCGTCACGGGCCTCCTGGGCGGCCCAGAAGGCCCGCGCCTCGGCCAGCTCGCGCTCCCGCTCCTCGGCGAGCGCCTCCGCGACCGCGGTGCGTATCTCGTCCGGTCCGGCCGAGCGGGCGGGCGGGACCTGCGCACGGCCCGTCACCTGGCTCCTGGCCAGCTCGGTGTGCAGTGCCGCGACCTGTCGGCGCAGCACCAGCACGCTGCGCAGGACGGCGACGCCCACGGCGCCGGTGGCGGCCGTGGTGATCAGCAGGGCGATCGGCATGGCGCTCACTGACGTACTCCCGGTTCACAGTCGACCCCCGACTTCCTACATCAGCTTGAAGGGCGGACTAACCGTCTGTCAGTGCGTAACGTCACGAATCGGACAGCGTGCGGGGGACGGAGTGTCCGGCGGGTCCGTCGTGACCTGCACGGATGCCCCTCCCGCGAGGCATAGGTCACATCCTGGGGGAATTTGGATCACGGAACGGCCCGGCACCCCGGGCGAGCGGGGTGCCGGGCCGGAACGTCACACGGTGTGCCGCGGCGGTCACCCAGCGGCACGCGAGGGTCAGCTCAGGCGCTCGATGACCATCGCCATGCCCTGCCCGCCGCCGACGCACATGGTCTCCAGGCCGAACTGCTTGTCGTGCCACTGCAGGGAGTTGATGAGCGTGCCGGTGATGCGGGCGCCGGTCATGCCGAAGGGGTGGCCGACGGCGATGGCGCCGCCGTTGACGTTCAGCTTCTCCAGCGGGATCCCCAGGTCCTGGTAGGACGGGATCACCTGGGCGGCGAACGCCTCGTTGATCTCGAACAGGTCGATGTCGCCGACGGTCAGGCCGGCCCGCCGCAGGGCCTGCTCGCTCGCCTCGACCGGGCCGAGGCCCATGATCTCCGGGGAGAGGCCGGAGACGCCGGTGGACACGATCCGGGCCAGCGGGGTCAGGCCCAGCTCGCGGGCCTTGGTGTCGCTCATGATGACGAGCGCGGCGGCGCCGTCGTTGAGCGGGCAGCAGTTGCCGGCGGTGACCAGGCCGTCGGGGCGGAAGACGGGCTTGAGGCCGGAGACGCCCTCCATGGTCACGCCGGAGCGCGGGCCGTCGTCCTTGCTGACCACCGTGCCGTCGGGCAGCGTCACCGGGGTGATCTCGCGCTCCCAGAAGCCGTTCTTGATGGCTTCCTCGGCGAGGTTCTGCGAGCGGACGCCGAACTCGTCCATCTCCTGGCGGGTGACGCCCTTCCAGCGGGCGAGGTTCTCCGCGGTCTGGCCCATCGCGATGTACGGGTCGGGGAGCAGGCCGTCCTCGCGCGGGTCGTGCCAGGTGGAGCCCTCGGACTCGGCGACGGCGGCGGTGCGCGCCTCCGCCTCGGCGAACAGCGGGTTGCGCGTGTCCGGGAGGCTGTCGGAGTTGCCCTTGGTGAAGCGGGAGACCGTCTCGACGCCGGCCGAGACGAAGACGTCGCCCTCGCCGGCCTTGATCGCGTGCAGCGCCATCCGGGAGGTCTGCAGCGAGGAGGAGCAGTAACGGGTGACCGTGCAGCCGGGGAGGTGGTCCATGCCCATCTGCACGGCGACGATCCGGCCGAGGTTGTTGCCCTGCTCGCCGCCGGGCAGGCCGCAGCCGAGCATCAGGTCGTCGATGTCCTTCGGGTCCAGCTCGGGGACCTTGGCCAGGGCGGCCTGGACGATCGTGGCGGTCAGGTCGTCCGGCCGCATGTCCTTGAGCGAGCCCTTGAAGGCGCGGCCGATGGGGGAGCGGGCGGCGGAAACGATCACGGCTTCGGGCATCACGGCTCCAGAGTGAAGAGGCGGCGGCGGAGCGCTCGGCGGTCGGGCGCGGGCGGGCATACCGGCGGGTCGGTGCGGCGCCTGAGGCGAAGCTACCCGTACGTGTGCGCGCGGTCACGCGTGTCGCGGTGTGACATGGACCGCAACTGTCTAAGCGCTTGCTTGGCTTCCGCTCCCTTCCCGGACGGGCGTTCGCGTCACGGCTGGGCCGACGGCTCCGGCTCGGCCTCCGTGACGCGCCGCCGGCGCCGCCGCTTGAGCAGGGCCCAGGCGCCGCGCGGCCCGGCCGGCATCGCCGCGGCGACCTCCGTGCCCGCCTCCGCGGCGGCCTCCGCGGCGGCCCGCGCCACCGGGAGGAAGCCCTCACGGCGGGCGGCGTCCGGCCGCTCCTCGTCCGCCGGCCACAGCCCCAGCGCCGCGCACACCGTCGGCAGCACCGCCATCGCCGCCGTCGCGTACCCCTCCGCCGAGGGGTGGTAGCTGTCCGGGCCGAACAGCTCGCGCGGGTGCGCCGCGAACTCGGGCCCCAGCAGGTCGCCCAGCGACACCGTGCGCCCGCCCTGCTCCACCGCGCCGATCGTCTGGGCCGCCGCCAGCTGCCGGGAGGCGCGGCGGGCCAGCCAGCGCAGCGGCTGCCGCACCGGCTCGAGCGTGCCGAGATCCGGGCACGTGCCGACCACCACCTCCGCGCCCGCCGTCCGCAGCCGGCGCACCGCCGAGGCGAGGTGGCGCACGGAACGGGTGGGCGGCATGCGGTGCGTCACGTCGTTGGCGCCGATCATGATCACGCAGATGTCCGGCACCCTCGACGGGTCCGCCAGCGTCCGGGTCACCTGCCGGTCCAGGTCGTCCGAGCACGCCCCGGGCGCCGCCACCGTGGACAGCCCCACCGGGCGCTCCGCGAAGGCCGCGACCCCCGAGGCGAGCAGCGCGCCCGGCGTCTGCCCGGCCCGGTGCACGCCCTGGCCCGCGGCCGTGGAGTCGCCCAGCATCGTCAGCCGCAGCGCCGGCTCGCCCGGCACGGTCCAGGCGGCGCCGTACAGTCCGTCCGCGTGGGGCACGTAAGGACTCGTGCCGTTGCCCACCCGGCGCCGCGCCAGCCGCGCCTCCGCCAGCAGCAGCCCCGCGGCCGCCGCGCCCGCCAGCCCGATCCCCCCGCCGCCGTACGCGGCGCCGGCCGCGATGCGCCGGGCCACCCGCGCCCTCGACATGCCCGTCATGCTCGCCGCCACCTCCTCGTAGCCGTACACCCAGGTCTTGCCCCGTACGGACGGTGGTTGAATCCCGACGGGGAGTGAACGGCCCGGCCGAGTCCGGTTCCGGGAAGGGCCTAGGCTGGCATCACCACCCCGACCACATCCTTTGCAGCATCCGGAGACAACGGTGCAATTCCACGACTCGATGATCAGCCTCGTCGGCAACACCCCGCTGGTGCGGCTCAACAGCGTGACCAAGGGCATCAAGGCCACCGTCCTGGCCAAGGTGGAGTACTTCAACCCGGGCGGCTCCGTGAAGGACCGCATCGCCCTGCGCATGATCGAGGCGGCCGAGAAGAGCGGGGAGCTCCGGCCCGGCGGCACGATCGTCGAGCCGACCAGCGGCAACACCGGCGTCGGGCTCGCCATCGTGGCCCAGCAGAAGGGCTACAAGTGCGTCTTCGTCTGCCCGGACAAGGTGTCCACGGACAAGATCAACGTCCTGCGGGCGTACGGCGCCGAGGTCGTCGTCTGCCCGACCGCGGTGGCGCCCGAGCACCCCGACTCCTACTACAACGTCTCCGACCGGCTGGTCCGTGAGACGCCGGGGGCGTGGAAGCCGGACCAGTACTCCAACCCGAACAACCCCCTGTCGCACTACCACTCCACCGGCCCCGAGCTGTGGGAGCAGACCGAGGGGAGGATCACCCACTTCGTGGCCGGCGTCGGCACCGGCGGCACCATCTCCGGCACCGGCCGCTACCTGAAGGAGGCCAGCGACGGCCGCGTCAAGGTCATCGGCGCGGACCCCGAGGGCTCGGTGTACTCCGGCGGCTCCGGCCGTCCGTACCTGGTCGAGGGCGTCGGCGAGGACTTCTGGCCGACCGCCTACGACCGGGACGTCGCGGACGAGATCGTCGCCGTCTCCGACAAGGACTCCTTCCAGATGACCCGCCGCCTCGCCAAGGAGGAGGGCCTGCTGGTGGGCGGCTCCTGCGGCATGGCGGTCGTGGCGGCGCTGGAGGTGGCCTCCCGGCTCGGCGAGGACGACGTCGTCGTCGTGCTGCTGCCGGACAGCGGACGCGGCTACCTCAGCAAGATCTTCAACGACGAGTGGATGGCCGACTACGGCTTCCTGGAGGACTCCGGCCCGAGCGCCCGCGTCGCCGACGTGCTGGACGACAAGGAGGGCGGCCACATCCCGTCCCTCGTCCACATGCACCCCGACGAGACCGTCGGCCAGGCCATCGAGGTGCTGCGCGAGTACGGCGTCTCGCAGATGCCGGTCGTCAAGCCGGGCGCCGGCCACCCCGACGTGATGGCCGCCGAGGTCGTCGGCTCGGTGGTGGAACGCGAGCTGCTGGACGCGCTGTTCAGCAAGAGCGCCTCGCTCGACGACCCGCTGGAGAAGCACCTGTCGGCGCCGCTGCCGCAGGTCGGCTCCGGTGAGCCGGTCGCGGACCTGATGGCCGTGCTGGGCAAGGCGGACGCGGCGATCGTGCTGGTCGAGGGCAAGCCGACCGGTGTGGTCAGCCGTCAGGACCTGCTGTCCTTCCTCGCCAGGACCGGCGCGTGAGGGACCGCGCGGTCCCCGCGCGGCCGTGAGGCGCGTGCCCTTCGCGGAAGTGGTACGAGCACGTCACGCCCGCGCAGCACTCGCTTAACACAGCTCCGGCACAGTGGTGGTTGTCGGCGGGACGGGAGCGGCTCCCCGTTCCGGCCGACGGCCACACGGCGTCGACGGACCTCCGGAGCGGCTCCCGGACCTCCCTGGACGCCTGTGACACGCGCTGCGCCCGTGGCGGAGCGCGTGTTCGCGGGGACCGCCGTCGTCCCGCCCCCCGGTGACGGGGGTGCGGCGGTCCCCGCGCACGACCCTTCCGCGGGACGCCGCCGGCCCCCTGCGGCTCAGTCCTCCCAGGCGTCGTCGGCGGTCGCGGAGCGGCGGTGCCGGAACAGCCCGGGGTTGGTGCGCACGGCCTGGACGACGTTCACGCCGACGATCCCCGCCCAGGCGACCAGCAGTCCCGGCAGATCGGCCACGCCCCCGCCGATCGCGGACAGCGGCACCGCCAGCACCAGCGACACGATCCCGAAGCCGAACCGCTCGCCCCAGGAGTCCGTGGCCTTCGGCGCACGCGCGTCCCGTGCGGACGTCATCCGCTGCTCGGCCAGCTGCCGGCGCACCCGGCGGTCCACCGCGCCGTCGATGCGCTGGTCGACCTTCTCGAGGAACGAGTCGACCAGGGCGGACTCGTAGTCCTCGCCCAGTTCCCTGCGGGCCTGCAGGGAGGCGTGGAGTTCCTTCTTCAGCTCGGCGTCCCGCGCGTCGATTCCGGTCATGCCTCACAAGGTAGGCACGCGGGGGCCCGCCCGCACTGGGGGTAACCCCCGTTCCCGCCCTCGGGCCCGCCGCCGTGTCAGCCCTCGCACATCCTGTCGTCGGCCCGGGACTGCGGGACGTCGACCTTCTTCGGCGTCGCGACCGGCACCCCGGCCTTCTTGAAGTCGGGGCCGAGGGTGAGCGTCATCGGCCCGTCGCCGGCGTCCGCGGAGGGCTTCAGCGCGGCGGCGGGCAGGCCCATCAGGTCGGCGAGCCTACGGGCCTGGCCGGCCTGGTCCGGGGCGTACACGAGCCGGGTGCGGGCGACCTTCGCGGGGGCGTTGCCCTGGTTCGACGACCGGGACACCCCCTCGCTGTTCCGCAGCCAGACGACGGTGTCCCGCGCCGCGCCCTGCGGGCCGCCGCCGTTGAGGACGTCGACGCGCACGGCGGACGCCTCGGCCCGCTCCCCCCTCAGCAGCGCGTCCCGCTCGTCCTCGGCCTTCTTCCGCTGCTTCTTCACCTCGGTGAACGACACGTCGTCCCGGAGCATGGAGAACACCTGCGGCGCCTTGACCGGGTCGGGGACGACGGTGACGGGCGTCGGCTCGTCCGGGTTGTCGATGACCGGGAGCGTCATCAGGGTGATGTTCTTCAGGTCGATCTTCCCGAGTTCCCCGGCGAGGGCGAGCAGCTTGCCGGGGCTGCCGATGCCCTTGTCCACGGTGAGGGACTTGGTGGCCGCGTCGGCGACGTCCAGCATCGTGGACGGGCTGCCGAGGGTGTCCTCCTTGAGCCGGCGCAGCATCGACGCGACGAACTTCTGCTGCATGCCGATCCGGTCCAGGTCGCTCTCGTTCTTCAGACCGTGCCGGTTGCGCAGGAACGACAGCGCGTCCTCGCCCTGGATCGTGCTCTTGCCGGCCGGGAGGTCGAGGTCGGTGCCGCCCTCGGTGTCCTTCAGCGGCTTCTCCAGGCACACCTCGACGCCGCCGACCGCCGTGGACAGCGTCTTGACGGCGTTGAAGTCGAACATCATGAAGTGGTCCACGTCCACGCCGGTGAGCTGCTCGACCGTGCGCATGGTGCAGCCCGGGTCGCGGCCCTCCACGCCGTACGACTCGTTGAACCGGGTGGCGCCCTGCGAGCCGGGGACCGTCTTCGTCGAGCCGTCCGCCGTGCGGGTCTCGCAGTCCGGTATCTCGGTCATCAGGTCGCGGGGGATGCTCACCACCGTGGCGTTGGACCGGTCCCCCGCGACGTGGAACAGGAGCGTGGTGTCGGCGTGCCCGGTCACGTTGTCCCGGTTGCCGTACGCCTCGTTGCCCTTGCCGGTGCGGACGTCGTTGCCGATGACGAGGATGTCGGCCGGGCCGTCCCCGAGGACCGTGTCGCTGCCCACGTCACCGATGTCGACGGTGTCGATGTTCCCGTACAGGCGGTCGTACCAGTAGGACGCGAACGCCGAGCCGGCGACGAGGACCAGGCCCAGCGTGCCCCCGGTCCACATCAGCGCCTTGCGCCTGCCGGACTTCTTCGGCTGCTTGCGCTTGCGGCGGTGGGCGTCGCGGGGGCCGTCGGCGGCGGGGCCGCCGTCACGGTCGCGTGGGCCGGGGGGCCGGTCGCGGGGGCCGTCGGGACGCGGGCCGGGGGTGTGGGGGGTGCGTCGGCGGGGGGCCGGGGGCGGGGGCGGGGCGGCGCCGTCCGGCCTCAGCTCGTAGTCACCGGTCCGCGGATTGAGCACCCACTGGTCGGCGGGATCGCTCCCGTCCGCCCGCCCACGACTGTGCGCGTCCACGCCCCCACCCCGTTCTGCGCCAGGTGCCCCGTGGGGCACCTGAGTTTGAAATGGTTTATATGTTCGACGAGTTACGCTGTCCGGCCGTTCCCGGACGCGCGGACGTCGTGGCGGAATCGTCGAGATCCGGACGTGTCCGGGAGGCGGGTCCGGGAAGCGGTTCGTGGCGTGACCTCCGCGCGGTGCGGTGCCCGTCCGACGCGGCGGGGCGTTCGCCTGTATAACGGCATGCAGAAGTCACGACGGATGAATGGGCCGGGGACGGCCGAGGGGGAGCCAGGTCATGAGCGGCACCGAGAGCCCCGCGGCGCGTCTCCAGGCGCTCTTCGAGGGGCACCGGCTGACGCCGACCCAGCGGCGCATCGCGCACAGCATGGTGCGGCGCGCCGCCGACGTGCCGTTCCTGTCGAGCGTGGAGCTGGCCGAGCTGGCCGGGGTGAGCCAGCCCTCCGTGACCCGGTTCGCGGTCGCCCTCGGCTTCGACGGGTACCCCGCGCTGCGCCGGCACCTGCGCGAGGCCGCGCCGGCCGAGCCCGCCCCGGAGACCGGCTCGTACAACGCGTACCAGCAGGCCGTCGAGGCCGAGATCGAGAACCTGCGCCACCTCGCGGAGGTGCTGGCCGACCCGGAGCCCGTGCGGCGGGCGGGGGGCGTGCTGGCGGCGAGCCGGCCGCTGCCCGTGCTCGGCCTGCGGGCCGCAGCCGCCCAGGCGCACGGCTTCGCCTACTTCGCCGCCAAGGTCCACCCGGACGTACGGCTGCTCAACGAGGGCGGCACCATGCTGCCCGACCGGATCGACGCCGCCGTGCGGGCCGGGGCGTCGGCGCTGCTGTGCTTCGCGCTGCCGCGGCATCCGCGCGAGGTCCTCGACGCGCTCGTCCACGCCAAGGAGGCGGGGCTGACCGTGGTCACCGTCGCCGACTCGCCGTTCGCGCCGGTCGCCAAGGTGTCCGACCTGCTGCTGCCGGCCGCCGTCGGCACGGCGCTGGTGTTCGACACCGCGTGCGCGCCGATGCTGCTGGGGCGGGTCCTGCTGGAGGCGATGTGCGACGACCTGCCGGACGCGCAGGCACGGCTGGAGGAGTTCGACGCCCGGGCGGCGGCGCGCGGGCTGTTCGTGGAGTGACGGGCACGGCGCGGGGGTCGTCCGCCGCGTCTTCTCAGACTCGTCTCAGCTTGCCGCGCTAGCGTCCGTCGCAGGGGACTTCCCTCGAAGGCGTTCCACAGGTGAAGGACCACTGGCAAGGGACTTCCCACAGATGGACTTCCTCAGGAATCGGATGACGGGAGGCTGGACGTGACACGCGGAGGACAGGGGCTGGCCCGGGTGGCCGTCGTCGTACGGGCCGGGGCCGCGCCACTGTGGTGGCTGGGAGTCGTCGCCGCGGGTGCCGGGGCGTTCGTGCCGGGCCTGACGGGGCTGCGGATCGGCGCGCTCGGCGGAGCCGGGCTGTTCCTCGTGGCCGCGGCCCTCGTGGCGCTCACGCGGCGGGGCCGGTACCGCGCACTGGCCCGGGCGGCGGCCCGGGCGGGCCGGCACGACGTGCTGCAGGACCGCGCGGTGACCGCGCGCAACTGGCGCCGGGCGCACCGCTGGTGGCTGCTGCTCGCCTTCCTCGCCGCGCTCGGCTCGGCGTTCGCGGCGCCCGCCGCGGCCGGTCTGCTGCTCGCCGGGTGCGGTGTGGGGCTGTGGCTGAAGGCGGCGTGGATCGGCCGCCTGGAGCAGGCCGAGGACGTGCTGCTGTGGGTCCGCGTCGACTGGCTCCGCAAGGGCGCGGGCCGTCCCGCCGGACGCGCCGTCAAGGCCTACCGCACGACCGGCATCGCCGCGGGCGACGCGGCCCCTGGCGGGGCCCGCCGCAGGCTCGTGACGGCGGCGTAGCCGGCACCCCGGGCGCGTGGCGGCCACGCGCCCGGGGCGTTCAGGCGTACCCGTGCCGGGGGAGCCCGCATCCCCGCCGGTCACGCCGGAGGCGTGTTCCCCAGCCCCGTCAGGGCGTCCCTGTGGGCAGCGCCGGACTCCGTGACGATCTCCTCGACCGGCTGGGCCGGGCGGACCGTCGCGAAGGTGATCGCGCCGGAGGCGTCCTGCGTGAAGCCGAGGACGGCCGGGCGGGGGAGCGAGTTGTACGCGTAGTGGTGCGCGAAGTAGTACGCGCCGGTGTCCAGCACCGCCGCGTGGTCGCCCTGCTCCAGCAGCGGCAGCTCCTGTCCCTGTGCCAGCAGGTCGCCCGCGAAGCAGGCCGGTCCCGCCACGTCCTGGAGGACCGCCGGGCCCTCCTTGGGCAGCCCCTTCGCGTCGTACGCGGCGATCCGCAGCGGCCACGACGCCGGCGCGTACACCGTGCGCGTCGCCACCTGCACGCCCGCGTGGGTCACCGCGACCGGCCGGCCGCCCGCGCTCTTGGCGTACTCCACGCGCGTGACCATCGTGCCGTGCTTGGCCAGCAGGGACCGGCCGAACTCGGTGACCAGCCCGTACCGCCCGTCGAACAGCCCCGGCACCGTCTCCTTCAGCAGCCGCGCGTACTCCGCGTAGCCGGGGCGGCTCTCCTCGGAGGCGAAGTTCACCGGCAGTCCGCCGCCGATGTCGAGGGTGTCGACCTGGCGCCGCCCGGCCCGCCGGTTGATCTCCTCCGCCAGCTCGTACGTCTCCGCGACCCCGCGCGCCATCATCGTCAGGGCGATGCCCTGGGAGCCGGTGTGGGCGTGCAGCCGGGTCAGCCACGGCCGGTCCAGGTACGCCTGGACCACCCACTCCCGCGCGCCCTCGTCGCGCAGCGCCACACCGAACTTCGAGGTGGCCGTGGCGGTCGACAGCGCCTCGATGGAACCGCCTCCGACCTGCGGGTTCACCCGGATGCCGAGCGGCGGGCGGATGTCCGTGCCGGCCACCAGCGCGTCGATGCGCTCCAGCTCCTGCGGGTTGTCCGCGTTGACGGCGATGCCCAGCTCCAGCGCCTCCCGCAGCTCGGCGTGCGTCTTGGCGGGGGAGTCCAGCACCGTGCGCCCCGGCTCCACGCCCGCGGCGCGCGCCAGCGCCAGCTCGCCCGGGCTCGCCACCTCCGCGCCGATGCCCTCCTCGCGCAGCAGCCGCAGCACCGGCACCAGCGGGCTCGCCTTGACCGCGAAGGCGTGCAGCACCGGCGTGCCGGGCGCGGTCACCGCCTCGAACGCGGCCCGCAGGTCCGCCGCCGACTCACGGATGCCGGTGACGTCCAGCAGCGCCACGAGGGGCACGCCGGCGTCGAGGAGCCCCTGCTCCACGGCCGCCCGCACCGCCGCGTCCCGGCGGGCCGCCCGTCCGGCGGCCCGCGGGTCCGCCCCGGCCGTCATGCCGTCCGTCCTGTCATCGGTCTGCTCGTTCGCGCGCATGCGTCCAGCCAAACATCCCCCGGACGGCCGTGCCGACGCACCCCCGGTGTTGACTAGGTCTATTCAGCTCATGAGGATATGAATATCTGCAGACGACGTCGGCACCCTGGAGGCACCCCATGTCCGGACCCCGCCCGCCCGTCTCCCGCCCCCACCCTCGGCCGAGCCCCTACGGGCCGCCCCCCGGTCCTGTCCGAGCGCCGCGCGGCAGCGAGCTGAGCGCTCTCGGATGGCAGCAGGAGGCCGCCCTGCGGATGCTGCAGAACAACCTCGACCCGGAGGTCGCCGAGCACCCCGACAAGCTCGTCGTCTACGGCGGCACCGGCAAGGCGGCCCGCGACTGGCGCTCCTTCGACGCCATGGTCCGCACGCTGAAGACCCTCAAGCAGGACGAGACGATGCTCGTCCAGTCCGGCCGCCCCGTCGGCGTCATGCGGACCCACGAGTGGGCGCCGCGCGTCCTCATCGCCAACTCCAACCTGGTCGGCGACTGGGCGAACTGGGAGGAGTTCCGCCGCCTGGAGCAGCTCGGCCTGACCATGTACGGGCAGATGACCGCCGGCTCCTGGATCTACATCGGCACCCAGGGCATCCTCCAGGGCACCTACGAGACCTTCGCCGCCGTCGCCGCCAAGCGCTTCGGCGGCTCGCTCGCCGGCACGATCACCCTCACCGCCGGACTCGGCGGCATGGGCGGCGCCCAGCCGCTCGCCGTAACCATGAACGACGGCGTGGCGATCTGCGTCGACTGCGACCCGCGCGCCATCGAACGCCGCATCGAGCACCGCTACCTCGACGTCCGCGCCGACTCCCTCGACCACGCGCTGCGGCTCGCCACCGAGGCCCGCGACCGCCGCAGGCCCTTGTCCATCGGCGTGCTCGGCAACGCGGCCGAGACCGTCCCGCAGCTCCTCGCCATGGGCGCCCCGGTCGACATCGTCACCGACCAGACCTCCGCCCACGACCCCCTGGCCTACCTGCCCCTCGGCACGGCCTTCGAGGACATGGCCGACGCGGCCGCCAAGGACCCGGCCGGCTTCACCACGCGCGCCCGCGAGTCCATGGCCCGGCACGTCGAGGCGATGGTCGGCTTCCAGGACGCGGGCGCCGAGGTCTTCGACTACGGCAACTCGATCCGCGGCGAGGCCCAGCTCGCCGGGTACGAGCGGGCGTTCGCCTTCCCCGGCTTCGTCCCCGCCTACATCCGCCCGTTGTTCTGCGAGGGCAAGGGCCCCTTCCGCTGGGCCGCCCTCTCCGGCGACCCCGCCGACATCGCGAGGACCGACCGGGCGGTCCTCGACCTGTTCCCGGAGAACGAGTCCCTCGCCCGCTGGATCAGGATGGCCGGGGAGCGGGTCCGCTTCCAGGGCCTGCCCGCCCGCATCTGCTGGCTCGGCTACGGCGAACGCGACAGGGCCGGCGAGCGCTTCAACGACATGGTCGCGAGCGGCGAACTGTCCGCACCGGTCGTCATCGGCCGCGACCACCTCGACTGCGGGTCCGTGGCCTCCCCCTACCGGGAGACCGAGGCGATGCTCGACGGCTCCGACGCCATCGCCGACTGGCCGCTGCTCAACGCCATGGTGAACGTCGCCTCCGGGGCCTCCTGGGTGTCCCTCCACCACGGCGGGGGCGTCGGCATGGGCCGCTCGATCCACGCCGGGCAGGTCACCGTCGCCGACGGCACCGCCCTGGCCGGCGAGAAGATCCGGCGGGTGCTCACCAACGACCCCGGCATGGGCGTCGTCCGGCATGTCGACGCCGGGTACGACATCGCCGAGTCGGTCGCGGACGAGCGGGGCGTGCGCATCCCCATGCGCGAGGGCGAGCAGGCATGACCCGCCCCACCCCCGCCGCCCCGGTGCCCTCCGTCCGGCCCGCGGCCGAGCAGGACTCCTTCCACGAGATGTGGCGGCAACTGCTGCCCGTCGGACGGAACTCCACGAGCGGCGGCTACCGCCGGTTCGCCTGGACCGGCGCCGACGCCGACTGCCGGGACTGGTTCCGCGGACAGGCCCGCCGCCGCGGCCTCACCTACGAGGTGGACCGCAACGGCAACCAGTGGGCCTGGCTCGGCGATCCCGCCGAGGGGGACGCCGTGGTCACCGGGTCGCACCTGGACTCCGTGCCCGACGGCGGGGCCTTCGACGGCCCCCTCGGCGTCGTCTCCGCCTTCGCCGCCCTCGACGAACTGCGCCACCGGGGCGTCCGTCCGACGAAGCCGCTCGGCATCGTCAACTTCGGCGACGAGGAGGGCGCCCGCTTCGGGCTCGCCTGCGTCGGCTCCCGGCTCACCGCGGGCGCCCTCACCGTCGAACAGGCCCACCGGCTCACCGACGCCGACGGCATCACCCTCCCGCAGGCCATGGAGACCGCCGGCCACGACCCGGACGCCATCGGCCCCGACCCCGTACGCCTCGGCCGCATCGGCGCGTTCGTCGAACTGCACGTCGAGCAGGGCCGGGCGCTGGACCTCACCGGCGACCGGATCGGCGTCGCGTCCGCGATCTGGCCGCACGGCCGCTGGCGGTTCGACTTCCGCGGCGAGGCCAACCACGCCGGCACCACCCGGCTCGCCGACCGGCACGACCCGATGCTGCCGTACGCCGAGACCGTCCTCGCCGCCCGCCGCGAGGCCGAACACGCGGACGCGGTCGCCACGTTCGGCAAGCTGTCCGTCGAGCCCAACGGCGTCAACGCCGTGCCCTCCCTGGTGCGCGGCTGGCTCGACTCCCGGGCCGCCGACCAGGAGCGACTGGACGCGGTGGTCGGCGGGGTGGAGCGGGCCGCCCGCGCGTACGCCGCCGCCCACGGCGTCCACCTGGACGTGGAGCGCGAGTCCTTCACCCCCGTCGTCGAGTTCGACCACGCCCTGCGCGACCGGCTCGCCCGCATCCTGGGCGCGGACACCGGCCTGAAGGTGCCCGTCCTCGGCACCGGCGCCGGACACGACGCCGGCATCCTCGCGGGACGCGTCCCGACCGCCATGCTGTTCGTACGCAACCCCACCGGCGTCTCGCACTCCCCGGCCGAGTTCGCCGCCGAGGACGACTGCGTGGCCGGGGTCCTCGCCCTCGCCGACGTACTGGAAGGACTGGCCGCCCCGTGACCGCCACCCCGCGGACGTACTGGCTGGAGCACGCCTGGCTCGGCACGCACGTCGAGCCGGGCGTCGCCCTCGACGTGGCGGACGGGCGCATCGCCGCCGTCCGCACCGGCGCCCCCGCGCCCCCGCCCGGCGCCGAGATCCTGCGCGGACTGACCCTCCCCGGACTGGCGAACGCCCACAGCCACGCCTTCCACCGCGCCCTGCGCTCCACCGTCCAGGTCGGCTCCGGCACCTTCTGGACCTGGCGCGAGGTCATGTACGCCACCGCCGAGCGGCTCACCCCGGACCGCTACCACGCCCTCGCCCGCGCCGTGTACGCCGAGATGGCGCTGGCCGGGATCACGACGGTCGGCGAGTTCCACTACGTGCACCACGCGCCCGGCGGCACGCCCTACGCCGATCCCAACGCCATGGGGGAGGCGCTCCTCGCGGCCGCCGCCGAGGCCGGCATCCGGATCACCCTCCTCGACACCGCCTACCTCTCCTCCGGCTTCGGCCGGCCGCCCACCGCCCACCAGCTCCGCTTCTCCGACGGCGACGCGGACGCCTGGGCCGCACGCTCCTCACTCCTCAGGGACCGGGACCACGCGCGGATCGGCGCGGCCGTGCACTCCGTACGGGCCGTGCCCGCCGAGCAGTTGTCGACCGTGGCGCGCTGGGCCGAGGAGCGGCGGGCCCCGCTGCACGTGCACCTGTCCGAGCAGACCGCCGAGAACGACGCCTGCCGGGAGGCACACGGCTGCACCCCCGCCCAGCTGCTCGCCCTGCACGGCGTGCTCGGTCCGCGCACCACCGGCGTGCACCACACCCACCTCACCCCCGAGGACGTCTCGCTGATCGGCGGCAGCGGCACCGGCACCTGCATGTGCCCCACCACCGAACGCGACCTCGCGGACGGCATCGGACCCGCCGCGGCCCTGCAGAACGAGGGCTCCCCGCTCAGCCTCGGCTCCGACAGCCACGCCGTCGTCGACCTCTTCGAGGAGGCGCGCGCGATGGAGCTGAACGAGCGGCTGCGCACCCGCACCCGGGGCCACTGGACGGCCGCGGCCCTGCTGCGCGCGGCGACCGTCGACGGGCACGCGGCGCTCGGCTGGGACGACACCGGCGTCATCGGGGCCGGGGCGCGCGCCGACCTCACCACCGTCGCGCTCGACTCGGTCAGGACGGCGGGACCGCCGCCCCGGCTGGGCGCGGAGACAGCCGTGTTCGCCGCGACGGCCGCCGACGTGCGGCACACGGTCGTGGCAGGCCGGCACGTGGTGCGCGACGGGGCGCACACGCTGGTCCCCGACGTGCCCGGAGCCCTCGCGCAGGCGATCCAGGACTTGCGCGCCTGACGACCCATGAGGACACCATGAGCGCCACCGTCATCACCAACATCGCCACACTGGTCACCAACGACCCCTCCCTCCGCGACACGGACCCCCTCGGCCTGGTCCGGGACGCGGCCGTCGTCATGGAGGACGACCGCGTCGTGTGGACCGGTCCCGCAAGCAGAGCACCCGCCACCGACCACCGGGTCGACGCGGGCGGCCGCGCGGTCCTGCCGGGCTTCGTCGACTCCCACTCCCACCTGGTGTTCGCCGGGGACCGCACCGAGGAGTTCAACGCCCGCATGTCGGGCCGCCCGTACAGCGCGGGCGGCATCCGCACCACCGTCGCCGCGACCCGCGCCGCGACCGAGGCGGAACTGGAGACGAATCTCACCCGCCACCTGGCGGAGGCGCTGCGCCAGGGCACCACGACCTTCGAGACCAAGTCCGGCTACGGCCTGACGGTCGAGGACGAGGCGCGCGCCCTGCGCCTCGCCGCCCGCCACACCGACGAGGTCACCTATCTCGGCGCCCACGTCGTCGCCCCCGAGTACGCCGACGACCCGGCCGGCTACGTCGCCCTGGTCACCGGCGAGATGCTGGACGCCTGCGCGCCGCACGCCCGCTGGATCGACGTGTTCTGCGAGGAGGGCGCCTTCGACGGCGACCAGGCACGCGCGATCCTCACCGCCGGCCGCGCGAAGGGCCTGCACCCGCGGGTCCACGCCAACCAGCTCTCGTACGGCCCCGGCGTGCGGCTGGCCGTGGAGCTGGACGCGGCCAGCGCCGACCACTGCACCCACCTCACCGACGCCGACGTGGACGCGCTGGCGCACAGCGCGACCGTCGCCACGCTGCTGCCCGGCGCGGAATTCTCCACCCGCGCCGCGTGGCCGGACGCCCGGCGGCTGCTGGACGCGGGAGCGACGGTGGCGCTGTCCACCGACTGCAACCCCGGCTCGTCCTTCACCTCGTCGGTGCCGTTCTGCGTCGCGCTCGCCGTACGGGACATGGGGATGACGCCCGACGAGGCCGTCTGGGCGGCCACGGCGGGCGGCGCGGCGGCACTGCGGCGCACCGACGTCGGCCGGCTCGTCCCGGGCGCGTACGCGGACCTGGTGCTGCTCGACGCCCCCAGCCATGTCCACCTGGCCTACCGGCCGGGCGTCCCGCTGGTCACGGGCGTGTGGCGCAGGGGCGTACGGCGGGTCTGAGAGGCCGCTGAACGGCCCCCGGACCCCCGGAGGGCGGCCCGGACCCGGGCCGCCCTCCGGGGGACGGACGTCATGTGGCGGGAATCACTCCTCGACCGTGAGGCCCTTGCGCAGCTTCACCAGCGTCCGGGACAGCAGCCGGGAGACGTGCATCTGGGAGATGCCGAGCTCCTCGCCGATCTCCGACTGGGTCATGCCGGCGACGAACCGCAGCGACAGGATCTTCCGGTCCCGCGACGGCAGTTCGGCGATCAGCGGCTTCAACGACTCGATGTACTCGATGCCTTCGAGCCCGTGGTCCTCGTAGCCGATCCGGTCGGCCAGCGCGCCCTCGGTGTCGTCCTCCTCGGGCTGGGCGTCCAGCGAGGAGGCGGTGTACGCGTTCGACGCGGCCATGCCCTCGACGACCTCGTCGGGTGTGATGCCCAGCCGGTCCGCCAGCTCGGCCACCGTCGGCGCGCGGTCGAGCTGCTGGGCCAGTTCGTCACCGGCCTTGGCCAGGTCCAGCCGCAGTTCCTGCAGGCGGCGCGGCACGCGCACGGACCACGAGGTGTCGCGGAAGAAGCGCTTGATCTCGCCGATGATGGTCGGCATCGCGAAGGTGGGGAACTCCACACCCCGCGTGTGTTCGAAGCGGTCGATCGCCTTGATCAGGCCGATGGTGCCGACCTGGATGATGTCCTCCATGGGCTCGCTGCGCGAGCGGAACCGGGAGGCGGCGAACTTGACCAGGGCGAGGTTCAGTTCGACGAGCGTGGTGCGTACGTACGAGTACTCGGGACTGCCTTCGTCGAGCGACTCCAGGCGCTCGAACAGGGTCTTGGACAGGGCCCGTGCGTCCACCGGGCCCACCTCGTCGTACGGGGGGATCTCCGGAAGTCCGGCGAGGAGGCCGTCCGGGTCGACTCCCAGGTCGCCCTGCTCGATGGGATCCAGATGTTCCGGAGGTGGTGTCGACGTCGCTTCTCGGGTAGGCGATGCGTCGAGCCGGGGTGACATGATGTCCTCCATCGTTCTCGGCATATGGCTGCCGAAGCCGATACGTGCACTGCGGTGTGCGGCGCCTCCAAAGCCGGCCGTGTCGGGTACGTGTCTTACTAGCCCTACCGGCTGCTCGAAGCCCGGTGCAAGTGCGTTCTGTTCGGTTATGTCCGTTTGTGCGCGATTGTTAGAGTGTCGATGCGTAGCCGGAAGGCGTAATGTTCGAGGGCGTCAGGAACAGCCACGACCTCGGGAGAGAGAGACGGCATGGACCGCGGGACGGTCGGCAGCGCACAGTCGGGCCGGCTTCTGGTCGAGGTGCGAGAAGAGGGCCCCAGTGCCGTCGTGACCCCGGCGGGTGAGTTGGACCACCACACCGCCGATCTGTTGCGGGAGCCACTGGAGGACTGCCTCGCCAAGGGTTTCAAGCGGCTTGTCATCGACTGCTCCCGGCTGGAGTTCTGTGACTCCACGGGGCTGAACGTGCTGCTCGGCGCCCGGCTGAAGGCCGAGGCGGGCGGAGGCGGGGTGCACCTCGTGGGGATGCAGCCCGTTGTCGCGCGCGTGTTCGAGATCACGGGGGCGGACGCGGTGTTCGCCGTTCACGACACGCTCGAGGCGGCCCTGGCCGACGATTCGGCGTGACGCGCGCGGGCAGGCCCGGCGGGGTGCTCGCGCCGCACCCGCCGGCGACGGGGACCCCCGGCGCGTCTTTTCGTGCGAATACGGGGGTGTCCCGGCGGACGGCTCGGGCAGGAGACACCCTGAACGTCCCGGACGCGGTGGCCGGGAGGGCGCCGAGAACCGTTCGGGCCGTCCGCGCGTGACTGACCGAGTACGGAATATTTCGATGGTGAACTGGTGACACGGTGAGGTGAGGCGCTGATGAGCACCACCCGGCCCTACCCGCCGGGCGACCGCGGTCCGGAGCCCAGCGGCGCTTCCGGGACGCCCGGGGGCGCTGCACCGGCCGCGGCCGTCCCGGACGGCGGCGTGGCCGTGCCGGCCGCACCGGCGTCGCCACCGGGTCCGTCCGGCGGCACCCAGGCGCGCCGGCTGAGCTTCGAGGACCAGAGCGGGGTCGTGCCGCTCGCGCGGGACTTCACGCGGCAGGCGCTGTACGACTGGGGCTGGCTGCCGACCGCCACGGCGGACCGGCGGGCCGCCGCCGAGGACGTCCTGCTCGTGGTGTCCGAGCTGGTCACCAACGCGTGCCTGCACGCCGAGGGGCCGGATCTGCTGACCATCACCTGCGACCGCAAGGTGATCCGGCTCGAGGTCACCGACCGGGGCACCGGCCAGCCGTCCCCGCGCACGCCTCACCGCGCGGGCCGGCCGGGAGGCCACGGCATGTTCATCGTCCAGCGCCTGTGCCTGGACTGGGGCGTGCTCCGCGCCCCCGACATCGCGGGCAAGACGGTCTGGGCCGAACTGGGCACCCCCTCGTGACGCCGGGCCCCCTTCCGACACCCGGCGCGCTGTCCCGCGCCGCCCCGCGAGCATGCGGCGCCGCCCGAGACGCGCGTCCCGTGCGGCCGCGCCGGCCTCGGGGGCTCCCGCGCGGGGCGCTTCTGCGCAGGCCGCTCCGTGCGCTGCCGTCCGGCGCCGGCGTCACGGGGTGCCGCCCGCCGTCCGCTCCAGGACGCGGAGTGCCGGTCGGGGGGCGCCACCGCCTCGCAGTCCTTGTGCGAGCGCCCCGCCCGGCAGCGGAAGCCGCTGGACGCCCCTGAGCCGCTGCGGCACGAGCTCACCGCCCCAGGGGGCCCGTCCGTGCCCTCAGGCCGCCTCGGAGCCCTCTGAGCGACTCCCAGGCCCCCTCCTCGGTGGAAGCCGGGCCACAGCGCCCCGATGCCCGCCGCGGCCGCCCCGCGCGAGCGCCCCCTCGCACCGCGCGGCGCGGGCGGTCTCTCCCACCGCGCCGAAGGGCGGGCTTCCCGCCTCGCCCGGGTACCGGACCCGCCTCCCTCACCACGTCGGGGCCCGCGCCGTCCCGCCTCCCGCCTGGCGCACGCGTCGGCACGTCCGCGCCCGGCGCCCCCAGCGCCCGGGGAGCCCCCAGCCGTGCCGGGGGCACGCACCCCGGCCGCCTCGCCCCGCGTGCCTGCGCGCACCCGCCCCGCACCGCCCCGCACCCGGCGCCGACCGCACCCGGCGCCGACCGCACCCCCTCACACCCGAAGGGCCCCGCAGCCGTGTCGGCTGCGGGGCCCTTCTCCCGTGCGGGGTGCGGTCAGTGCCGTCTCAGCGGACGTCGCCCATCAGGGCCTTGACCTTGTTGCGGTACATCCAGACCGCCGCGCCGGCCAGGACCGCGAGGGTCGCCTCCAGGGCGACGATGCCCGTCTTGTTGAGGTCGACGCCGGCGATGGACAGCAGGCCGGTCGTGGCGTCGCCGGCGGTGACGGCGAGGAACCAGACGCCCATCATCTGCGAGGCGTACTTCGCGGGCGCCATCTTCGTGGTGACCGACAGGCCGACCGGGGAGAGCAGCAGCTCGCCGACGGTCTGGACGAAGTAGACCGCCACCAGCCACAGCGCGGCCGCCTTGTGACCGCCCTCGGCGATCGACAGCGGGGCGAGGAACAGGAAGAACGAGACGCCGACCAGCATCAGACCGGAGGCGAACTTCACGATCGTGCTCGGCTCCTTGCCGCGCCGGTTCAGCGCGAGCCAGATCCAGGCGAAGACCGGGGCCAGGGCCATGATCAGGACCGGGTTGACCGACTGGTACCAGGAGACCGGGAAGTCCCAGCCGAGGACGCTGTTCTCGGCCGACGAGTCGGCGAAGATCGACAGGGTCGAGCCGCCCTGGTCGTAGATCATCCAGAAGATCGCGGCGGCGACGAAGAACCAGATGTACGCGGACATCTTCGACTGCTCGGTGCGGTCGAGGTCCTTGTCGCGCTTGATGCGGACCAGCACCGTCACCGGGATGATCACGCCGAGCAGGGTCAGCGGGACCAGGATCCAGTTCAGGGTGTAGTGGCCGGAGAACCCGACGATCGCGTACGCCACGACGGCGATGCCCGCCCACAGCGCGGACTTGCGCAGCGTGGAGGCCTTCTCCTCGGCCGACAGCGGCTTCGGGACGACGCTGGACTGCGCGTCCAGGTGGCGGCTGCCCAGCAGGAACTGCGTCACGCCGAGACCCATGCCGAGCGCGGCGAGCGCGAAGCCCAGGTGCCAGTTGACGCTCTCACCGACGGTGCCGATGATCAGCGGCGCGGCGAAGGCACCGAGGTTGATGCCCATGTAGAAGACGGTGAAGCCGCCGTCCCGGCGCGGGTCGTCCGGGCCCTGGTAGAGCTGGCCGACCATCGTGGAGATGTTGGCCTTCAGCAGGCCGGAGCCGATCGCGACGAGGCCGAGGCCGCCGTAGAAGGTGCCCGAGTAGGGCAGGGCCAGCGTCAGGTGGCCCAGCATGATGATGCCGCCGGCGACGGCGACGGTCCTGCGGGGGCCCCAGACCCGGTCGCCGAACCAGCCGCCGGGCATGGCGAGCAGGTACACCAGCGAGAGGTACACCGAGTAGATGGCGGTGGCGGTGCCCGCGCTCAGACCGAGTCCGCCCGGCGCGACGAGGTACAGCGGGAGCAGGGCCCTCATGCCGTAGTAGGAGAAACGCTCCCACATCTCGGTCATGAAGAGTGTGGCCAGTCCGCGGGGGTGGCCGAAGAAGGTCTTCTCGGATCCGGGGGTGCCCGGGGAGGCCGAGTCCTTCGTCAGGCTGGACGCCATGGTCGTTCCTTGCTGTCGGGACGCGTCGCGCGAGACGGGTACGCGCCCGGTGGGGGGCTGGCCGGCACCGGCGGGCCGTACCGTCCGCCCCACGCCCGGGGGGTGCCGCCCCGGATCACGGAGCGGCGGACGGCGACCACCGGGATCCACGCCCCCGCCGCGCGTCGACGCGCGGTGAAGGCCCGGCCACAGGTCATTGCTTCAGGGACCGGCAGAGCGTGCCGGCCCGCACACAAAAGAGACCCTCGGCGTCAACTGCCGCCAAAGGTCCCCGCGGTGCAACAGGCGTTGGTTCACCATACGGCAGGACAGTGCCGGATATGGAAGGACTTGAGACGTGAATCACAGGTTTCAAAGGAACCGGGATCGCCCATTCGAAGGTCTGCCCAGCATCGCACCTCGCACCCGCAGGTCCGTGCCAAGGGTGCGGGAGAGGAGGACCGGGCGGGACGCCGGTGGGGACCGAGCCCGCCGATCACGCCCCTGCGGCTCGGGCCGCGGGTCTACCATCATCGGCATGACCCGTGTACTGCTCGCCGAGGACGACGCGTCCATCTCGGAGCCGCTGGCCCGCGCCCTGCGCCGGGAGGGTTACGACGTCGAGGTGCGTGAGGACGGACCCGGCGCCCTGGAGGCCGGCATGCAGGGCGGCGTCGACCTGGTCGTGCTGGACCTCGGGCTGCCCGGGATGGACGGCCTGGAGGTCGCCCGCCGGCTCCGCGCCGAGGGGCACACGGTCCCCCTGCTGATCCTCACCGCGCGCGCCGACGAGGTGGACACGGTCGTCGGCCTGGACGCGGGCGCCGACGACTACGTCACCAAGCCGTTCCGGCTCGCCGAGCTGCTGGCCAGGGTCCGGGCCCTGCTGCGGCGCGGCGCGGCCGAGCCGCAGCAGCCGCCCGCCACCCACGGCGTGCGCATCGACGTCGAGTCGCACCGGGCGTGGATGGGCGACGAGGAGCTCCAGCTCACCGCCAAGGAGTTCGACCTGCTGCGGGTGCTGGTGCGCGACGCGGGCCGGGTCGTCACCCGCGACCAGCTGATGCGCGAGGTCTGGGACACCACCTGGTGGTCCTCCACCAAGACCCTCGACATGCACATCTCCTGGCTGCGCAAGAAGCTCGGCGACGACGCGGCCAACCCCCGTTACATCGCCACCGTGCGCGGCGTGGGCTTCCGCTTCGAGAAGAGCTGAGAGAGCTGGACCCCGCCGGGGTTCCGCCGCCGGGTGGGAGAACATGCGCCGCCGTCTGATCCAGTCCACGCTCGCCGTGGTCCTCGTCGTGATCGCCGTCTTCGGCGTCTCCCTGGTGATCGTCGAGACCCGCACCATCACCGAGACCGCCAAGGAGCGCGTGGAGTCCGAGGCGGTGCGGCTGGCCAGCATCGTCGACAGCCGGCTGCTGGTCGAGGACAAGGTCACCGCCGAGGTCCTCGACGACCAGATGCCCGACGACCGGTACGCCGTCGTCCGGCTCCCCGGCAAGCCGCCCATCGAGGTCGGTTCCAAGCCGGACGGCGACGTCATCAGCGCCACGGCGCCCGGCGAGGAGGGCGAGACGGTCACCGTCCAGGAGTCGCGCTCCTCGGTGACCGAGGAGGTCGGCCGCACCCTGCTGATCATCGGCCTGGTCGCGCTGCTCGCGGTGATCGCGGCGGTGCTGCTGGCGATCCGGCAGGCCAACCGCCTCGCCTCCCCGCTGACCGACCTCGCCGAGACCGCCGAGCGGCTCGGCTCCGGCGACCCGCGCCCCCGCCACCGCCGCTACGGCGTCCCCGAGCTGGACCGGGTCGCCGACGTGCTGGACGCCTCCGCCGAACGCATCGCCCGCATGCTGACCGCCGAGCGGCGGCTCGCCGCCGACGCCTCCCACCAGCTGCGCACCCCGCTCACCGCGCTGTCCATGCGGCTGGAGGAGATCACCCTCACCGACGACCCGGAGACGGTGAAGGAGGAGGCGACGATCGCGCTCACGCAGGTGGAGCGGCTGACGGACGTGGTGGAGCGGCTGCTGACCAACTCCCGGGACCCGCGCACCGGCTCCGCCGTCACCTTCGAACTCGACGAGGTGATCACGCAGCAGCTCGCCGAGTGGCGCCCCGCCTACCGCAGCGCCGGCCGGGCCATCGTCGCCTCCGGCAAGCGGAACCTGCGGGCCGTGGGCACCCCGGGCGCGGTCGCCCAGGTGCTGGCCGCGCTGATCGAGAACTCGCTGATGCACGGCGGCGGCACGGTCGCCCTGCGCACCCGGGTCACCGGCAACCAGGTCGTCGTGGAGGTCACCGACGAGGGGCCGGGCGTGCCCGCCGAGCTGGGCGCGCGGATCTTCGAGCGGGCGATCAGCGGCCGCAACTCCACCGGGATCGGCCTGGCGGTCGCCCGGGACCTGGCGGAGGCGGACGGCGGCCGTCTGGAGATGCTGCAGGCCAGCCCGGCCGTCTTCGGCCTGTTCCTGTCCCGCACGCCCCCGCGGAAGGACCCCGACGAGGAGACCCGCAGGACGGTCCGCTGAGACGGAACGGTCCGCCGAGCGGCACGCGCGGCGGTTACGGCACGCGCTGCCTGGGCCGCCCCCCGGCGACCGGGGCCCCGCCCGCCACGGGCTCCTCCCGCACCGGCAGGGCGCGGAACACCCAGGTGCGGTAGGACCAGAAGCGGAACAGCGTCGCGACGCCGATGCCGAGGAACTTGAAGATGTTGCTCTGCAGCGGGCTGTCCCAGCCGAAGCCGTACGTCGCCGTGTAGAGCACGCCGTTCTCGATCACCAGGCCGATGACGCTGAACAGCAGGAACAGCGACATCTCGCGGGTGCGCCGGGACTTGTCGCGGTCCCGGTAGGTGAAGTACCGGAAGCCGACGTAGTTGAAGATGATCGCGACCACGGTGGCGATGACGCTCGCGCGCACCACCTGGAGGTCGGTCGCCTGCCGGACCAGGTTGAACACCCCGAGGTTGACCAGGACCCCGGCTCCCCCCACCGCGCCGAACTTGGCCGCTTCACGGAAGAGCCGTCGAAGCCCCGAGGAACCTTGTCCCATCGCCCACAGGCTCCCGTCGGTCGAGTGCGTCAACTCCGCCATGCTAACCACCCGCACGCGCGATCTTCCTGCGGACGCCGCGTCGCCCGCGCCCCGCGCGTCCCTTCCGTCCCGCCCGACGGGCGGGAATCGGCCACCCTGGCGCGGGCGGATACCCTGGGGGCGTGACGTTCCCGGTAGTCGGCATGGTCGGCGGCGGTCAGCTCGCTCGTATGACACACGAGGCGGGCATCCCGCTCGGCATCAGGTTCAAGCTCCTCAGTGACACCCCGCAGGATTCCGCGGCCCAGGTGGTGGGCGACGTCGTCGTCGGCGACCACCGCGACCTGGACACACTGCGCGACTTCGCGCGCGGCTGCGACGTGATCACCTTCGACCACGAGCACGTGCCCACCGAGCACCTCAGGGCCCTGGAGGCCGACGGCATCCCCGTCCGCCCCGGCCCCGACGCGCTGGTGCACGCCCAGGACAAGGGCGTGATGCGCGCGAGGCTGGAGGCGATCGGCGTGCCCTGCCCGCGCCACCGCATCGTCGACGACCCGGCCGACGTGGCCGCGTTCGCGGCGGAGGGCGGGGGAGGCTTCCCCGTTGTCCTCAAGACCGTCCGCGGCGGCTACGACGGCAAGGGCGTGTGGGTCGTGGACTCCGTGGAGGAGGCCGCCGAGCCGTTCAGGGCCGGCGTGCCCGTGCTCGCCGAGGAGAAGGTCGACTTCGTGCGCGAGCTGGCCGCCAACGTCGTGCGCTCCCCGCACGGACAGGCCGTCGCCTACCCGGTCGTGGAGTCCCGGCAGGTGAACGGCGTCTGCGACACCGTCATCGCGCCCGCACCGGACCTCGACGAGAGCCTCGCGCTGAAGGCCGAGGAGATGGCGCTGACCATCGCCCGGGAACTCGGCGTGGTCGGCCACCTCGCGGTGGAGCTGTTCCAGACCCGCGACGGCCGCATCCTCGTCAACGAACTCGCCATGCGCCCGCACAACTCCGGCCACTGGTCCATGGACGGCGCGATCACCTCGCAGTTCGCCAACCACGTCCGCGCCGTCCTCGACCTCCCGCTCGGCGACCCCCGCCCGCGCGCGAAGTGGACGGTCATGGCCAACGTCCTCGGCGGCGACTACCCGGACATGTACTCCGCGTACCTGCACTGCATGGCGCGCGACCCCCGGCTGAAGATCCACATGTACGGCAAGGACGTGAAGCCCGGCCGCAAGGTCGGTCACGTGAACACCTACGGCGACGACCTGGACGACGTGCTGGAGCGCGCCCGTCACGCAGCCGGCTACCTGAGAGGCACGATCACCGAATGAGTCCCGCCCACCCGTCGCCCGGCCACCGCCCCTCAACGAGCGCTGACGCGCGCCCCTTCCCTTCGGTGGGCATCGTCATGGGGTCCGACTCCGACTGGCCCGTCATGGAGGCGGCGGCCAAGGCCCTCGACGAGTTCGAGATCGCCTACGAGGCCGACGTCGTCTCCGCGCACCGCATGCCGCGCGAGATGATCGCGTACGGCGAGCAGGCCGCGGACCGCGGGCTCAAGGTGATCATCGCCGGCGCGGGCGGCGCCGCCCATCTGCCCGGCATGCTCGCCTCCGTGACCCCGCTGCCCGTCATCGGTGTGCCGGTGCCGCTGAAGCACCTCGACGGCATGGACTCGCTGCTCTCCATCGTGCAGATGCCGGCCGGGGTGCCGGTCGCCACCGTCTCCGTGGCCGGCGCGCGCAACGCGGGCCTGCTCGCGGTCCGTGTCCTCGCCGCCCACGACGAGGAACTGCTCGGCCGCATGCGGGAGTTCCAGCAGGAGCTGAACGACCAGGCGACCGAGAAGGGCAAGCGGCTGCGGGCCAGGGCCGAGGGGTCCGCGAACGGCTTCGGCTTCGGGAAGTGAGCCCCGTGACCTCCCTGGACGACGCCCGCGCGCTGCTCGCCGAGTTCCCCGTCGTCGACGGGCACAACGACCTGCCCTGGGCGCTGCGCGAACAGGTCACCTACGACCTCGACGCCCGCGACATCGCCGGCGACCAGTCGGCCCACCTGCACACCGACCTCCCCCGGCTGCGGGCCGGCGGCGTCGGCGCGCAGTTCTGGTCGGTGTACGTCCGCGCCGACGCCCCCGACCCGGTGCCGGCCACGCTCGAACAGATCGACTGCGTACGGCAGTTGCTGGATCGGTACCCGAAGGACCTGGCGCCCGCGCTGACCGCCGCCGACATGGAGGCCGCGCGCCGCGAGGGCCGTATCGCCTCCCTCATGGGGGCGGAGGGCGGCCACTCCATCGCCGGCTCCCTCGGCACGCTGCGCGGGTTGTACGGCCTCGGGGTGCGCTACCTGACCCTCACCCACAACTTCAACGTGGCGTGGGCGGACTCGGCGACCGACGAGCCCGGCGTGGGCGGACTGTCGGCGTTCGGCCGTGAGGTGGTGCGGGAGATGAACCGGCTCGGCATGCTGGTCGACCTCTCCCACGTCGCCGCCACCACCATGCGGGACGCGCTGGACACCAGCACGGCGCCGGTGATCTTCTCCCACTCCTCGGCCCGCGCGGTCTGCGACCACCCGCGGAACATCCCCGACGACGTGCTGGAGCGGCTGCCCGCCAACGGCGGCATCGCGATGGTGACGTTCGTGCCGAAGTTCGTGCTCCAGGCCGCCGTCGACTGGACGGCGGCCGCCGACGAGAACATGCGCGCGCACGGCTTCCACCACCTCGACACCACCGCCGAGGCGATGAAGGTGCACCGCGCCTTCGAGGAGACCCACCCGCGCCCCGTCGCCACGGTGGCCACGGTCGCCGACCACCTCGACCACATGCGCGAGGTCGCCGGCATCGACCACCTCGGCATCGGCGGCGACTACGACGGCACGGCCTTCACCCCCGACGGCCTGGACGACGTCTCCGGCTACCCCCGGCTGATCGCGGAGCTGCTGGACCGCGGCTGGTCCCGCGCCGACCTGGCCAAGCTGACCTGGCAGAACGCGGTCCGCGTGCTGGGCGCCGCCGAGGACGTGGCCCGCGGCCTGCGCGCGACGCGCGCGCCGTCCAACGCCACCATCGAGGCGCTGGACGGCTGACCGGCCCACGCGGCGCGGGGCCCCTCGGGTTTACCCCGAACGCCGCGTTCACCAGGAAGCCGGAGAGGGCTCCGTGCGACCGTGACCGTACCGCCGAGGTCACGACGTACGGAGCCCCGTGATGGCCGATCTCCAGGACGACCTGCACACCGCCGCCGAGGTCGGCCGTGTCGACGAGCCGTACCCGCAGGAGGCGGTGGTCGTCGGGCCGGAGGAGTACCGGCCCGTCTCCGACCCGGACGACGCCCCCCTCGACCGCGCCCGGGCCGTCCTCACCGCCCACCCCGTCTGCGACGGCTACAGCGCACTGCCGTGGACGCTGCGCGGACTGCCCTGGTACGACCTCGACCTGGGGGAGAGCGCCGTCGACGCGGACCTGCCCCGGCTGCGCAAGGGGCAGGTCGGCGCCGTGTTCTGGTCGCTGCACCTGCCCGAGGGCCACGACGGGGACCGGGCGCTCACCGCGACCCTGGAACAGCTCGACCTGGCGCAGGCGGTCGTCGCCGCCCACGACGAGGGACTGCGCCCCGCCCGCACCGCGGGGGAGGTCGTCGACGCCCGCAACCGCGGCCGGATCGCCGTGCTGTTCGGGCCGGCCGGCGCGCCCGCGCTCGGCGACTCCCTGAGCGTCCTGCGCGCGCTGCACGCCCTCGGCGTGCGGGTGCTCACCCTCACCGGCACCTCCTGGGCGGGGCCCGCCGGGCTCACCCGCTTCGGCGAGGAGGTCGTGCGCGAGATGAACCGGCTCGGCGTGGTCGCCGACCTCTCCCACGCCTCCGCCCCGACCGTCCGCCGCGCCCTGACCGTGTCCAAGGCGCCGGTGCTGTTCAGCCGGTCCGGCGCCCGCGACCTGCGCCCGCACCCGGCCAACCTGCCCGACGACCTGCTCGTCGCGGTGGGCGAGGCGAAGGGGCTGTGCCTGGTGCCGCTCACCGCCGAGCAGGCCGGGCCGACGGTCCGCGACGTCGCCGACCACCTCGACCACGTCCGCACCCTCGCCGGCCCGGACTGCGTCGGCCTCTCCGGCGCCTACGACACCGGCACCGCCCACCCCCAGGAGCTGCGCGACCCGTCCTGCTACCCGCGCCTCGTCGCCGAGCTGCTCCGGCGCGGCTGGGACGAGTCCGACGTCGCCCTCCTGACCTGGGGCAACGTCCAACGCGTCCTCCGCGCGGCGGCCTTCGCCGCGCACACCGCCCAGCAGCGCCGCAAGCCGTCGACGGCGACGATCACCGCCCTCGACGGCTGAGCGGCGCCGGTCCGGACCGAGCCCGGCTTCTCGGCGCCCCCGCGGGCCCGTGCCCTACGGCTGTTCGATGCGGCACAGGCAGAAGGGGTGGCCCGCCGGGTCGGCGTAGACGCGGAAGTCCTTGGACGTGTCGTCCTCGCGGTCCAGGACGCGCGCCCCGAGGGCCAGCACCTTCTCCTCGGCCGCGTCGACCTCCTCCCAGGTGCCGCCCGCGTCGAAGTCGAGGTGGAACTGCTGGGAGTCGTGGTCGGCGCTCGGCCAGGCCGGCGGGGTGAACCCGGGGGCCCGCTGGAAGGCGAGCCGCGGGCCCGAGGGGATGTGGAGGACCACCCAGTCCTCGTCCTCCGCCACGGGCGTGCCGCCGGCGACGGCCGCGTAGAAGACGGCCAGTTCACCCGGGTCGGGGCAGTCCAGGACGACATTGCGCAGTCGTGCCACGGGGGCCATGTATCCCTCCTGGTCTCAGCAGGCGGACAGGCAGAACGGGTGCCCGGCCGGGTCCGCGTAAACCCGGAAGCCGCGCGAACGGTCCTCCGTGTCCAGCGGCTCCGCGCCCAGCGCCAGGACCTCCTTCTCGGCCGCGTCCAGGTCCTCGACGGTCAGGTCGAGGTGGAACTGCTGGGAGCGGTCCGCGGCCGGCCACCGCGGCGGCACGTGTCCCTCGGCCCGCTGGAAGGACAGCGTCGGACCGCCGGGCACCTCCACGTCCACCCAGTCGCCCTCCCCGTCCACCGTGCCGCCCACGACACCGGCGTAGAAACCGGCCAGCGCGCGCGGGTCCGGACAGTCCAGGACGACGGCGCCCACCTTCGCTACGGACATGACTGCCTCCTCGAGTTACCGCCTGAAGCGGTCTACAGGTAACCGTTACCGCATGCTCCCTCATAACCGGTAACGTCGCAAGGGGATCGAGAGAGGTACCGTCGCGTCATGAGCGAGAGAGCGGCCCCGCCCGGGCGGCTGGCCCTGATCCAGGCCCTGGTCAACACGGTGGACCTCGCCACCGGGGACGACGCGCTGGACACCCCCGGGGGCCGCGCGTCCTTCGGGCTCACCGAGGACGCCGTCGACGACGCCCGCGTCCTGCGCGAGTCGCTGCGGGCCACCCTGCTCGCGCACGCCGGCCACCCCGCCCACCGCCCGGTCGTCCCGCTCGGCGACCTGCTCGCCCGCGCGCCCCTGGTGGTCACGGTCGACCCCGCCGACGGCTCGGCCGCCCTCGCGCCGGCCGACGAGGGGCCGCTGCTCGGCCGGGTCGCCGCCGCCGTCGCCGAGGCGCTCACGGCCGGCACCTGGCAGCGCCTCAAGGCATGCGAGTCCCCCGACTGCCACTGGGCCTACTACGACCGCAGCCCCGGCGGGCGCGGCCGCTGGTGCTCCATGCAGGTGTGCGGGGCCCGCGCGAAGATGCGCCGGTACCGGGCGAAGCAGGGGTAGCCCCGCCACGCCCGCGCCCGTTGGGGCAGAATGCGACACGACGCCGGTTCGGCCGACTGAGCCTCGGCCGAACCGGCGTCGCCTGTGTCCGTCGGACCCCGGGCGGGTGCGTCAGGCCCCGGGACGTCCCATCGCCCGGAAGCGCCAGCCGGCCCGCCGCCACACCTCCGCGTCGAGCGCGTTGCGCCCGTCCAGCACCACCCGCTCGGCCGCCGCCTCGCCCAGCTCCGCCGGGTCCAGCTCGCGGAACTCCCGCCACTCCGTCAGGTGCAGCACGACATGGGCGCCGCGCACCGCCTCCAGCGCCGAGCCGGCGTACCCGAGCGTCGGGAACAGACGGCGGGCGTTGTCCATGCCCTTCGGGTCGTAGACCGTCACCTGGCCGCCCTGGAGGTGGATCTGCCCCGCCACGTTCAGCGCCGGCGAGTCACGGACGTCATCCGAGTCCGGCTTGAAGGTCGCGCCCAGCACCGCCACCCGCTTGCCGAGGAACGGCCCGCCCCCCAGCTCCTGCCGGGTCAGCTCCACCATCCGGCCGCGCTGGCGCATGTTGATCGAGTCGATCTCGCGCAGGAACGTCAGCGCCTGGTCCGCGCCCAGCTCACCGGCGCGCGCCATGAACGCCCGGATGTCCTTCGGCAGACACCCGCCGCCGAAGCCGATGCCGGCCCGCAGGAACTTCCGGCCGATCCGGTCGTCGTACCCGATCGCCTCCGCCAGCTTGGCGACGTCCCCGCCGGTGGCCTCGCACAGCTCCGCCATCGCGTTGATGAACGAGATCTTGGTGGCCAGGAAGGAGTTCGCGGACGTCTTCACCAGCTCCGCCGTCGGGAAGTCCGTCACCACGAACGGCGTGCCCTCCTCGACCGGCGTGGCGTACACCTCGCGCAGCAGCTTCTCCGACCGCTCGCTGCGCACGCCCACCACGATCCGGTCCGGGTGCAGCGTGTCCTGCACCGCGAAGCCCTCGCGCAGGAACTCCGGGTTCCAGGCCAGCTCCGCGTCCGCCCCGGCCGGCGCGTGCTCGGCGAGGTAGGCGGCCAGCCGGTCGGCCGACCCGACGGGCACCGTCGACTTGCCCACGACCAGCGCGGGACCCTTCAGGTGCGGGGCGAGCGAGGCGATCGCCGCGTCGACGTACGACATGTCGCAGGCGTACTCGCCGTGCCGCTGCGGGGTGTTCACGCAGACGAAGTGGACGTCGCCGAACTCGCCCAGCTCGGCCCAGTCCATGGTGAACCGCAGCCGGCCGGTCGAGCCCTCGACCCCGGCCACGTGCCGGCGCAGCAGCTCCTCGAGCCCCGGCTCGTACATCGGGACCTCGCCCCGGCGCAGCTTGTCGATCTTCTCCGGGACCACGTCGAGGCCCAGCACCTCGAAGCCCAGCTCCGCCATGGCCGCCGCGTGGGTCGCGCCGAGATAACCGGTGCCGATCACGGTGATCTTGAGGGCCATGGGGGTGCTCCAGGGGTCTGCGGCAGGCACGTGCGCGCCCGAGCATATCCGGGGCGCCCGCGTCCGCCCTGACCGGCGGCCGCCCGGCTGTCGCCCAGCTCACCTGTTCACGGCCCCGGGGGAGGGCTAACATTTGAGTTACTTAACGGTAGTTAGCGTGATCAGCATCGCAGCGTTTTGGAGCGTGAGAGACCTTGGCCGGATCGGCTGACTTCGACCTGTACCGCCCGTCCGAGGAGCACGACATGCTCCGCGACGCCGTCCGCTCGCTGGCCGAGGCGAAGATCGCGCCGCACGCCGCCGCGGTGGACGAGGAGGCCCGCTTCCCCCGCGAGGCCCTCGACGCGCTCGTCGCCAACGACCTGCACGCCGTCCACGTCCCCGAGGAGTACGGCGGCGCCGGCGCGGACGCCCTCGCCACGGTCATCGTGATCGAGGAGGTGGCCCGCGTCTGCGCGTCCTCCTCCCTCATCCCCGCCGTGAACAAGCTGGGCTCGCTGCCGGTCATCCTCTCCGGCTCCGAGGCGCTGAAGAAGAAGTACATGGCCCCGCTCGCCAAGGGCGAGGCGATGTTCTCGTACTGCCTGTCCGAGCCGGACGCCGGTTCCGACGCCGCCGGCATGAAGACCCGCGCCGTCCGCGACGGCGACTTCTGGGTGCTCAACGGCGTGAAGCGCTGGATCACCAACGCCGGCGAGTCCGAGTTCTACACGGTGATGGCCGTCACCGACCCGGAGAAGCGCTCCAAGGGCATCTCCGCCTTCGTCGTGGAGAAGTCCGACGAGGGCGTCTCCTTCGGCGCGCCGGAGAAGAAGCTCGGCATCAAGGGCTCGCCCACCCGCGAGGTCTACCTGGACGACGTCCGCATCCCCGCCGACCGCATGATCGGCGAGGAGGGCACCGGCTTCGCCACCGCGATGCGGACCCTGGACCACACCCGCATCACCATCGCCGCCCAGGCCCTCGGCATCGCCCAGGGCGCCCTCGACTACGCCAAGGGCTACGTCAAGGAGCGCAAGCAGTTCGGCAAGCCGATCGCCGACTTCCAGGGCGTGCAGTTCATGCTCGCCGACATGGCCATGAAGATCGAGGCCGCCCGCCAGCTCACCTACGCCGCCGCGGCCAAGTCCGAGCGGGGCGACAGCGACCTGACCTTCCAGGGCGCCGCCGCCAAGTGCTTCGCCTCCGACGTGGCCATGGAGGTCACCACGGACGCCGTCCAGCTCCTCGGCGGCTACGGCTACACCCGCGACTACCCGGTCGAGCGGATGATGCGCGACGCGAAGATCACGCAGATCTACGAAGGCACCAACCAGGTCCAGCGGATCGTGATGGCGCGCAACCTGCCGTAGAGCGACAGGCGTGACCGCGAGAGGGCGTCCGGGATCCCCCGGGCGCCCTCCGGGCTGTCCGGCCCGGGCGCGGTCACCTGCGCCAGAACAGGTGGTGCGCCACCCCGCTCGGGCTGGGCACGATCTCCAGGTGGTACCGGTCGAGCAGGTCCTCGGGGGAGTCCCACAGCCGCAGGCCGGAGCCCAGCTTCACCGGCGACACCGCCACGTGCAGGGTGTCCACGAGTCCGGCGTCGAGGAACTGGCGCACGGTCGTGACCCCGCCGCCGAGCCGCACGTCCTTGCCGTTCGCCGCCTCCCGCGCCAGGTCCAGCACCCGCTCCGGGTCGCCCTCGACGAAGTGGAACGTGGTGTCGGACAGCGTGAACGACGGACGCGGGTGGTGGGTCAGCACGAACACCGGCGTGCGGAACGGCGGCTCGTCCCCCCACCAGCCCCGCCACTCGTGGTCGTGCCAGGGCCCGCGCTGGGGCCCGAACTTGTTGCGGCCCATGATCTCCGCGCCGATGTTGTGGGCGAAGTCACGGGTGAAGTAGTCGTCGAGGCCCCGGGTCCCGCCGGGCGCGGTGCGGTTCGGCCAGCTCGCGGTCGCTCCCGCCCAGGCGAACAGCTCCCCGGGGTTCACGTGGCCGAAGGGGCGCTCCAGGCTCTGGTCCTCGCCCGCGCCGATCCCGTCGGCCGAGACGTTGAAATTCTGCACGCGCAGCAGCTGAGGCACTGTTCCTCCTGACATCGGTGACAGGAAGTGGACTCCCCGGGCGGGGAGAACTCATCGGCGCCGGCTCACAGGAAACGCCGGATCGGGGTGACCGCGGTCTCCGCGAGGCGGGCGCGCAGGGGGCGTCGCCTCCAGCGGGCCGGGTCGATCGGCTCGCTCTGCTTGCGGTCGGCGTCGAAGTCGGCGTCGAGCCGGGCGGTGAAGTCCTCGTCGAGGACGGCCAGCATGACCTCCTCGTCGTGCTCCAGGGAGCGGCGGTTGAAGTTGGTGGAGCCGATCAGGGAGCAGACGCCGTCCACCGTGATGATCTTCGTGTGGAGCATGGTCGGCTGGTACTCCCGCACCTCCACACCCGCGTCCACCAGCGTCTGGTAGTGCTGCCGCCCGGCGAGCAGGCAGGCGCGCTGGTCGGTGTGCGGCCCGGGCAGCAGGATCTCCACCGCGACGCCCCGGCGGGCGGCGGCCGCCAGCAGGTCGACGAAGTAGGCGTCGGGCGCGAAGTACGCCGTGGACAGCCGGAACCGCTCCCGCGCCGAGGTGATCACCACGCGCAGCAGGGTCTGCATGTCCTGCCAGCCGAAGCTGGCCGAGCCCCGCACCACCTGGACCGTGGCGTTGCCGGGCTGCTCCTGCGAGGTGAAGCGGTCGCACGCGTCGTACAGCTCGTCGTGGCACTCGGCCCAGTTCTGCGCGAAGGCCGCCGCGATGCCGTCCACGGCCGGTCCGCGGACCCGGACGTGGGTGTCGCGCCACTCGCCGGGGTTGCGGGCGTCGCCGCACCACTCCTGCGCGATGCCGACCCCGCCGGTGAAGGCGGTGTGCTCGTCGGTGACCAGGACCTTGCGGTGGCAGCGGTGGTTCTGCCGCATCGGGGACAGCCGGGTGGGCTTGCGGAACCACGCCACGTGGACGCCGGCGTCCTCCATCGCCTTCAGCAGCTCCGGCTCTATCTCCTTGGCGCCGAAGCCGTCCAGCAGCAGGCGCACGCGGACGCCCGCGCGGGCCCGGTCGGCCAGCGCCTCGGCGAACTCCCGCGCGATGTCGCCCCGCCAGTAGACGAACGTCATCATGTCGACCGTGTGCTCCGCGGCGCGGACCGCCTCCAGCATCGCGGGGAAGATCTCGTCGCCGTTGCGCAGCGGCACGAGTTCGTTGCCCTCGGTCGCCGCGATGCCGATGAGCCGTTCCAGCCGTCTGCGCAGCCGCTTCCGCTCCGTCTGTGGTGTCACGTCCCTCTCCCCTGTGTGTCTGCCGACCGCCCCCTCGGCGCCGTGGTCAGGGGCGCCATCCCCCCTTCTTGCCGTTCCCGGCCCGGCCAAGCGGCGTCCTGTGGTGGTCATGGACACAGGGGCGTAGGACGGGAGGTGCGAGGGCCGAACGGCGGTCCCCGCCGTCCCCCGGGAGGAACCATGACCCAGCAGCAGCCGGCCACGGAACCGCTGAGCAAGGAGATGCAGGACTGCGTCCAGGCGTGCATGGCCTGCCACGGCGTGTGCGAGGAGACCATGAGCGCGTGTCTGCAGACGGGCGGCGAGGCCCACACGCGGATCATGCGGGCGCTCCTGGACTGTTCGGAGATGACCCGCATGTGCGCGGACATGATGATGCGCCGCTCGCCGCTGGCGAACGAGATGTGCATGATGTGCGCGCAGGCCTGCGACCTGTGCGCCGAGGCGTGCATGTCGATGCCGGACGACGAGCGGATGACGCGGTGCGCCGAGTCCTGCCGCCGCTGCTCCGAGATGTGCCGTGCGATGGCGGGCGCCCCGATGTGACGGACGTGCTGGACACGCGCGAGGGCACCCCCGCGGGGGTGCCCTCGTCAGGTGACCGGCGGAGGCGTCAGTCGCCCTTGACGGTGACCTTCTCGTCGTTGTTCAGCTGGTCGACCAGCTGCTTCACCTTCTCCTTGTCCCACAGCAGGTTGCCGCCGCTGGACCCGGAGACCGGCATGTTCATCGACGTGCCCTCGCCGCCGCTGACGCCCTTCATCGACCAGAACATGTCGGCCAGGTCGAACAGGCCCATGTCCTTGTCGACGATCAGGGAGTCCATGCCCGCGCCCAGGGTCGGGTACAGCCTGAACGGGTTGAGCACGGTGCTGGGGGTGGCCGCCTGGTCGGCCAGGGCGGACAGGAACTTCTGCTGGTTCTTGGTGCGGTCCAGGTCGGAGCCGGCGAGCGCGTAGCGGGTGCGGACGAAGGCGAGCGCCTCCTCGCCGTTCAGGGTCTGCTTGCCCTTCTTGAGGTCGGCGCCGGACTTGGTGTCCTTGATGTCCTGCGGGATGTCGATCTCCACGCCGCCGAGCGCGTCCACGATGTTCGCGAAGCCGGCGAAGCCGATCTCCACGTAGTGGTCGATGTACAGGCCGGTGTTGAACTCGACGGTGCGGACCAGCAGTTCGGGGCCGTCCTCGGCGTACGCGGCGTTCAGCTTCACCTGGCGGCCGGTGCCCTGGTAGACCTTCCCGGACTCGGAGCCCTTGAAGGTGGGGATCTCCACGTTGGAGTCACGGGGGAGCGATATGAGGGTCGAACCGTTGTCCCCGGTGTGCAGGATCATCATCGAGTCCGTGCGCTTGCCCTCGGAGGAGCCGGTGCGCAGCCGCTTCTTGTCCTCGGCGGACAGGCCCTCGCGGCTGTCGGAGCCGACGATGAGGTAGTTGGTGCCCTCGCCCTTCTCGGGCCGCTCGATCACCTTCGACAGGTCGACCTCGCGGTTGAGCTTGGAGTCGGCCCAGAAGTAGGTGGCGACGGTGGTGACGAACACCATGGTCACCAGGGTGATCGCCGTCCACTTGATACGGCGCCGCCAGTCCGGCGCGGGACGCTGCGGGCCGTGGCCGTCACCGCCGCCGCGTCCGCCCGCGCCGTACACCTGGCCGGTGTTGTAGCCGCTGTCGTAGCCGCCTCCGTGGCCCTGGCCGTCGACGTAGCCGGGCTGCTGCGGAACCGAGCCGTGGGCGCCCTGCCCGGGAGGGGTGGGCTGTCCGCGCCGGACCTGCCGCATGACACGGGCGCTCTCGGGCTGTGCGCTCGCGCTCCCGCGTCCGTAGCGGCGGCCGCGGTTGTCGTCGGACCATGCCTCGGGCCAATCATTCATGGCAGACAGTGTGCAGGTCCGGACGGGCGGCCATACACGGGTCGTCGGAAATCAGGACCGCGCTGTTGCGAAGCTGACACAAAATCGCTGGTCGTCACCTCGGCATAAGGTGGATGCCATGACAGACCAGGCCCCTGCCGCGCAGACGGGCAGTCCGGAGATCCCGGGCAAGCCCGTCTCGGCGTCCCGCACCACCCTCAGCCACATCATGACCCACAGCGACACCAATCTCCTGGGCACCGTGCACGGTGGGGTGATCATGAAACTGGTCGACGACGCGGCGGGCGCCGTCGCCGGCCGCCACTCCGGAGGACCGGCCGTGACGGCCTCCATGGACGAGATGGCGTTCCTCGAGCCGGTCCGCGTGGGTGATCTTGTTCACGTCAAGGCCCAGGTCAACTGGACCGGCCGGAGCTCGATGGAGGTCGGGGTGCGGGTCCTGGCCGAGCGCTGGAACGAGTCGACGCCGGCCACGCACGTCGGCTCCGCCTACCTCGTGTTCGCCGCCGTCGACGCCGACGGCAAGCCGCGCCGGGTGCCGCCGGTCGTCCCGGAGACCGAACAGGACCGCCGCCGCTACCAGGAGGCCCAGATCCGCCGCACCCACCGCCTGGCCCGCCGCCGGGCGATCCTGGACCTCCGCGAGAAGCGCGCGGCGGAGGGCTTCGAGGACTGACGCGCCCGCCCGGAGCCCGCACGCGGCAGCCCGCCCGGGCGCGGCTCAGCCGCAGTTGACCTCGTCGCCGCGGACCACTCCGAACTCTCCCTGGCCCGGGTCCCGGGGGCGTACCTTGCGGACCTTCTCGAAGTCGGTGCCCGCGATGACCTTCAGGGTGGGGCCCTGGCCCTCGACCGGGCGGAGTTCGCTGCCGGGGAGCGCCGCCGCGAGGGACTTCGCCGAGCGGTCCCAGCGGGGGTCGTAGGCGACGACCGTGCGCGTGTGGTCCTGGCGGGCGGCGTTGACGGGGGCCTTGGTGGTGTCGAAGCCGGTCGCCGCCAGGGCCGCGTCCACGCGCCGGCCGAGACCGGACGTGCGGGTGCCGTTCTCGACCTGCACGCGGATCTGCTTCGGGTCGACCGGCACTCGCAGGGCCGCGCCGGACGAGGACCGCGCGGACAGCGGCTGGTCGCGGCGGAGCGCGTCGAAGATGCGCTCGGACTTCTCCGGGTCCCACTTCAGCGTCGAGCCGATGCCCTTCACCACGTGGCCCGGCGTCACCACGGGCACGGTGGTGAACTCCGACGACGACGGCGAGAAGTTCCGCATCGCCCGCCCCAGGTCGAGCAGCTCACCGGCGCCGAACCCCTCGTCCGCGCGGACCGAGCCGAGCACCGCGCGGGTGACGTCCCGGAACCTCATCGGGTTCAGCAGGATCCCGGACGAGGTGGCCCGCTCCACCAGCGCCGCGAGGAAGTGCTGCTGCCGCCTCATCCGGCTGAGGTCGGACCCCCCGTCGACGTGCCGGGCGCGGACGTACTGCAGGGCCTCGCCGCCCTTGAGGGTGTGCCGGCCCGCGGGCAGGTCGAGCCCGCTGCGGCTGTCCCTCAGCCGCTGGTCGGTGCAGATCTCCACACCGCCGACGACGTCGACGGTCTTCATGAAGCTGGCGAAGTCGACCTCCAGGTAATGGTCGATCTTCACCCGGGTCATCTTCTCCACCGTCCGCACGGTGAGCTGCGGCCCGCCCTCCGCGTAGGCCGCGTTCAGCCTCAGCGGATGTCCCTTGTGCCGCTGCCCGCTGACCCGGTCGGTGTGCGGGGGCGTCTCGGCGTAGGAGTCGCGGGGCAGGCTGACGACGCTGGCGCGGTCCCGGTCCTCCGAGATGTGCACGATCATGATCGTGTCCGTGCAGTGGCAGGGCGCCCCGCCGAGCCGGTACTTCTCCCGCTCCTCCTCGCCGACGCTGTCCCGCCCGTCCGTGCCGACCAGCAGGATGTTCATGCCGTGCCCGGCCCGCGGCCGGTTCTTCATGTCGCGGAACGGGTCGACCCGTGCGATGTCGTCGTCGAGCCCGCTGAGCACCGCGTGCCCGATCCCGGCGGACGCGAGCACCACGACCGACAGCGCGGTGACCGTGCGCATGACCCAGCGCGGCCGGCGGCGCGGGGGCGCGGGCGGGTGCGGGGCCGGGCGGGACGGCCGCGCCGGGCGCCGCCCGGGGGTCCGGGGCCGTGGGGAGCGCGGCGGGGTGGGCAAGGGGGCACCTCCGGACGACGGCCGAGCGTGGAATCGTGAGCACCGTAGGCCGATGCGATCTGCGGCCCCGCGCACAGCACCCCGGCACGCGCAACCGTGTCCCCCGTTCGCGGTAACGTGAGGCTCCTATGAACGCCAATCCCGACGTGCGGCCCCCGGCCGTTTCCGTGATCATGCCCGTCCTCAACGAGGAGCGGCATCTGCGCGGCGCGGTCCGCGCGATCCTCGCCCAGGAGTACGCCGGTGAGATGGAGGTCGTGATCGCCCTCGGTCCGTCCACGGACCGCACGGACGAGATCGCCGCCGAACTCGTCGCCGAGGACCCGCGGGTGCACACCGTGCCCAATCCGACCGGCCGCACCCCGGCCGCCCTCAACGCGGCGATCGAGGCCTCGCGCCATCCGATCGTGGTCCGCGTCGACGGCCACGGGATGCTCTCCCCGAACTACATCGCCACCGCCGTACGCCTCCTGGAGGAGACCGGCGCGCAGAACGTCGGCGGCGTCATGCACGCCGAGGGCGAGAACGACTGGGAGCGCGCCGTCGCCGCCGCGATGACCTCGAAGATCGGCGTGGGCAACGCCGCCTTCCACACCGGCGGAGAGGCGGGCCCCGCCGAGACCGTGTACCTGGGCGTGTTCCGGCGCGAGGCGCTGGAGCGGCAGGGCGGCTACAACGTGGAGTTCATCCGCGCCCAGGACTGGGAGCTGAACTTCCGCATCCGCGAGGCGGGCGGGCTCATCTGGTTCTCGCCCGAGCTGAGGGTGTCGTACCGGCCCCGCCCGTCCGTGCGGGCGCTCGCCAAGCAGTACAAGGACTACGGCCGTTGGCGCCACGTGGTGGCCCGCTACCACGCCGGCTCCATCAACCTGCGCTACCTCGCCCCGCCGACCGCGGTGTGCGCGATCGCGGCCGGCCTCGTGGTGGGCGCGGCGCTCACCCCGTGGGGCTTCGTGGTTCCCGGCGGCTACCTCGCGGCGATCGTGGCGGGCTCCGTACCCGCAGGCAAGGGGCTGCCGCTGAAGGCGCGGCTGCGGATCCCGGTGGCCCTGGCCACCATGCACATGTCGTGGGGCTGGGGCTTCCTGACCAGCCCGCGCTCGCTGGCGAAGAAGGTCATCGCCTCCCGGCGCCCCGCCGTCCGGGCGGAGGACGCCAAGGCGGCCTGACGGCCCCGTCCGCCCTTCACGCCGAGAGCCGAAGGCCCCTTCCCGCGCCGGGAAGGGGCCTTCGCGCTCACCAGGTGAAGGCGGGGTCCACGCGCATGCAGGCCTTGTCGTCCGCGCCGTTGAGCGCCTGCGCCGACTCGGGCATGGCGTCGTCCTCCTCGGGCGCCTCGTACCGCGTGCCCTCGCGCCAGTCGGCGCCCACGACGAGCGTCACGCCGGACACGTCGGTGGACCGCTTCACCGCGTCGGCCGGGACGCCGAGGACCGCGGCGACACGGCGGGCGTCGCCCTCCAGGTCGGCGCTCGGGTAGCGCACCACCGTGCGCTCCTCGGCGGAGGCGCCGTCGGTGTCGGCGGTGGCGCTCGTGAAGCCCTTCTCCCGGAGCTCCCCGGCGATGGCGCCGGCCCGGTCCG
The DNA here is from genome assembly GCF_044763335.1 of Streptomyces sp. NPDC096105. Classification (NCBI taxonomy): domain Bacteria; kingdom Bacillati; phylum Actinomycetota; class Actinomycetes; order Kitasatosporales; family Streptomycetaceae; genus Streptomyces; species Streptomyces sp. NPDC096105. The sequence continues at coordinate 442,370 of NZ_JBIWGC010000004.1, forward strand.
GGGCGGGCGCGAGGGTGTCGGTACGGGTGCCGTTGCGGACCTGCACGGCGATGTCGGCGTCCTCGGCGGACGGTTCGGCGGGCGGCTTCTCCACGAGGGGCTTCGGCCCGGCGTCCCTGCCGTCCAGGGCGATGTCCTCGCGCACCAGCCGGAACAGCTTCTCGGCGTCCTCGGTGGGCTCCACGCGGGCGCCCGCGTACCGGTTGGGCATCGTGGTCATGGTGATGCGCTCCGGCGGCACCTTCCGCAGCTCGGTGCTCAGGTCGTACAGCTTCTTCACCGTGTCGAGGCCGGGGTCGACGGTGAGCGCGCGGGTGGCCTCCTCGGCCAGCCGGCGCAGGTTGTTGGGGCTGCTGAGGGTGGCGTTCTCGCGCAGCTGCCGGGCCAGCGAGTTCATGTACATGTGCTGAGCCCTGGCGCGCGCCAGGTCGCTGCCGTCCTCGAAGCCGTACCGGGTGCGCAGCCACTGCAGGGCCTGCTCGCCCTTGACGGGGTGGGTGCCCTTCGGCAGCTTCAGCCCGGAGCCGTGCCCCTGGCTGTCGCGCGAGTGGATGTTGGCGTCGACGCAGACGGGGACGCCGCCGATCGCGTCCGCCATGGCCACCACGCCCGCGAAGTCCACCATGACGAAGTGGTCGATGTGGATGCCGGTGAGCTCCTGCCAGGTGGCCACCGTGCAGCCCGGACCGCCGTGCCCGAGGCTCTGGTTGGCCATCACGCGGCCCTCGCTCGCCGGGTACACCGTGCCGTCGTCGGGGTCGGTGCACTTGGGGATGTGCAGCAGGGTGTCGCGCGGCATGCTGATCACGGACATGTTGCTGCGGTCGGCGGACAGGTGCACCAGCATCTGCACGTCCGCCAGCGGCGTGGAGCCGAACGTCTCGCGGGCGCCGCCGAGTTCCTGGTTCGCCTCGCTGTCCCGCGCGTCGCTGCCGATGAGCAGGATGTTCAGCGGGGTCTGGCCGGCCGCGTTGGGCGTCGGCGCGGCGACCTTGCCGTCGCCGAGGTTCAGCGGGTCCTTCTTGATGTTGTCGTTGAGCTGCCGGTAGTACAGGAAACCCGCCCCGCCGGCCGCGAGGACGAGCAGCGCGAGCACCGCGGCCGACCACGTGAGTATCCGGCGGCCGCGCCGGGGGCGGGGGCCCGTGCCGTCGGCGGGCGGCTCGTCGTCGGGAGCCGGCGCGAGCTCCTCGTCGCGGGCCCTCTCCCGCGTGGCGTTCTGTGTCACTGCCCTGTCCTTCCCACCCCTGGAAACACCTCGCTCCGGCGCGCAGGCCCGCCCTGCGTCCTGTTAGACGCACGACGGGCCCGTCAGTTGCCCCCGGTCATCCCTCGATTTCCCCGAGGGACGGCGGGGGCCCGGCCGCGGTCGCTACCAGCGGTACGGCGCGTACACGTCCATGCAGGCGCCCTTCTCCGCCGCGCTCAGTGCGTCGGCGTGGTCCGGCAGGTCCCCCGCCTTCGGCGGCTCCGGCTCCGGGTACGTCCCGCCCTCCCGCCAGTCCGCGCCGACCACCACGGTGACGTCCGTGACGTCGGCCGACCGGCGGACCGAACCCGCCGGGACGCCCAGGGACTCGGCGACCCGCCGGGCGTCCCCCCGCAGACCGGCGGCCGGGTAGCGCACGACGGTCCGCTCCTCGGCGCCGGCGGCGGAGGTGTCGGGCGCGGCGCCCCTCGGGACGGCCTTCCTCCGGCGGGCCGGACCGGCGCGGGGCGCTGTCCGGCCGTGCCCCCTTTCCGTACGCGTCGCTTCGCGTCGTCGTGCGGTGCCGCTCCCCCACCCCTGGACACGGGACGGGCCCGTCCGCGCCCCGTGGAACGCGAGACGGGCCCGGTCAGGCGCCTATTCGGCGCACACGACCTTGTCCGCCGTGGACGTGGACCTCTTGATGTCGTCGGGCGCCTTGTCCGGGGGCGTGAGCGACACGCCCGCGCCCTTGAAGTCCTTGCCGAGGGTCAGCGTCATCGCGGGCAGGCCCTGGGAGTTGGTGACGCTCTCGCCGGGCTTCAACGCCGCCCCGGACAGACCCATGATGGCGGCCAGCCGACGCGCCTCGTCCGCCTGCTCGGGGGCGTACTCGAGGGTGGTCTTCGCCAGCTCCGCGGGCGCGTTGCCCCCGTTCTCCGACTTGTTGACGCCCTGTTGGACCTGGAGCCAGCTCAGGGTCGACTGGGCGCTTCCGGCGGGCGCGCCACCGTTGAGGACGCGCACCCGCACCTCGGACGCCGGGGCCTTCTCGCCCTTCAGGCGGGCGGCGACGGCGGCCTTCTCCTTCTTCTGCTGCTGCTTGACCTCGGTGAACGACACGTCGTTGCGGATCAGGTCGAAGACCTCGGCGGCCTTGGCCTCGTTGAGGACGACCGTCGCCTTCACCGTCTCCGCTGGGTTGTCGACCACCGGCACGGTCGCGAACGTCAGGTTCTTGACGTTCAGTTTGCCCAGCTCCAGGCCGAGGTCCTTGAGCTTGTTGATGCTGCTCAGCTGGGAGTCGACGGTGAGCGCCTCGGTGCCCGCCTCGGCCAGTTTGATCATCTTCGTCGGGCTGGTGAGCGTGTCGTTCGACTTCAGCTTGCGCATCAGCGCGCTGAGGAACTGCTGCTGCAGCCCGATCCGGCTCAGGTCGCCGCCCAGCCCCACCGAGTGACGGGTGCGCACGAACGCCAGGGCCTCCTCGCCCTCGATGGTGTGCGTGCCCTTGGGCAGCTTCAGGTGCGAGTCCGGGTCGTCGATGTCCTTGGCCAGGCACACCTCGACGCCGCCGACCGCCGTGGTCAGCGTCTTCACCGCGTTGAAGTCCGCCACCATGAAGTTGTCCGGCTTGATGCCGGTCAGCTCGGTCACGGTCCGCATGGTGCAGCTCGGCGTACGGCCGTTCTGGCCGAGGCTGGTGTTGAAGCGGACGCCGGTGGAGCCGGGGATGACCTTCTCGCTGCCGTCCTCCTGCTCGGTCGGGCAGTCCGGAATGTCGACTATCAGGTCGCGCGGGATGCTCAGCGCGGTCGCGTTCGTACGGTCCTTGGAGACGTGCAGCAGGATCGTGGTGTCGGCGTGGCCCGCGCTGCCCGTGTCGCCGTAGCCCTCGTTGCCCGCGCCGGTGCGCTTGTCGGTGCCGATCAGCAGGATGTTGATGGCCTGGTCCTTCTTGAAGCCACCGGTGCTCGCGCCGTCGTCCGACACGGTCGTGATGTTGTCGTTGAGGTGCTCCAGGTACAGGTAGCCGGCCACGCCCGTGCCGAGCACCAGGAAGGCCAGGGTGCCGCTGCCCCACAGCAGCGCCTTCTTCGCCTTCTTGTTCTTCTTCGCCGGCCGGCGGCCGCGACGGCCCGCCGGCGGCTCCTCCGGTGCGCCCCGGCGCCGGCGCTGCGGCGGCACCTCCCGCCCGGACGTCTCACGCTCGGGGGAGGCACGGCCGGGGCGCTCGGGCGCCTCGTCGGGCGACGCCGACCGGGCACGCGGCTGACCCGCACCCGGCTTCCGCTGTCCCGCACCCGGCTTCCGCGGCCCGCGCGGAGCCGGAATGGATGACTGCGGTGCGGAAGGGCTCAGTCGCAGTTCGTATTCGCCGGTGTTCGGATTGAGTACCCACTGATCTGCGGGATCGATGTTCTCCCCCCGCCCACGGCCTTGCGCGTCCACGGTCGCTCGAATCCTCCGTCGGGGCCACGCGGCGCCTTTCCCCTCCCAGGCGCTCGGGTCTCGGTCACACAGTGCGGGATCTCAGGACGGACCTGAAGGAACGGACGCACCGGATGGCTCACACTAACGGCCCGGATCGGTCCCCGGCGACGCCGGTGACGAATTCCACGCCTTCACAAGGGGCAATCCGCCCATTTCTGTGGACAGGAGTTCGCAATCCGGGAGTTGCCTGTGAGTTTCCTTTACGCGCAGGTGTCCTCGGCGGCGGTGTTCCCGGAGAACGTCGGAGCCGGGGACGCGCTGTCCGCCGGCGCCGCTGTTCCCTTTTCCGTGGCCTTTCGCTCACCGTGCGTATCCACGCGTACCGGTTCGTCCTTGCGCAGCCGCTCGAACAGTTTCCCGGCGGCGGGCTGGGCGAGCTGATCCCGGTTCACGTCCCCGGCGTAGGACTCCCTGGGGACGGTGAGGAATTGCACACCTTCCGCGGGGATGTCGCGCAGACCGCGTACGAGTTCGTACAAACCGCGCAGGCTGGCGAGTTCGGGGTCGGTGGTGAGGGACGAGGTGGCCGCGTCCAGGACGGGATACAGCTTCACCGGATTCAGCAGGATCCCGTTGCTGCGGACCTTGTTCACCAGCGCGCCGAGGAACCGCTGCTGCCGCTCGATGCGGCCGGTGTCGCTGCCGTCCCCGAGGGTCTTGCGCACCCGGACGTAGCCGAGCGCCTGTTCGCCGTCGAGGGTCACCCGCCCCGCCGGCAGGCGCAGGCGGGCGTCCTCGTCGTCGACGGGCTCGCTCAGGCACACCTCGACGCCGTCCACCGCGTCGACCATGTCCTTGAACCCCTCGAAGTCGACGACGACATGGTGGTCGACGCGGATGTCGGTGAGGTTCTCGACGGTGCGGACGGTGCAGGCCGAACCGCCCACCTCGAAGGCGGAGTTGAACTGCGCGAACATCGGCGCCGAACGCGACCCGTCCGGGCGGCGGCAGCCGGGCACGTCCACCATCAGGTCGCGCGGTATCGACACCGCGGTGGCGCTGTGCCGGCCCGCCGACAGGTGCAGCAGGATCACCGTGTCCGAGCGTTCGGTGCCCGGGTCGCGCCCGTAGCGGCGGTTCTCCGCGCCCGCGCGCGAGTCCGACCCGATCAGCAGGACGTTGAGGGCGTCCTTCACCAGTGCGGTGGGCCGGTCCTTCTCGAACCGGGCGAGTTCGGCCGCCGCCGCCTCGTCCGGGGTGATGTTCCCCTCCAGCTTCATGTACACCGCCCACCCGGCGGCCGCGGCGCCCACCAGCGCGAGGGACATCCCGACGCCGACGCCCCACCCCCAGCGCCGGCGGCGCCGGCGGCCGCGGCCGCACCCGCTCGGCGAGGAGCCGGCGCCCGGGCCGAGGGGGCGCCCCGCCGCCCCCTGCCCCTCGGGGGCCGCGCCTGCGGTGTCGCTCATGCCGGTTCCACCCCTCCCTGCGTCCGGGCCGGGACGGCGTACGGGCGCGGCCTGCTGTGCGTGCCGCGCGGGTGCGCCCCGCGAGGGTGCGCCCCGCGCAGGTGCGTGCCCTCGGGCGCGTGCCGCTTCCTACGACTGTGGCCCGGGCGAGGGAGGGGCGGGGGGTGGTGGTGCGCCGAACGGGTGAGGCGGGGCTCCGGGGCTGCTCTGCGGCGGCCGGGGCGCCGAGGGCGGGTCAGCGGGCGATGACCGTGACCCGTTCGCTCTCCACGCGCTGGTCGAGGGCCTCGGGGGCCAGCCGGTCGAGGTTGCGGCACAGCACCACGGAGCCGCCGGTCGCCAGCGGCGCGTACAACCCGGCGCCGAGGCCCTCCCACGTGTCGTACGGCAGCCCCGAGAGGACGCGCGAGCCGGGGCCGGTCAGCCCCAGGTCCGGCGCCTCCGCGCGGGCCCGCTCGACGACCTCCGCGCCGGAGAACTCCCGGCCCGCCACGATCAGCGCCGGCTCCTCCGGGTCGACGGGCGCGTACGGCACGAACCGGTCGCCCTGGCCCGGCACCTCCACGGCGTAGTCGGCGAAACCCTCCGGCGGCTGCGGGAAACGCCCGCCGAGCGGCCGCAGCGCCAGCGCGACGCGGGGGCCCGAGCAGGCGCGGGCGGCCGCCAGCGACTCCGGCTCCGGGCCGCTCACCACCACGTCCGCCGCGGCCGGGTCGCCGCCGACGTCCGCGACCACGCCGACGGACGCGCACGCCAGCAGCCACACCGCGGTCTGCCAGTGCGCGGGCAGCAGCAGGGTCACCCGGTCGCCCGGTTCGACGGACAGCTCGTCCTGGAGCAGGTTGGCGGTCTTGGCCACCCAATTGGCGAAGGTGGCCACGGACAATTCGACCCGCTCGCCCGTGGCGTCGTCGTAGAAGGTCACCAGGGGGCGTCCCGGGTCCGCGGCGAGCGCGGAACCCAGCAGGTCGGCAGGGGTGCGGTCGGTGGCGTTCACCCGCGCAAGGGTACGCGGCCCCGGCCGCGCGCACCCTCCGCGCGGGCCGGGCGCGGGCCACCGGTTCGGGGGAACGGCGGCCGACGGGCCGTCATCTGAGCGATGGACAGATTTGTCTGGCTGTGTCCAAGCTCAGGGGCATGCGTGGAATCCTTGCTTCCTCAATCGGCGTCACCTGCGCCGCGGCCCTCGCCCTTCCGTCCGCCCCGCCCGCGGCAGCGTCCGTCGCGTCCGCCGGGACGCCGGTGCCGGTGGCGGTGACGGACGCGGCCACGCGTACCGCGGGGACGGCCGAAGTCCCGGCCGATGTCCCCGGCAGCACCCGGTCGCTGCCCCTGCGCCCCCTCACCCACGACCGTGCCTCCGGCGCCGTCCTCGGCCTGACACCCCGGACAGTGCCCGCGTTCTCCCTCCTCGGCGTCGTCTGGGACGACCCCTCCGCCGCCCTGCACGGCCGCGTGCAGGTCCGCACCCGTGCGGCCGGCACGGGGGAGTGGTCCGGCTGGCAGGACGTCGAGACCCACTACACCGAGCACGGGGCGGACCCGGACACCGCGGAGGCCGCCTCCGGGCAGGTGCGGGGGGCCACGGCGCCGCTGTGGGTGGGGGAGTCGGACGGGGTGGAGGTGCGGGTGCTGCCGGAGTCCGGCGAGCCGGAAGGCCGTCCGGGGGACGTCGGTCCCGTCGGCACCGGGTCGGGTGAGGGGCAGTCAGGCGGGGAGGAGCAGTCAGGCGGGGAGGGGGCGTCAGGCGGGGAGGGGGCGTCAGGCGGGGAAGGGGCGGGTGAGACGGACGGGGTGTCCGCCCTGCCGGCCGGGCTGCGGCTCGACCTGGTCGATCCGGGGGAGGCCGAGCCCGCCGGCGGCGCCGAGGCGCCCCGTACGGGCGCCATGACCGCCGGGGCGAAGGCCGCCTCCGCCGCCAACTCCGCCCTCGCGCCGCTCGGCGCCACCGAGATCCCCGCGCTGACCGCCGAGGAGACGCGCGAGGAGCTCGTCACCCTGCGCGGCACCGAACTGACCGAACAGCAGCAGGGCACGCCGTACATCGGGCCGCGCCCCGCCATCGTCACCCGGCACGGCTGGGGGGCGGACGAGAGCCTGCGGGAGAAGAAGTTCGCCTACACCAGCGAGGTGAAGGCGGCCTTCGTGCACCACACCGCCTCCGGCAACGGCTACTCCTGCTCGGAGGCGCCCTCCCTGATCCGCGGCTTCTACCGCTACCACACGAAGAGCCTGGGCTGGCGGGACATCGGCTACAACTTCCTCGTCGACAAGTGCGGCCGCATCTACGAGGGCCGGGCCGGCGGCGTGGCCGAACCGGTCAAGGGCGCCCACACCCTCGGGTTCAACTCCAGGACCACCGGCATCGCCGTCATCGGCTCCTACGGCTCCAAGAATCCGCCGTCCAAGGCGGTGAAGGCCGTCGCCCGGCTCACCGCCTGGAAGCTGGGGCTGCACGGCATGAACCCGCAGGCGAAGACATCCCTGACGTCCGCCGGGGGCAACCTGTACGCGAAAGGCAAGAAGGTGAAGATGAAGGTGATCTCCGGTCACCGGGACGGGGTCAACACCTCCTGCCCCGGGGGGAAGCTGTACGAGGAGCTGAGCAGCGTGCGCTCCGAGGCGGCCGGGTACCAGGGCCGCTGAGGGGGCCGGTCACAGGACCGGTCACAGCGCCGGCCGGGGAGCCGGCCGCTCCGATCCTGCCGGGGCCCTCTGCATACACTGGCCGGCCGAAAGACAGTTCGGCCGGACCCGGCAGGAAGCAGAGACGACAGGTGACAGAAGCGATCCTCCTGGTCGGCGGCAAGGGCACGCGGCTGCGCCCGCTCACGGTGCACACACCCAAGCCGATGGTCCCGGCGGCCGGGGTGCCGTTCCTCACGCACCAGCTCGCGCGGGCGCGCGCGGCGGGCGTGGAGCACATCGTCCTCGCCACGTCGTACCTGGCCGAAGTGTTCGAGCCGCACTTCGGTGACGGGTCGGCGCTGGGGCTGCACATCGAGTACGTCACGGAGGAGGAGCCGCTCGGCACGGGCGGCGCCATCCGCAACGTCGCCTCGCGGCTGCACTCGGGGCCGGACGAGCCGGTGCTGGTGTTCAACGGGGACATCCTCACGGGCCTGGACATCCGGGCGCTGGTGCGGACGCACGAGACGTCGGGCGCGGATGTCTCGCTGCACCTGACGCGGGTGACCGACCCGCGTGCGTACGGGCTGGTGCCGACGGACGGGACGGGGCGGGTGCTGGCGTTCCTGGAGAAGCCGCAGACGCCGGAGGAGATCGTCACCGACCAGATCAACGCGGGGGCGTACGTGTTCCGGCGCTCGGTCATCGACACGATCCCCGCGGGGCGGGTGGTGTCGGTCGAGCGGGAGACGTTCCCGGGGCTGCTGGCCGCGGGGGCGCACCTTCAGGGCATGGTCGACTCGACGTACTGGCTGGACCTCGGGACGCCGGCGGCGTTCGTGCGGGGGTCGGCCGATCTGGTGCTCGGCAAGGCGCCGTCGCCTGCCGTGCCGGGGCGGTGCGGGGACCGGCTGGTGCTGCCCACGGCGACGGTGGCGCCGGACGCGAAGCTGGCGGGCGGGACCGTGGTGGGCGAGGGGGCGTTCGTCGCGGAGGGCGCGCGGGTGTTCGGGTCCACGATCCTGCCGGGCGCGGTGATCGAGCCGGGGGCGGTCGTGACGGACTCGCTGATCGGGACGCGGGCGCGGGTGGGGGAACGGTCGGTGCTGACCGGCACGGTCATAGGAGACGGCGCGGTCGTCGGGGCACACAACGAACTGCGGGAGGGCGTGCGGGTGTGGTGCGACGCGCGCATCCCGGCGGGGGCGGTGCGTTTCTCCTCGGACCAGTAGGGGGCTGGGTTCCGCTGGTGGGGGGTGGGGTGTGACGCCTGCGGTGCGGGGTTCTGCCGGTGGGGGTGGGTCCAGCACCTGTGGTGCGGCGTTCCGTGCGGTGGGGGGTGAGGTGTGACGCCTGCGGCGCAAGGCCGCTGCCCGTGGGGGCGGGCGTAGCGCCCACGGGCGGTGAGTGGTGCGGGGCCGCGGCAGGGGCGGTCGTCCTCGGTCCGGCGCGAGAGTGCGTCTCGGTGAGTGAAGGGCGCGGACGCGCCGGCCGCTGCGGGCGCCCGCCCCCGCCCCGTCCCCTCCCCGCCGCGGGCGGCCGCGTCCCGCCCATGGTGGGCGAGCCGCCTCGCCGTACGCGGCTACCGCCCGGCCGTTCGGGGCGCGCCCCCCGCCCACTGCGGGCAGTGGTGCCCCCCAGTGCCTTAAAGACCTGGAAGGTGCCCCCAGGGCGGCACAGATGGGCGCTGGGGGCAGGCACCCCGCCGGCGCCGGGTTGCGCGGACACCCCCCGGCCCGTACCCACGCCGGGTGACGGAGAAGAAGGGGTGCGCAGCACAACGCAGGGTGCCGCAACGCGCGGAGTCTCAGAGGCGGGCGATGTCGCCGTGCGGCATACGGGGCGCCCGCCGCGCAGGCGTCCTCCCGCTCAGCAGGATCAACCGCACCGCACGGTGCCGCTGTCCCGCATAAGGCTCCAGCAACGACAGCATGACGGAGTCGTCCGCATCCCGGTCCCCCGCCAACGCCCACCCCACGATCCCCGGCAGATGCAGATCCCCCGTCGTCACCGAGTCCGCCGCCCCGTGACTCCGCTGCACCGTCTCCGCCGACGTCCACGGACCGATCCCGGACACCAGTTCCAGCCGCGCCCGCGCCTCCTCGGGAGGCATCCCCGCCGCCTCCTCCAGCCGCGCGGCGACCCGCACCGCGCGCAGCACGGTGGACGCCCGCTTGTCGTCGACGCCGGCGCGATGCCACTCCCAGGAGGGGATCAGCGCCCAGGTGCGCGGCGCCGGCATCACCGCCATCCGTTCGGGCGCGGGCCCGGGCGCCGGCATGCCGTACGTGCGGACCAGCAGCCGCCACGCCCGGTACGCCTCCCCGGTCGTGACCTTCTGCTCCAGGATCGACGGGATCAGCGACTCCAGCACCAGCCCGGTGCGCAGCAGCCGCAGTCCCGGCAGGCGGTGACGGGTGAACGCCAGCAGCCGGTGCCGGGGGACGAAGGCGGACGGGTCGTCGGCGGCGCCGAGCAGTTCGGGGAGGCGGTCGAGGAGCCAGTCCGCGCCGGGGCCCCAGGCCTCGCCCCGGACGCCGTCGTCCGACCGGGTCACCCGGAGCGTCCCGGGCCCCACGGGCGTCAGGCTGCACCGCCACGCGGCGCCGTCCGGGGTCGTACGGAACGTGGGGTCGCCGACGCCGCGGCGCAGCGGGCCGAGGACGAGGCCGAGGTCCAGGGGGCCGTCCGGCACGTAGGTCCGTACCCGGGGCGCGTCCGGCGCCTGGCGCGGGACCCGCGCGGGCACGGCGGCCTGCCCGCCGCGCACGCTGGTCCGTGTCGGGCGGGGGGCGAAGCGTCCGGCCACGAGAGTCCCCCGGGGTGAGAGTGAAGGGTTCCTACGAGGGTAGGCCCCCGCTCACCGCACCTCGATGAACCGGGTGGCGTCGCGCTCGGGACGGGGGCGCGGTTCCTCGGCCGGGTGGCCCACCGCGACCGCGCCCATCGGGTCCCAGTCGGCGGGCAGGCCGAGGACCTGGCGGACCACGTCACGGCAGAACATCGTCGACGACACCCACGCCGAGCCGAGCCGCTCGCCCGCGAGGGCCACCAGGAAGTTCTGCACGCCCGCGCCCGCGGCGACGACGAACATCTCCCGCTCCGCGCCGTCCCTGCGGGCGTCGCCGTAGTGGTGCGAGCCGTCCGTCACCAGGCAGGGCACGACCAGGTACGGCGCGTTGCGCAGGACGTCGCCGCGGCGGACGCGCTTGGCGATGGACTCCTCCGACCTGCCGTCCCGGCGCAGGTCCGCGATCCAGGCGTCGCGCATGGCGTCGAGCAGGCGGATGCGGCTCTCGGGGGACTCGAGGAGGACGAAGCGCCAGGGGGTCGTGTGGTGGGGTGCGGGGGCCGTGACGGCGGCGGCCACCGCGCGGCGCACCGCCCCGGGGTCGACCGGCTCGTCGGTGAAGGCCCGTACCGTACGGCGCCGGGTGACCGCCTCGCGCACCGCCTCGGACGTGCCGAGGCGGAACATGTCGTCGCGTGCGTCGCGGACCAGGGCGCGGGCGCCTTCTCCGTCGTCGGACGCCGTCGTGCGGTCCAGCCCGCGGACGACGGCCACCGGGAGGCCCGCGGCCTTGCCCTTGACCAGGTCGCCGGCGGAGGCCAGCTCGTCGGCGGTGGCGACGACCGTGGCGGCGAGCGGGTTGCCGTGCGCGTCGGTGCCGCCGCGCAGGTCGTCCAGCACGCGCACGCCCGCCGCGCCGATCGCCACGTCGGTCAGGCCCGTCCGCCAGGGGCGGCCGAAGGTGTCGGTGACGATCACGCCGACCTCGACGCCGAGCGCGTCGCGGATGCCGTCCCGGATCGTGCGGGCGGAGGCGTCCGGGTCCTCGGGCAGCAGGAGGACCGTGCCGGGGGCCGTGTTGGAGGCGTCGACCCCGGCGGCGGCCATGACCAGGCCCTGCCGGTTCTCGACGATGCGCAGGGGGCCGCGCCGGGCCACCACCCGTACGGTCTCCGCGTCGATCGCGGCCTCCCGGTCGGCGGCCTCGACGATCCGGCCCTCCGCCTTGGAGACGATCTTCGAGGTGACCAGCAGGACGTCGCCGTCGGCGAGGTCGGGTGCGGTGGCCGCGATCAGCTTGGCCAGGTCGTCGCCGGGGCGGACCTCGGGCAGGCCGGGGACGGCCCAGACCCGGTAGGACGGGTGCGCCTCGCTCATGCCGTACGGACCTCCTCGGCCAGGGCCAGCGCCTCCCGGGCCATCCCGGCGGCCGCGTCCACGTCGGTCATCATCAGCGGCACGGCCCGGCAGCGGACGCCCGCCGCCTCGACCCGCTCCACGCAGGCCGCGTCCACGGTGTCGACCAGCCAGCCGTCGAGCAGCCCGGAGCCGTAGTGCTCGGCGACCGCGGCCGCCGTGGACTCCACGCCGACGGCGGCGAGCACCTTGTCGGCCATGCCGCGCACCGGGGCGTCCCCGACGATCGGTGACAGGCCGACCACCGGCACGCCCGCGTCGGCGATGGCCTCGCGGATGCCCGGCACCGCGAGGATGGTGCCGACGGACACCACGGGGTTGGACGGCGGGAACAGGATGACGTCGGCCTCGCCGATCGCCTCCAGGACGCCGGGGGCGGGCTTGGCCTGCTCCGCGCCGACCGGCACGACCGCCTGCGCGGGCACCGAGGCCCGCAGCCGCACCCAGTACTCCTGGAAGTGGATCGCCTTGCGCTCGCCGTCCAGTTCGACCGCCACGTGCGTCTCCACGCGGTCGTCGGTCATGGGGATGAGGCGCACGCCGGGCTTCCAGCGGTCGCACAGCGCCTCGGTGACCGCGCTGAGCGGAAAACCGGCGCCGAGCATCTGGGTGCGCACGATGTGCGTCGCGAAGTCGCGGTCGCCGAGCCCGAACCACTCCGGGCCGACGCCGTAGGCCGCGAGCTCCTCCTTGAGGTGGAAGGTCTCGTCGCTCCGCCCCCAGCCCCGCTCCTCGTCGATGCCGCCGCCGAGCGTGTACATCACCGTGTCGAGGTCCGGGCAGACCTTCAGCCCGAAGAGGTGGATGTCGTCCCCGGTGTTGCCGATGACCGTGATGTCCGCGTCCGGCACGGCCCGCTTCAGACCGCGCAGGAACCGGGCACCGCCGATGCCGCCTGCCAGAACCACAATGCGCATGGGGCCATCCTCGCAGGCCGCCACGACATCGCGTCAGCCAGTCACCGGAGCGGCGCCGGGCGCGCCTCGCAGTGCGGGGCGGCGGCCGGGCGGAGCCGGGACGCGGGGCGCATCGGCATCTCGGTCAGGCCCGGGTGGTAGATGTGCAGGCTGACCGCGGGTTCCAGGGTGTCGTTGACGACGTCGTGCGTGTAGCCGGGCGCGAAGACCCTTCCCCACTCCCGGCTCCTCCCCCGCTCGAGCGGGGGGACCCCCACGGCGCCGGCGGTCAGCACGCGCGTGCCGTGGTCGGTGTGCTCGGTCAGCGCGCCGTCCAGGACGGTGAACATGCCGGAGGAGCGGCCGTGGTCGTGCGGTCCGCTGCCCTGGCCGGGCACCCAGGACAGCAGCCACACCTCGTAGCCGGGTCCGGTGCGCAGCCGGTGGTACCAGCGGCTGGCGGCGTCGTAGCGCACGAGGGGTTCCCACTGGGCGCGGTCGGCGGCGATGGAGCGGGCCAGGCCGGCGAACTCGGCCACCGTGGAGGGGTGTTCACGCTCGGGCTGGAGCAGGTGCGGGACTTCGAGGAGGTCGCCGGCGATCTGGAGGTCGCTGTCGCTGTTCATGGGTACGGAGGTCCTCGGCGCGGAGAGGGAGGGACGGTGGGGATGTCGCGCCGCGTGGGCCCGGGTCGCGGGCGGGCGGCGGGGGGGAGCCCGGGTGAGGGCGGGTTCAGCGGGGGGAGGCCGGGTCCTGGAGGGACGCGGCGGAGGCCGGAGCATGGTGGCTCAACAGCAGGTACAGCGACAGCTGCAGCGAACGTGGGCAGCACCGGGGAACCCGGCGGAGCGGGTCGAGGTGAGTGCCGGATTCGCGAGCATGCCCACAAGAAGAGCGGTTCACACCTCTGAAGTCAACTCGACGCCCGGTATGTGGGACCCGGTTCACCTCATCCGGTGCATCTGGCAGGTGAAAGGTTTGCTCAGCCGGTTCCCGGGACACAAGGTGCGCACGACCGGGCGCCCCGTGCGCCGTTGCGATCCCGTGATCCGACTGTGATCCGGTTCGCCGCGGCAGGGGTGTCGGAACGAGATCGATCCTGCGGGCGTCCTCCCTCGTGAGGCACTGTGCGGGGCCGGACGCCCTCGCGGGTCCCGCACCTGTGTCAAGGTTTAGGGTGATTTGAACACTTTCCGCTCGGCCTTGGTTCCGCAGAGTGAATAAGGGGCTCAATAGCAGATCTCGGCTTGACTCGCCCGGAGCAGCACACTTGTAATTTCACTCGTGTCGTTCAGCCGGAATCGGTAACGGCTACATCACGGGGACGCGAAAGACGGACGAGGGGCGTACATGACCGAGCTGGTGCAGCAACTGCTGGTCGACGACGCGGACGAGGAACTCGGCTGGCAGGAGCGCGCGCTGTGCGCCCAGACCGACCCCGAGTCCTTCTTCCCCGAGAAGGGCGGCTCCACCCGGGAGGCCAAGAAGGTCTGCCTCGCCTGCGAGGTCCGCTCCGAGTGCCTCGAGTACGCCCTCGCCCACGACGAGCGCTTCGGCATCTGGGGCGGCCTGTCCGAGCGTGAGCGCCGCCGCCTCAAGAAGGCCGCCGTCTGACGCGCGTCGCCCCGGCGCCGCCCGCCGCACTCCCTGGCAACGCGCGCTTCTTCGTACAAACATCACTTAAGGCCCGTCGCCGGTGGTTGTCCACAGGCGGCGGGCTCCCTTGTCGTGCAGCCGATAGTGTGGTCGCTCGTCCGAGACGCCCCGCCGCCCCCATCGGGCACGGGCGTCCCCACAGTCCACCGAACCGGGGCCCGTACCTCGATGTCCGTGCACAGCCACTCGGCAGCCCGTCAGGATCCCGCTGCCGCACCTGAGTTCCCGCGTCACGTGGTGACCGCGGTCCTCGTCTCCCACGACGGCGCCCGCTGGCTGCCGGACGCGCTCGCCGGCCTGCTCGGCCAGGAGCGCCCCGTCCAGTTCGCCATGGCCGCCGACACCGGCAGCGCGGACGACTCCGCCCGGCTGGTCACCGAGGCCCTCGGTGACGACCGCGTCCTGCACCTCGCCCGGCGCACCGGCTTCGGCCAGGCGGTCGAGGAGTGCCACCGCGGCGCCCCGCACCTCACCCCGGACGACCTGCCCTACCTGAAGCGGCCGAGCGGCTGGGACCCGGTCACCCGAAGCTGGCGGGACGACGCCTACGACCTTCCCGAACTGCCGTACGGCGAGCCGGTCGAGTGGCTGTGGCTGCTGCACGACGACTGCGCCCCCGAGCCCGGCGCGCTGGCCGAGCTGCTGCGCGTCGTGGAGAACGAGCACGAGCTCGGCCGTGAGGACGTCGCCGTCGTCGGCCCCAAGCTCCGCGGCTGGTACGACCGCAAGCAACTGCTGGAGGTCGGCGTCTCCATCGCCAACTCCGGCCGCCGCTGGACCGGCCTGGACCGCCGCGAGCAGGACCAGGGCCAGCACGACCACGTCCGGCCCGTGCTGAGCGTGTCCACCGCGGGCATGCTCGTCCGCCGCGACCTCTTCGAGCAGCTCGGCGGGTTCGACCGGCATCTGCCCCTCATGCGCGACGACGTCGACCTGTGCTGGCGGCTCAACGCGGCCGGCTACCGGGTCCTCGTCGCGCCCGAGGCGGTCGTCCGGCACGCCGAGGCGGCCTCCCGCGAGCGCCGCACCGTCGACTGCGTGGGCCGCACCGCCGCCTCCCCGCACAAGGTGGACAAGGCCGGCGCCGTCCACACCCTCCTCGTCAACACCCGCACCGCAGCCCTGCCCTGGGTGCTCCTGCGGGTCGTCCTCGGCACGCTGCTGCGCACCTTCGCCTACCTGGTCGGCAAGGCCCCCGGACAGGCCGTCGACGAGATCCGCGGTCTCATGGGCGTCCTGCTGCGCCCCGAGCGCATCCTCGCCGGACGCCGCGACCGCGGCAGTCCCCAGGTCGACAAGGGCGAGCTGCGGCCGCTGTTCCCGCCGCCCGGTGCGACCGTCCGCGTCACCGTGGAGCAGGTCGCGGGCAACCTCGTCGGCCGCTCCGACCCCGAGGCCGTCTCCGGTGCCGGACGGCACGGCAGCGCCCTGGAGTCCGGACCCGGCGGCGACGACGCCGACTTCATCGAGGTCGAGCAGTTCGCCCGCCTCAAGCGCATCGCCCGCCGTCCGGGACCGGTGCTCTTCCTGATGCTGCTGCTGGTCTCGCTGGTGGCGTGCCGTCAGCTCCTCGGCGGCGGCGCACTGGCCGGGGGCGCCCTGCTGCCCGCGCCCGCCGCCGCGGGCGACCTGTGGGCCCGCTACACCGACGCCTGGCACGCGGTCGGCGCCGGCGGCACCGGCACCGCACCGCCCTACCTGGCGATCGTCGCGGCGCTCGCGACCCTGCTGCTCGGCTCCACCGGCCTCGCCGTCACCGTCCTGCTGGTCTGCTCGGTGCCGCTGGCCGGCTTCACCGCGTACTTCGCCTCCCGCCCGCTGGTCGAGTCCCGGCTGCTGCGCGCGTGGGCGGCCGTCGCCTACGCCCTGCTGCCCGCCGTCACCGGCGCCCTGGCCTCGGGCCGTATCGGCACGGCCGTGCTCGCCGTGCTGCTGCCCCTTCTCGCCCGCGCCGGCATCGCCGCGAGCGGCCTCACCGCCCCGGACGGCCGCGGCAGCTGGCGCGCCACCTGGGCGTACGCGCTGCTGCTCACCGTCACCACCGCCTTCACCCCGATCGTGTGGCCGATGGCGCTGGTCCTCGGCGTCGGCGTGCTGGCCCTGCGCCGGTCCGACCTCACGGCGTACGGCCCGCGCTTCCTGGCGCAGCTCGGCAGCCCGCTGCTGGTGCTCGCCCCCTGGTCGCTGTCCCTGCTGCCGTCCGGCTTCTTCCAGGAGGCCGGACTGCCGTACGGACCGTCGGCCGCCTCCGCGCTCGACCTGCTCGGCGCGAGCCCCGGCGGTCCCGGCACGACCGGAGGGCTGCTGCTGATCGGCCTGGTCCTCGCCGCGCTGGCCGCCCTGCTGCGCGCCGAGCGCCGCACGGCCATCCTCACCGCGTGGACGGCCGCCCTGGTGGGCCTGGTCTTCGCGGTCCTCTCCAACAGCTCCGCCTGGGCGGGACCCGCCACCCTCGTCTACGGCATCGCCCTCCTGGCCGCCGGCACGCTGGGCGCCGACGGGGCCCGCTCGCGGGTCGCCGAGCAGAGCTTCGGCTGGCGCCAGCCGGTCGCCGTGCTGATCGCCCTCGCCTGCGCCGTCGGCCCGCTGGTCCTCGCCGCCAACTGGATGATCCGCGGCGCCGGCGGACCCGTCGAGCGGCGCGACCCGGTGCAGGTGCCGGCGTTCGTCGCCGAGGAGAGCGCCACCCGCGACCAGGCCCGCACCCTGGTCCTCGACACCGACTCCGCCGACCGCGTCGACTACGTCCTGGTGCGCGGATCCGGGGCCCGCATGGGCGACGCGGAGATCGCCGCCCAGGACGGCGAGAACGAGCTGCTCGACCAGGTCGTCGCCAACCTCGTCGCCGGCTCCGGCGCCGACCAGGCCGATCAGCTCGGCGGCTTCGCCGTCCGCTACGTCCTGGTGCACCAGGGCGCCCCGCGCGAGGTCACCCGGGTGCTGGACGCCACGCCCGGCCTGAGCCGGCTCAGCCAGCAGGCGGGCGGCGCGCTGTGGCGGGTGGACCGCCAGGTCGCCCGCGCCACCGTCGTGCCCGCCGAGGGCAAGGGCGGCGAGCCGGAGCCCGTGGCCGCGGGACCGGTCGAGATCCACACCGAGATCGAGGACGGCGCGGAGGGCCGCGTCCTGCGCCTGGCCGACTCCGCCGCGGAGGGCTGGAGAGCCACCCTCGACGGCAAGCCGCTCACCCCCACCACGGTCGACGGCTGGGCCCAGGGCTTCGAACTGCCCGCGTCCGGCGGCGCCCTGGACGTCACCTACGACAAGCCGTTCACCCACACCCTGTGGATGTGGGCGCAGGGCCTGCTCGCCGTGGTCCTGGTCGTCATGGCGCTGCCCGGCCGCCGCCGCGACGTCGACGACGACCTGCCGGAGGAGGCGCCCGTCCCGGCCGAGGCGGAGGCCGGCGAGGGCCGCCGCGCCCGCCGGCTGCGCGCCCAGGCCGAGGCGGAGGCCGCCGCGGCGGCCGCCCACGCCCCGGACGGCGGCGACCCGGACGGCACGGACGCGGCCGGTGCGGACGCGGAGGCCGACGCGCCCGCCCCGCCGGAGCACCCCCCGGCGCCCGTCCCGCACCAGGCCGGCCACGGCGACTGGGACCAGGGGCAGTACCGGGACACCGGCTACGACGAGAACGCCTACGCGGCCGCCCCGTACCAGCAGTACCCGGCCGACGGCTACGGCGGCCGGCAGTACCCGGCGGGCGGCTACCCGCCGCAGGACGGCGCGTACGACCCGTACGGCTACGGCGCCCCGCAGCAGGGTTACGACCAGACGTACCCCCAGGGCTACGACCAGACGACCTACACGCAGGGCTACGACACTCCGTACGACCCCCACGGCACGGGCAACGAGCGTCCCGACGGGAGCCAGCAGTGAACCGCACCACCCTGTCCCTGATCGCGGGCGCCACCGCGCTCGCCGCCGTCACCGGTTTCGCCGCGGTCTCGACGCCGGACACCGGGCCCGCCGAGCAGCGGACCGGGGCGGCCACCCTCCCCGTGGAGCGCACCGGGCTGCTGTGCCCGCAGCCCAGCGCCTCCGACCTGGCCGAGACGACGTACACCTCGTTCACCCCCGTCACGGAGGGCGCGGACGACAAGGGCACGGCCGTGCTCCGGGCGGCCGCGCGGCAGTCGGCCCCGGACGAGGACGACAACGGCGAGGACGAGAAGGCCGCCGAGGACGGCGAGTCCGGCGAGTCCGGCGACAAGGAAGAGAAGGACGAGAAGGGCGCGGAGAAGGACAGCGGGGCCGGCAAGCCCGTCCTCCAGCTCCGGGAGCCCGGCAGGCCGGTGGCCGCCGAGGCCGACGGGGCCGGCGCCCCCGCCCTCGTCGGCATCGCCGAGGGCCGCTTCGCGTCCGGCTGGACCGCGCAGCAGACCACCGAGGTCACCGCGGGGACCGGCCGCGGGCTCCAGGGCGTCGCCTGCTCCACCGCCGACACGCAGTTCTGGTTCCCCGGCGCCAGCACCGACGACAGCCGCACCGACTACCTCCACCTGACCAACCCGGACGACGCCGCGGCCGTGGTGGACATCGAGCTCTACGGCAAGGACGGCGAGCTCGAGACCACCGTGGGGGAGGGCATCACGGTCAAGCCGCGCTCCGCCGAGCCGGTGCTGCTGTCCACGCTCACCGCGGAGAAGCAGACCGACGTCACCGTGCACGTGGTGGTGCGCAGCGGCAGGGTCGGCGCGGCCGTGCAGGCGCTGGACGACGAGCTGGGCGGCGACTGGCTGTCCGCGTCGGCCGACCCGTCGGGCAGCCTGGTCCTGCCCGGCATCCCGAAGGACGCCACCGCCGTCCGCCTGGTCGCGTTCACGCCCGGGGACGCCGACGTCGACCTGAAGGTGCAGCTGGCCTCCCCGTCCGGCCTGATCACCCCGGCCGGCAACGAGACGCTGCACGTCAAGGGCGGCATGACCGCGGCCTTCGACCTGGGCGACCTCACGCGCGGCGAGGCGGGCTCCCTGGTGCTGACCGCGCCGGACCGCTCCGTGCCGGTGGTGGCGGCCGTGCGGGTGCTGCGCGGCAAGGAGGGCAAGCAGGAGTCGGCGTTCATCCCGGCGGCCCGGCCGGTGGAGACGCGCGCGACGGTGCTGGACAACACCGCCGAGGGCACCACCCTCTCGGTGACCGCGCCCGAGGGCGACGCCGAGATCCGGGTGACGGCGTCGGCGGGCACCAAGGGCGGCACGCCCCGGACGAAGACGTACAGCATCAAGCGGGGGACGACGCAGGACGTCGATGCGCCCGTGCCGACGGGTCTGAAGGGCAGTTACGCGCTGACGGTCGAGCTGCGGACGGGCGGCCCCGTCCACGCCTCGCGCACCCTTGCCGCGACGGAGGGCGGCGTGCCGTTCTTCACGGTCCAGCCGCTCCCGGACGACCGGGGCATGGTGGCGGTGCCGGACGTCGGCGAGGACCTGTCGGTCCTGCAGCGGTAGCCGTACGACCCCCGGTGCCTCAGTCCTCGCCGTACCGGGGGTCGACCGTCTCCGGCGTCAGTCCCAGCAGGTCGGCGACCTGTTCGACCACGACCTCGTGGACCAGCGCCGCGCGCTCGTCGCGGCCCTTGGAGCGGATCTCGACCGGGCGCCGGTAGATCACCACGCGCGCGGGGCGTCCGTCGCGTGCCGTCACCGTCCCGCCCAGCGGGACCGTCTCGTCCCAGCCGGATCCCGCCGCGCCGTCCAGCCGGGGGACGTCCTGCACCAGGAAATCGATGTCGGCGAGCTGCGGCCAGCGCCGCTCCAGCCGCTCCACCGAGTCCTGCACCAGATCCGCGAACGTCTCCGCGCGGCTGGCGGCCAGCGGCACCTGGGGTGGTGCGATCGGGCCGCGCATGCCCCGGCCGTGGCGGTCACGGTGGCGGGGCCCGGGGCCTGCGGAGCGAGGGGTCACGGGGCTGTCCATCACTGCGAAGGGTAGTCGTCGTGCCGTCGCGCCGCCGTACGCCCACGCGGCTTCCGGCCGACCCGCACGTCATGTCACAACCTGACCATTCCAGCCAAGGTTGGACTCGATTCTGCATCTCTCCCGGACCGATGTGCTCAAGGCATTTGACGGTGTTTATGCCGACTGGTGACCGGAGCCAGAACCGGCCGAAAGCCGCCGGTCGGGCGTCCCGCCTGGTCACAGAGGTGTGTTTCCTGGGGTATGTGGGGCGTTTCACACCCCGACACGGGGGAGTGACCTGGTGGAGAGTCGTCGCGGCCCGCTCAAGAGTGCGGTACCGTCCAACGTCGTGAGCCCTGTACGTCGCTGTTCGCGCACCGCCTGCGGCCGTCCCGCCGTCGCGACGCTCACGTACGTCTACGCCGACTCGACCGCGGTCCTCGGCCCGCTCGCCACCTACGCCGAACCCCACTGCTACGACCTGTGCGCCGAGCACTCCGAACGCCTCACCGCGCCGCGCGGCTGGGAGGTCGTCCGCCTGCTCGACGGATCCGCCCCGGCGCAGCCCAGCGGGGACGACCTGGAAGCGCTCGCCAACGCCGTGCGTGAGGCGGCCCGCCCCCAGGAGCGGGCGGCCGGAGCCGGCGGCGGCGCGCGCGGCGCCGACCCGATGGAGGTCGCCCGCCGCGGGCACCTGCGGGTTCTGCGCTCCCCGGACAACTGAGGCCGCTCACTCCGGCCGTCCCCTCACATCCCCTCACCGCGCGCCCCTCGACGCCCTCCAGGTCACCGCCGCCCAGCAGTCCGGCCCGCTCGCCGCCGCCGACGGCTCCGACGGCGTGCTCGGCAAGACGACCCCGCCGCGGAACCCCGCCATCGCCTGCGCGGCCGCCGGACTCGCGGGCCGCGCGGGCGGCCTGCCGCGCAAGGCGCCGCCCTGGAGCCTCGGCCTGCCGCTCGTGACGCGCCTCCTCGTGGTGGGGCAGAGCACGGCGGTGCTCGCCCGGCCGCAGCCCTGACCGGGCAGGACCGGGCAGGACCGGCCGCGCTCCGCCCGGCCGCCCCACCGGAGCGCCGCCCCCTGCGGGTAGTTTGTGGTGACCGACAGGACTTCCGGAAGGGCTGGCCGTGGCTGCTGATCTCTCGCAGATCGTGAAGGCGTACGACGTGCGCGGGGTCGTCCCCGACCAGTGGGACGAGTCGCTCGCCGAGCTCTTCGGCGCCGCCTTCGTCCGGGTGACCGCCGCGACCGCCGTCGTCACCGGCCACGACATGCGCCCCTCGTCGCCCGGCCTGTCCGCCGCCTTCGCCCGCGGCGCGGCCGGCCAAGGGGCCGACGTCACCGAGATCGGCCTGTGCTCCACCGACCAGCTCTACTACGCCTCGGGCGCGCTGGACCTGCCGGGCGCGATGTTCACCGCCTCGCACAACCCGGCGCGGTACAACGGCATCAAGCTGTGCCGGGCGGGCGCCGCCCCCGTCGGCCAGGACACCGGCCTCGCCGACATCCGCGCCCTCGTCGAGGAGTGGAGCGCCACGGGCGCCCCGGAACCGGCCGCCGCCCCCGGCACCGTCACCCGCCGCGACACCCTCGACGACTACGCGGCCCACCTGCGCTCGCTCGTCGACCTCACCGGCATCCGCCCGCTGAAGGCGGTCGTCGACGCGGGCAACGGCATGGGCGGCCATACCGTCCCGACCGTCCTCGCCGGGTTGCCGCTCACCCTCGTCCCCCTGTACTTCGAGCTCGACGGCACCTTCCCCAACCACGAGGCCAACCCGCTCGACCCGGCCAACCTCGTCGACCTGCGGAAGCGGGTCCGCGAGGAGGGCGCCGACCTCGGCCTCGCCTTCGACGGCGACGCCGACCGCTGCTTCGTCGTCGACGAGCGCGGCGAACCGGTCTCCCCCTCCGCCGTCACGGCCCTGGTCGCCTCCCGCGAACTCGCCCGCAACGGCGGCAAGGGCACCGTCATCCACAACCTGATCACCTCCCGCTCGGTGCCCGAGGTCGTCCGGGAGAACGGCGGCACCCCCGAGCGCACCCGCGTGGGCCACTCCTTCATCAAGGCGGAGATGGCCAGGACCGGCGCCATCTTCGGCGGCGAGCACTCCGCCCACTACTACTTCCGCGACTTCTGGAACGCCGACACCGGCATGCTGGCCGCCCTGCACGTCCTCGCCGCGCTCGGCGAACAGCAGGGCACGCTGTCCGCGCTGGTGGCCCAGTACGACCGCTACGCCGGCTCCGGCGAGATCAACTCCACCGTCGACGACCAGGCCGCCCGCCTCGCCGCGGTCCGGGCCGCCTACGAGGGCCGCGACGGCGTCACCCTCGACGACCTGGACGGCCTCACCGTCTCCGGCGCCGACTGGTGGTTCAACGTCCGCCCCAGCAACACCGAACCGCTGCTGCGGCTGAACGCCGAGGCCCGCGACGAGGCCACGATGATCCGGATCCGCGACGAGGCCCTCGCCCTGATCAGGGCGTAGCCGAGCGAGCCGCGACGACCGGGGCGGCGGGGGCGGGGGGGGGGGCCCCCGCCCCCCCCCCCCCCCCCCCCCCCCGGGGCCCCCGCCCCCCCCAACACCCCCCCACGGGGCCCCCAAGCGCACGGAGA